>JAKFCH010000053.1:0-28916 GCA_036676765.1 Deltaproteobacteria bacterium
GGCCCCGGCCGGCCCCGTCGGCACCTGGGTCGTGCGCGCCGGCCGCCGCGCCGAGCGGGTGGGCGCCGCGCGCGGCATGGAGCTCACCCTCCGCGCCGACGGCACCGGCGAGATCACGCTCGCCGACGCGTTCATCGGCCCCGCGACCGAGGGCGCCCTCGATCTCGCCTCCCGCTTCGGCGTGAGCGGCCTCCTCGTCGGGTCGTGGCGGCTCGTGGCCTTCGTCGGCGAGACCCGGGATCCCGTCGTCGAGCTCGGCCCGGTGCACCCCGAGGCCGTCACCGTGCACCCGCGCGGGCGCCGCGGCTTCGCGATGCCCGCCGGCCCGATGCTCGGGACCGCCGAGGGGTGGCTGACGCGCGTGACCGGCACGCGATGGCGCGTGCGCCAGGCCCCGGACGGCATCGAGGCCGTCGGCACGGACCTCGGGGCCACCGTCACGCTCGTCTTCACGCGCGCCTGACGACGTCGGGCGCCCCCCGCCCCGAGGGCGGGTCGGTGCTCTCCGGGGCGCGGCGCTCGCGCGCCTTGGTCCGCCCGGGCGGGATCGCTCCTCCCTCCGGTCGGCGCGCCCCCGCCCGGCCGGGACCGCCCCTCCCTCCGGTCGGGGCGCCCCTCCGGCACCTGGCGCGGCCTGCCCGGGGCCCTCGCGCGCGCCTCAGAGCGTGACCGTCATTCCCTCCCGTCGCCCGCTCGCGTCTGCTGGGCGCGTCCGCGCGTCTTCCTCGGTCACAGGTCTCGACCTGCTCCCTCGTCAGCCACGCAGCCGCGCCTCAGCAGCCGCTTCGCGTGCTCGGTCCGGGAATGACGGTCACGCTCTCATCGCCCGTCGAGTCTCGTGTGCCACGTCTCCGCGACGCAGCCCCGCGGCCAGTCCTCCCGCGCGTCGGCCACCGGGAGGGTGTCGGGGAGGCCCGCGGGCTGGCCGAGGGGCCCGGGGCAGCGGACCACCAGCGTGAGCGGGGCGTCGGTGACGAGCGGGTGGCCCGGGCGCGTGGACTGGAGCTCGATCGCAAGGTCGTCGCGGGCGGCGATCCACATCGCCACGGAGGCGGAGAGGTCGCCCTGATCGGGGAGGGCGAGGGCGACCCGGGCGCGGCCGTCGCGGTCGGCGGCGCCCCGCTCCCGCACGCGCGCGTCGAGCGCGTGGAGCGCGGCCGAGAGGTGGGTGTCGACCCGCCCGCCCGCCGGGGCGGGCAGCGTGAGATCCCGGTGGAACAGCGCGCCGCCGAGCGCGGCGCTCCGGCCGAGATCGTAGGCCACGAGCTGGCCGGCCGCGACGAGCACCGCGAGCCCGGCGGCGAGCGCGCCGCCGCGCGGCGCCCCCTCCTTGACCAGCGCCGCGGCGGCCATCGCGACGAAGGGCACGGCGGGGAGGAGGTAGCGCGCCTGCGGCGTGAGCGTGAACGCGAGCAGGCCGACGCCGACCCCGAGGGCCCAGACGAGCGGGCGCAGCGCCTCGCGCGAGGGGGCCGCGAGCAGGACCACGACCGCCACGAGGAGCAGCGGCGGCTGGAGCGCCCCGAAGCCCGCGCCCACCAGCAACGGGATCCGGGCGGCCGCGCCGGCGGCGCCCCGCAGCGCCGGATCCACGTTGCCGGACTCGGTGGCGTAGCCCGCGAGCGCCCCGATACCACCGACGTAGCCGAGCCCCGCGAGCGCGCCGCCGATGCCGACGGCGGCGAGCAGCGCCCGGCGGTCGGCCCGGTGCCACCACGCCACCTCCAGCGCCAGGCCCGCGAGGCTCGGGAGCGCCGCGAGCTTGGTCCACCCGGCGATCCCGACGGCGGCGGCCACGCCGCGCACGCGGCCCTCGAGCGCGAGGGCGCCGGCCCACGCGGCGCAGGCCACCAGGGGAAAGTCGAGCATGGCCGTGCGCCCGACGTGCACGACACCGACCGCGAGCGTGCCGAGGGCCACCGCGAGCCCGCCCCCGCGGCTCCCGCCGAGCGCGCGGCCGCCCCGCCACAGCCCGGCGACCAGCAGCACGTGGAAGGGCAGGAGCATCGCGACGCCCACCCGCTCGCTCGCGCCGCCGGCGAGCATCCCGAGGCCCATCCACGCGGGGGTCCAGCTCGGGTTGGGGATCACCTGGGCGAGCAGCCCGAACACGCGGCCGGGGTGCTCGCCACGGAGCGTGTTGCGGATGTTCGCGGCGATGGCGAGGTAGTGCGCCGTGTCGCCCCCCGGCAGCTCGGGCGAGTACCCGGTGAGCCAGACGGCGTGGGCCCACGCGAGCAGCCCGACCACGAGGGCGACGGTGCGGGTCCGGATCACGACGGCAGGGCCATGCGCGCCCTTAGCAAGGACGCGGCCCGCGTCGACCTCGGCGCGCGAGGAGCGCCCGACGTCCCGGCCCTACGCGCCGGCGCACGCTCCCGCTTGCGCTCGCTTGCCCGCGGAGGCAAGGTGTGCACCCATCGACGAGGCTCTCGTGCGCGTTCTGCCCTTCCTCCTGCTGCTTTCGCTCCCCGCCTCCGCCGCGGAGCGCGTCACCACGGACGCCCCGGGTGACGCGACGCCGCCCTCCGACGGTCACGTCGAGCCCGCGCCGATCATCAACGGCGGCGAGGCGGCGGTCGAGGACTACCCCATGACCGGCGGCATGCTCATGGACGCCGACATCTCCAT
Organism: Deltaproteobacteria bacterium; assembly: GCA_036676765.1. GTDB lineage: Bacteria > Myxococcota_A > UBA796 > UBA796 > SXON01 > CAJBVW01. The sequence continues at coordinate 2,632 of JAKFCH010000053.1, forward strand.
CGGCGGCACCGACCTGCACGTCCGCATGCTGGTGTGCTCGTCCACCCTGATCGCGCCCGACGTGGTGCTCCTCGCGGCCCACTGCATCGATCCCGACGTGCTCACCTACGGCTACGGCTCGGTCGAGAACACCGACATCCGGTGGACCCGGCAGGCCGACCTCACCGAATTCGACGGGCGGTCGGACACGACCCCGTGGCCGGACGACGCCGTGGCGGCCTGGGACTGGGTCCACCACCCGGACTGGGACTACACGCAGCTCGGGATGGGGCTCGCCGAGAACCGCGACCTCGCGCTGCTCTTCCTCGACGAGCCGGTGCTCGACGTGCCGTACGCCTGGCTCGTCACCGAGGCGGAGTCCGCGCAGATCGCCGAGGGCCTCCTCGTCGACGTGGTGGGCTGGGGCCAGCAGGTGCCGTCGGAGAGCATGTGGGAGCCGCCTCCCGAGGGCACCTACGCCGTCAAGCAGATGGGCGAGTCGTACATCAACGAGCTGAACGCCTTCGAGCTGCAGGTGGGCGGCGCGGTCGAGGATGTCCGCAAGTGCCACGGCGACTCCGGCGGCCCGACCTTCCTCTCGATCACCACGGACGCCCCCGAGAGCATGCGCCTCATCGGCGTCACGTCCCACGCCTACGACACCTCCGACTGCAACGAGACCGGCGGGGTCGACACCCGGGTCGACCACTACCTCGCCTGGATCGATGAGGAGCTGCGCGCCCGCTGCGCCGACGGCACCCGGACGTGGTGCGAGCAGGCGGGCATCCCCGACCCGGCGTTCGTGCCCGAGGAAGAGGACGAGGTCCCCGTCGGCGACGAGGATCTCGGCCTCGACGACGACGAGGAGGTCGGCGGGTGCGCCTGCGACATGGGCGGCGGCGGCGCGACCGGCGGGCTCCTGGTCCAGGGGCTCGTGATCGCGGGCCTCGTGCGGCGGCGGCGCCGCGCGTAGGGGGGGTCCACGGCTACGACACGGAGGTCGTCATGCTCACCGAGGGCTGCACCGGCCCGGGCGGCGTCGGCATCACGGTCACCGTTCGTCGGATCAAGCGGGCGGACGTCGAGCGGGAACCTGTCCGTCAGGGGTGCCCTCGGCGGCCGCCCAGAGGACGTCGAGCGGGGACCTGTCCGTCAGGGGTGCCCTCGGCGGCGGCCCGGCGGACGTCGAACGGGGACCTGTCCGTCAAGGGTGCCCTCGGCGGCCGCCGCCTTCAGCAGGCCCTCGACTCGGCGCCGCTGTTCGGCTGATCAATGCCCGCCCAATTCCGGAGGGCCGGTCATCCCGGATGATCGCTGCTACCTGGCCGCCCCGCCGTCACTCCGCGCAGCCGTCACTCCGCGCAGCCGACACTGCGTGCGCGGCCGCGATGCTCACCGTGCGGCGGCGCCGCGCGTAGCGGTAGCCCCGCCCCGGCCGCCTACGGCGCGCCGTCCCCGAGGGCCGGCACGCGGACCGCGAACCCGAAGCCGGCGCCGAGCGAGGTGTTGACCCGCCACGCCACCTCGCCGTCCGCCGTCACCTCTTCGAGCTGGCCCGACGAGGTCCAGGAGACGAGCGTGTTTCCGCCCGGGAGCCGCGCCGCCGAGCCCAGGAACGTGACGAGCAGGCAGCGCTCCGAGGTGTAGGTCCACACGGCCTCCGCCGTGCCTTCGTCCTCGTCGAGGGCGATGGTGGTGGCGCCCGAGCAGGTCTCCGGGTCGGTCGGATCGCCCCGGTTGAAGGCGAGCAGGCCCTCGGGGGTGGTCTCCACGCTGTGCGGCGCCCGGAGGAGCCGGGTGTCACCGACGCGGGTGAAGTCGCTGCCCTCGTCGGCGAGCCACCACACGAGCGCCCCGGTGCCGCGGTCGATCCGCGCCACGCCGTCGTTGAACGTCATCGTGACGTAGAGATCGTCGGTGACGGGGTCGTGGTGGACCCCGTTGATGTGCGCCCAGTCCTCGATCTCGCGGCCGTCGAGGGTCGCCACGGTGTAGGTCCGCGACAGATCCGGCGTGAAGTCGTCGAACACGCTCCACACCACCCGCGCCTCCCCGTCGGGGCTCACCTCGACGAGGGTCTCGCCGGCGAGCTCGCGGGTGTCGTACATCCGGTACTCGAGGCCGAGCGTGACGAAGGCGCCGCCCGGGAGTTCCACGAAGTCGGTGTGCATGCCGGCGACCCGGATCGTCGTGACCGCCCCCCCGTCGAGCGGCACGCGGACGATGGCGCCGGAGGGCTCGGTGGCGCTCGGCGTGTCGTTGTAGAGGATGGAGCGCCGGTCGAGCGAGAGCCGCGCGCGGCTGATCGGGCCCACCCCGCCCTCGACGCGCTCGTACGCCCACACCGCCCGGCCCGCGTGGTCGAGCGCCACCACCCCGCCGCCGCCCAGATCCACCGTCGACGCGAGGGTGAACCCGCCCTCGGCGGCCTCCGGCACGCTCGCCGCGTACACGAGGTCGGGCACCCACGTCGGGAGGGCGCCGGTCGTGATGTCCGCTTCGGCCGTCCCGTCACCCCCCTCCTGCACCACCACCTCGACCCGCACGTCCGCACGCGCCGGGAACCCGACCAGCAGCATCTCGTGATCCGTGGCGAGCGCGGCCTCCTCGACGGTCACCGAGGTGTCCGCGGTCGTGCCGCGGACCGACGCGCGCGTCGGCGCCTCCGTGTGCCAGCGCACCCGGACGACGGTGGGGATCGCGGCGAGCTCCACCGTGAGCGCCTCCACCGGCCCCGGGGGGGCCTCCACCGCGGTGTCCGGGTCGACGGGGGAGACGACGTCCTCGGGCTCCCTGCACGCGAACACCAGCAACATCCAGTACAACTGCACTCCTGCCACACGACGAATTGTTTGCGCACCCACGATACCCGCCCCCCGCGGCCCCGCTGGTCAGGAGTTCGTCCAGGCGAGCACCCGTTCGTTCGGGCGCCGGAGCCGCCTCCGCCCGCTCGTCTTCGGCGTCGACGCAGCGGCCGCGCCCGGCGCGGTCCGGCTGCCCCCTCCCGCCTTGCGTCGGATAGACCGTGCCGATGTCCTTCCCCCCCGTCGAGTCCCTGATCCCGCACCGGGCGCCGCAGCGCGTCGTCAGTCGTGTCGTCGAGGCCGACGGCCCCCGCCTCGTCGCCGAGGGCGATCTCACGCTGGCGGACGTGGCGGGGCACTTCCCCGGCGCTCCCGTCGTGCCCGGCGTGGTGATGCTCGAAGGGCTCGCGCAGGCGCTCGCCTGCCTGGGTGCGCTCTCGGGGGAGGAGGGCCAGGCGGTGCTGACGGGCGTCGAGAAGGCCCGATTCCGCGGAATGGCCGTTCCTCCCTGCACACTCCGCTTCGAAGTGGAGGTGACCGAGGCGCGCTTCCGCGTGACCACCGCAAAGGGAGTTGTCCGCCTCGACGGCCGGGTCTTGTGCACCGCGACGATCCACGCCGCGCTCCTGCCCGGAGGCGGCGGCGGGGTCGACGTCCACGGGGGTTCGGTTTCCGGTTAACTGCCGGCCGATGCCGACCCCCGCGCCCACCCCGGTCCCCCCCGATCTGGCCTCGCTGAAGACGCGTCTCAAGCAGATCATCCTCGAGGTGTGCGACGTCCCCGACGTCACCCCCGACGACATCGACGACGACGAGCGTCTCATCCGCGGCACCGGCAAGCTCGACCTCGGGAGCCTCGACGCCATCGAGATCAGCGCGGCGATCGACAAGGAGTGGGGCGTCCGCATCGAGGACCTCTCCGCCGCCAAGGCCGCGTTCCGCTCCGTCTCGTCGCTCGCGGCCCACGTGGCCCGCGAGAAGGGCTGGCCGACCGGAGAGCCGTCGTGAACGAGGCGGCGCCGATCGCGCCCGCGTACGACGTCGTCGTGATGGGCGGGGGCCTCGCCGGGCTCTCCTTCGCGCTGCAGCTCCTGAAGGATCGCCCCGCCACGCGCCTGCTCGTCGTCGAGAAGGCCCGCCACCCCGTGCCCGAGGCGGCCCACAAGGTCGGCGAGTCCTCGGTCGAGGTGGGCGCGCACTACTTCGCCCGCGTGCTCGGCCAGCTCGATCACCTCAAGGCCGAGCAGCTCCCGAAGCTCGGCCTGCGCTACTTCTTCGACGGGGACGACCGCGGCGATCTCACGACGCGCACCGAGCTCGGGGGGAACACCTTCTTCCCGACCGAGAGCTTCCAGATCGACCGCGGGCGCTTCGAGAACCACCTCGGCGTCGAGGTGCGCGCCGCCGGGGCCCGCTTCGTGGACGGCGCGGCCGTGCGCGGCATCGAGCTCGGAGAGCGCGGCGCCAGCAGCTTCGTCACGTTCGTGGTCAAGGCCGGCGAGGCCGAGCGACCCGTCGAGACCGAGCACCCCGTCGAGACCGAGCACCGCGTCGAGGCCCGCTGGGTGATCGACGCGAGCGGGCGGTCGAGCCTGCTCAAGCGCAAGCTCGGCCTCGCGAAGAAGAACGGCCACGACGCGAACGCCGCGTGGTGGCGCTACGACGAGCGCGTGGCCATCGACACGTGGTCGGACGACGAGGTCTGGCAGGACCACACGGGCGGCCGTCGGCAGCGCTGGCTCTCCACCGTGCACTTCATGGGCGCCGGCTACTGGGTGTGGTTCATCCCGCTCTCCTCCGGCAGCCACAGCGTCGGCATCGTGACCGACGCCGCGCTCCACCCCTTCGGGAAGATCGCGACCTACGAGAAGGCGCTGACCTGGCTCCGCGAGCACGAGCCGCAGGCGGCCGCGCAGATCGAGGGCCGCAAGGGCCAGCTCCAGGACTTCCTGGCCCTCAAGGACTTCTCCTACAGCTGCACGCGGCTCTACTCGGCGGACCGCTGGGCCGTCGTGGGCGAGGCCGGGGCGTTCCTCGACCCGTTCTACTCCCCCGGCAACGACTACATCGCCATCGCCAACACCCTCGCGGTGGACCTCGTGGTGCGCGAACTCGCGGGGGAGCGCCTCGGCGCGCGCGTGGAGGTCTACAACCGCGTCTTCTTCAACTTCTACGAGAACCACCTGTCGCTGTACGAGGGCCAGATGCCCCTGTTCGGGGACGCGAAGGTGATGTCCCTGAAGATCATCTGGGACTTCGCCTACTACTGGGCGGTGCCGGCCTCGTTCTTCTTCCACGGCCGGCTCACCGACATGATGGGGTTCGCCCGGCACAAGGAGGCCCTCGACCGCGTGAGCGAGCTCAACCGGGCGGTGCAGGGGCTCTTCCGCGACTGGCACGCCGCCGACGTGAAGATCGACCCCGTGTTCGTCAACATCCCCGGCATCCCGTTCATGTACGCGCTCAACAAGGGCCTGCGCGATCCGCTCGAGGGTAGCGCCTTCGACGATCGCCTCGTCGCGGACCTGGCGCTGCTCGGTCGGCTCGCCGCGGAGCTCGTCACCGAGGCGCGGCGTGACCTCCCGGGGATCGAGGTCGGCGCGCTCGAAGAGCTGCCTGAGGCCCCCGGGGAGCTGCTCGCCACCGTGCTACCGCTCTTGCAGGCGCGCGGCACGGCCCCGTCGGTAGCGGCAGAAGCCGTGGCGGTCCCGTGAGCCCCCCGAACCCTCCGTCCTCGACCGGTGCACCGCTCGCGATCCGCGGGTGGGGCGCCGTGTGCGCGCTCGGCGCCGACGTGCCGACGGTCGTGTCCGCGTTGCGCGCGGGCCGGCGGGGGCTCGGCCCGGCCACGCGGTCGGGCCACCTCATCCCGGTGGACGGCGCGCCGCCCTTCGTCGGCGAGGCGCCGGTGGACGTGCCGCTCGCCGTCCGCGCCCGCACCCTTGTCGCCATGGCGGTCGACGAGGCCGTCGCGATGGCGGGTCCGACCGCGGGGGTCACCGGCGTGTTTGTCGGCACCACGGGCGGCTTCTTCGTCGAGGCCGACATCGCGCTCCTCGAGGCGCGGCGCACCAACCCCGGGGCGGCGCCGTGGTTCGGGCGGCGCGGCGCGGGCGAGGTCGCCGAGGAGGTCGCCTTGCGCCTCGACGCGCGCGGTCCCCTCGTCACCTTCTCGATGGCGTGCACGTCGAGCGCCGCCGCCATGGCCTCGGCCGCCACCCACCTGCGCGCCGGCACCTGTCAACGCGCGGTGGTGGTGGGCTTCGATCTGCTCGCGAGCATGACCGTCTACGGGTTCCGCAGCCTGATGCTGGCCGACCGCGAGCCCTGCCGCCCGTTCGACCGCACGCGCGCCGGCCTCCAGCTCGGCGAGGGCTGCGGCGCGGTCGTGGTGGAGCGCGGGGACGGCCCCTTCCACCTCCTCGGCAGCGACAACCGCATCGATCCCACCAACCTCACCGCGTCGTCCACCGACGGCTCCACGGTCGAGGGCGTCATCCGCGGCGCGCTCGCCCGCTCGGGCGCCGACGTGGGAGAGGTCGTCACGATCAAGGCCCACGGCACCGGCACCGTCGACAACGACCTCGCCGAGGGCCGCGGCATCGCGCGCGTGTTCGGCCCGACCCCGCCCGCGTTCGCGTCGCTCAAGGGCGCGCTCGGTCACACCCTCGGCGCGGCCGGCGCGCTCGAAGTGGCGCTCTGGCTCGGCGCCCTGCACGCCGGGTTCGTCCCGGCCTCGATCGGGTTCGCGGAGGCCGATCCCGACATCGGCGTCACCCCGAACACCGCGCCGATCCCGGCGCCCCGGGGGGTCCACCTGTTCAACGCCTTCGGCTTCGGCGGCTCATGCGTCGCGTTCGCGGTGCGCGATGCTTGACCTCGGCATCGGCATCCGAGCGTGGGCCCGCGTCGACCCCGCCGAGGTCGACGAGCGCCACCTCGACGTGTTCGGCCGCGGCTTCCGACGCATCGGCAGCTATGTGAAGCTCGGGCAGGTCGGGGCGCAGGCGTGCCTCGCCGCCGCCGCACCGCCGCCGGGCGCCCGCGTCGGCGTGTTCCTCGGCACCGGCCTCGGCAACACCGAGATCTCCGTGCCGCTCGCGGAGGGCATCCTCCACGCCGTGCGCCCGTGGTGCAGCCCGATGGCCTTCGCCGGCTCCGTCGGCAACGCCGCGTCGTTCTACGTGGCCCGCTCGCTCGGCGTCGACGGGCCGAACGCCACCGTCTCGCAGGAGGAGCTCTCCTTCGAGGCCGCGCTGCTCGAAGCGGTGCTCGCCCTCCGAGAGGGGGGCGGCAACGACGGCGGGATCGACTACGCCCTCGTCGGCGGGGTGGACGTGCGGGAGGTCGGCCGCGAGGGCGAGCACCGCGCGCGCCTCGACGCCGAGGGCCTCGACGGCACCCCCGCCGCCGGCTCCGGCTGGCTCCTCCTCGGCCGGGGGGATGCCCCGGTGCGCCTCGACGAGGTGTGGATGGGCCGCGTGGGCGCGGGCCCCGAGGGCATCGACAGGCTCCTCGACGGCGTGCCCGCGGGCAGCGTCGTCCTCCCGGGGTGGCGCCTCGCGAACACCCTGGACCCGAGCGCGACCGACCGGGGGCGCCCCGATCGCGGCCTCACCGTGGCCCCCGCCGAGCGCCGCCTGCTCGCGGTCGCCGCCGCCGTCCGCCTCGTCGAGGTGCTCGACGGCACCGAGCCGATCGCGCGCCCCTCCACGGGCCCCTGCGCCGTGGCCCACATCCACCGCACCGCCCGCGGCACCGGGGCGCGCGTGCGCCTCTCCCTCCCCTAGGATGTACGAGCTCCGCGGCATCTCGAGGACCTGGCGCCTCGACGCGGTGGACGTGCCCGCCCTGGCCGACGTGAGCGCCACCTTCTCGCCGGGCGAGGCCACGGCGGTCATGGGCCCCTCCGGCTCGGGCAAGTCCACCCTCCTCCACGTGGCCGCGCTCCTCGACGCGCCCTCCGCGGGGTCGGTGTGGTTCGAGGGCCGCGCGCTCTCCGCGCTCGACGACGACGCGCGGAGCGGCTTCCGCTTGCGCCGCCTCGGTTTTGTCCACCAGACCTACCCCATGGTCGTGGCGCTCACCCCGCTGGAGAACGTGCTCCTGCCCGCCGACTACGCCGGCGTTCCGCGCGCGGAGGCGCGGGCGCGCGCCCTCGACCTGCTGACCCGGCTCGGCCTGGGTGGCCATGCCGGTCGCGACGTACGGACGCTCTCCGGCGGCGAACGCCAGCGGGTCGCGATCGCGCGGGCGCTCGTCAACCGGCCGGCGGTGGTGTTCGCCGACGAGCCCACTGCGGCGCTCGACACGAACACGGGCGCGCAGGTGCTCGATCTGCTGTTCGCGGCCGCCCGCGAGGCCGGCGCCGCCCTGGTCCTCGCGACCCACGATCCCCACGTGGCCGCGCGCGCCGACCGGATCCTCCGGCTCGAGGGCGGGCGGGTCCGCGCCAACACCGTCACCGACCCCGGCGCCACCGACGGGGCCCTCGCGTGAACGCCCTCCGCCTCGCCGCCAAGAACCTCGTCCGGAGCCCCCGCCGCACGCTGCTGACCGCGGCCGGGCTCGCCAACGCCGTCGCGGGCGGGCTCCTGTTCTACGGGTTCACCCGCGACACCTACTGGGGCCTCGCCGAGTCCTTCGCGCGCGGCGGCAACGGGCACGTCCAGATCGCCGACGCCGACTGGTTCGACGCCCCCGCGCCCGAGCGGCACCGGGTCGACCGCGCCACCCTCGACGCCGCCCGCACGGCCCTCGCGGCGGATCCGGTGGTGGCCGAGCACCTCCTCGCCAGCGCGGTGCGCCGCAATTTCATGGGGATGCTCGTGGCGGGCGGCCGCTCGGGCGTGTTCATGGCCGTCGGCACCGAGCCGGCCGCCGAGGCCCGCATCGCCCCCCTCGCGCACCCGATCTCCGGGAGCCCGCTCGACGCCGCGCGCCCCGAGGGCGTCGTCCTCGGCGTGCCGCTCGCCGCCCGCCTCGGCGTCGAGCCCGGCGGCTTCGTGACCGCGCTCGTCACCACCGACGCCGGGCTCACCAACGCCCAGGATCTCGAGGTCCTCGGCCTCACCTCGACCGGCGCCGAGGAGCTCGACCGCACCTTCGCGACGCTCCCGCTCGACACCGCGCTCTCCCTCACCGGCGGTACCACCGCCGACGTGCTCGTGCTCGCCCTCGACGACACGAAGCACACCGACGCCGTGCTCGCCGCGACCGAGCGCGTGCTCGCCAATCCCGCGTTCGAAGGGCTCGAGGCGCGCCCCTGGCACGATCGGGCCCGGTACTACCAGGCCGTGCGCGCGCTCTACGATCGCATCTTCGGCGTGTTCGAGCTCCTTCTGGCGCTCGTCACCGTCCTCTCGCTCTCCCACGCGGTCGCCGCGGTGGTGGCCGAGCGGAAGGCCGAGATCGCGATGTTGCGGGTGGTCGGGCTGCGCCGCCGCGACGTGGCCGCGCTGTTCCTCGCCGAGGGCGCCCTGCTCGGCGCGATCGGCTGCTTGCTCGGGGCCGTGGCCGCCGAGGGGGTCGCGTGGGCCGTGTCCGTCTTCGGCGGAATTCCGATGCCGCCCCCGCCGGGGTTCACCGTCGGCTATGCGGCGCAGATCCGGCTCGATCGCCTCGGCTTCGCCATCGTCCTCCCCCTCACCTTCCTCGCCTCCGTCGCCGCCTCGGCGCTCCCCGCGTGGCGCGCCACCCGGGGCGAGCTCTCCCGCGGCCTCGTCGGGCTCCTGGTGCTCTGCATGATCCTCCCGCCGCTCGCCGCCCCGGCGCCGCCCGCGCCCGCTCCCCACGTGGAGGCCTGATGGCCGTGACCCTCTCGCTCGCGCCCCAGACCCTCACCCCCGAGCTCGGCAAGCGCGTCCTCGTCGTGTGGTGGTCGCAGAGCGGGCAGCTCGAGAAGGTGGCGCGGGCGTTCGCGCGGCCGTTCCAGGTCGCCGGGCACGACGTGCACTTCGTCGCGCTCCGCCCGATCACGCCGTACCCGTTCCCGTGGAAGATCACGACGTTCTTCGGCGAGTTCCCGGAGACCGTGCTCGGCCGCCCCGCCCCCATCGCGCCGCTCGACGCGCCCGCCGGCCCGTGGGATCTCGTGGTCCTCACCTCCCAGGTGTGGTTCCTCTCGCCCTCCCAGCCCTTCGCCGCCCTGCTCTCCGGGCCCGACCGCGCCGTCGTCGCGGGCCGCCGCGTGCTCACACTCGTGAGCTGCCGGAACATGTGGGTGAGCGGCTGGCGCCGGCTCGTCGCGCTCACGGAGGCGGCCGGCGGGCGGGTCACCGACCGCGTCGTCGCGACCCAGAGCGGCTCGGTGTTCGCGAGCTACTTCACCACCCTCGCGTGGATGCTCACCGGCAAGCGCGATGCCATCAAGGCCCTCCCCGCCGCCGGCATCGGCGACGAGACCTTCGATCGCCTCGACGCCCTCGGCACGATCGCCGCCGCCCGCCTCACCGACGCCGCGCCGGACGCCCCGCTCCTCGCCGACCAGCCCACCGCGAGCATCAGCCACGTCCACACCTTCGGCGAGCGCGTCGTGGGGGCGATCTTCCCGACCTTCGCGCACCTGATCGCGGCGGTCAGCCGCCCGGGCACGCCCCTCCGGCACGTGTCCGCCTTCGGCATGCTCGCGTTCATGCTCACCGTCGTGATCGGACTGTTCGTCCCGTTCCTGATCGCCGAGCGCCTGTTGCGACGCTGGACCACCCCCTGGCTCGACGGCCTCGCGCGCCTGCCCGTCTCTCACCTTTCGCCCGCGGCCGGCGTGCGATAGCCTCCGAAGTTCCATGCCTGACGCCTACATCACCGCCACGAGCGCCGTGCTCCCGGGGCCCCCGATCTCGAACGACGAGATCGAGGCGGTCCTCGGCCAGCTCGGTGACCAACCTTCGCGCCTGCGGTCGCGCATCCTCCGCAACAACGGCATCCGCACGCGTCATTACGCGGTGGACCGCGAGACCGGCCGGCCCACCCACACCTCCGCCCAGCTCGCCGCGGAGGCCGTGCGGGCCGCGTGCGAGGGCCGGGGCGTCGCCCTTGCCGACGTGGGGCTCCTCGCGTGCGCCACGAGCATCCCCGAGCAGGTCGTGCCCGGCCACGCCTCGATGGTGCACGGCGAGCTCGGCACCCACCCCTGCGAGATCGCCTCGTTGCAGGGCGTCTGCTGCGCTGGCGTCACCGCGCTCAAGTACGCGGCCATGGCCGTCCAGACCGGCGGCACCTCGCTCGCCGTGGCCTCGGCCGTCGAGCGCACCTCCAGCGTGCTGCGCCGCGCCGCGTTCACCGCCGAGCTCAACGCGCGCACCGCGGCGGAGGAGGAGAACCCCTTCATCGGGTTCGACCAGGAGTTCCTGCGGTTCATGTTGTCCGACGGCGCCAGCGCCGCGGTCATCCAGGATCGCCCTCGCGAGGGCGCCGTCTCCCTCCGCATCGAGTGGATCGAGCTCGTCTCCTACGCGAACGAGCTCCCCACCTGCATGTACCTGGGCGGCGAGCCCACCCCCTCCGGCGGCCTCGCCGGCTATCGCGACGGGGACTCCCTCGATCGAGCCCTCCGCGCCGGCACCCTCAACCTCCACCAGGACGTGAAGCTGCTCGCCGCGCACATGGTCGAGACCTGCGCGCGCTCCCTCGAGGTGGTGCGTCGCAAGCGTGATCTCCGCGCCGAGTCGGTCGACTGGCTCCTGCCGCACTACTCGTCCGACTTCTTCCGCGCGAAGACCCACGACGCCCTCGAGGCCGTGGGCTTCCCCATCCCCTACGAGAAGTGGTGCTCGAACCTGACCGAGCGCGGCAACACCGGGTGCGCCTCGCCGCTCATCATGCTCCACGACTTCCTCGCGAGCGGGCGCCTGCGCGCGGGCCAGAACGTGCTCCTCCTCGTGCCGGAGAGCGGGCGCTTCTCGTGCGCCTGGGTCCTCCTCAAAGCGGTTTGACGTGAAGGTGCGCGAGGTCCCACAGGATCCGGGGAGCTGCCTCGACGGCCACGAGAAGCTCAACTACGCCGTCGGTGACGATGGCAAATACACCGGTGTCCCGACGATCGGCTGGGAGGCCGAGACCGCGGCCACCCAGGTCGGCGTCCGCGCCACCGTCGCCGCCATCACCCACGCCTGGGAGGACGCCCGCGCCGGCCGCACGAGCCCCCTCGGCTACCACATGGCCGTCGCCCAGATGGACGCCGGCCAGCTCTCCCGCGACATGGGCATCTGGGCGTGGCGGGTGCGCCGCCACCTCCGCCCGAGCGTGTTCGCGGGCCTCTCGCCGGCGCTGCTGGCCCGCTACGCCGACGCCCTCGGCCTCTCCGTGGACACCCTCCGCGCGTTGCCCGAGGCGCCCGACACCCCATGACCTCCCCCGCTCCCACCGCGCTCGTGCCCGCCCCCTCGGACGGCGCCGCCACCGACCTCGCCGTCGCCGGCTTCCGCCACCTTCACGCCGGTCACTGCGAGAGCGGCGTCACCGCGTCGCTGTTCCGCGCCGGCGGCTTCCCGCTGTCCGAGCCGATGGTGTTCGGCATCGGCGGCGGGCTGTTCTTCGCGCACTTCTCGTTCGTCCGCGTCATGGGCCACCCGTTGACGACCTTCCGGTCGTTCCCCGGCGGCATCTTCAAGAACGCGTGCAAACGGTTGGGTGTCACCTTCAAGCGGGAGTCCTTCACCAACCCCCAGAAGGGCATGGCCCGCCTCGACGCCGTGCTCGGCGAGGGCCGCCGTGTCGGCCTCCAGGTCAACATCTTCTGGCTCCCGTACATCCCGCGCCCGATGCGCGTGCACTTCAACGGGCACAACCTCATCGTGCTCGAGCGCCGCGGCGACAACTACGTCGTCAGCGATCCGGTGATGGAGTGCCTCTTCGAGTGCCCGGCCGATTCACTTCGGCGCGCCCGCTTCTCCGGCAGCCACGCGTTCATGCCCCGCGGCCTCCTCTACTACCCGACCCGGTACGGCGACTCCCCCGACTCCCGCCGCGCCGTCGAGCAGAGCCTCGAGGAGACCTGCCGCCACATGCTGCGCATCCCCGCGATCTTCCCGTGGATGGGCGTGCGCGGCATCGGCCACCTCGCTCGCGAGATCGCGGCGTGGCCCGCGCGTCACGGCGACGAGAAGGCCCGCGAGTGGCTCGCCGGCGTCGTGCGCATGCAGGAGGAGATCGGCACCGGCGGCGCCGGCTTCCGCTTCATCTTCGCGGCCTACCTCCAGCAGGCGGGCGAGTCTCTCGGGTGGAACGCCCTGACCGCGCTCTCCGAGCCGGCCACCGCCGTCGGCGATCAATGGCGCGCCTTCGCCGTGCAGGCGAGCCGCCTCGCGCGCGGCCGCACCGACGTGGAGTGGGGCGCCCTGGCGCCGCTGCTCGAGAACGTCGAGCGCGCCGAGGTTGCGCTGTTCCGGGAGCTGGACGCGGTGCGGGTGGGCCGGCGGTTGTTGTCGGCGGGGTGACGGGCGCCACGCCGGGCGCGGACGCCCGGCTACGGCCCCCCTGCGGGCTCGCGCCGGAGGCGCTCGGTTCGCGGCGAGGCGCCGCGGAACCGCCGGCGGCGGCCGCCGGCGCCCTCCGGTCGACCGGGCGCGGACGCCCCTACTCAGTGCTCAACGGCACCGCCGACCGCGCACCGCCCGGCATGCCGTCCACTGGGTCACGGACTCGCTCCGCTTCGCGAGGACCGGCTCGATGGCGTCGCGGTCGCCGACGACGATCCACGTGCGGGGTTGGGTCAGCCACGTGCGGGCGGCCGCGTTCACCTGCTCCAGCGTGACCTCGCGGTACGTGGGGAACCGCACCGCGAAGTGCGCCACCGGGAGGTCGCCGTAGCGCTTCAGGTGGCCCGTGAGCGCCTCGCGGTCGAGGAGCCGGAGCGCCTCCCAGCCGATCTGGCCCTCGACGGCGCCGCGCAGCTCCTCGGGCGCGAGGCCGTCCCGCTGAAGGCGGTCGAGCTCCTCGTCCAGCGCCACCAGGGCGGCGCCGAGGTCCGCCTCGTTCACCACGAGCTCGAGCGACGACCAGCCCGCGGTGGCCGACACCTCCAGGTAGTCCCCGCCCATCGAGTAGAGGAGGCCGTCCGCCTCCCGCAGGCGCGCCAGCATCCGCGCGCCCATCCCCCCGGCGAGCGACCGCCAGGCCACCTGCCAGGCCGGCTGGTCGGGATCGAGGGCGCCGGGGCTCGCCCACGCGACCCGGACGAGCGGGCGTGACGTCCAGGGCACGTCCACGAGCACCACCCGCTCCTCGTCCAGGGAGGGGCCGGCCTCGACGGGCCACCCGATCGTGCCCCGCAGGTGACCGAAGTCCGCCTGGAACAGGGGCAGGATGGTCGCCATCGTCGTGTCGCCCGCCACCGCGATGGACGGCTGGCCCTCCGCGAGGATGCGGCGCCACGTCGCCTCGAGGGCCCCCGCCGAGACCGCGCGGAACCGCGCGTCCGGTGCCACGGCCCGCTTGGTGCCGGGCCAGAGGAGACGGGTGCTCGCCCAGGCGGCGATGACCGACGTGTTCTTCGTCGCGTACCGGTGCCTCTCCGCCTGGTCGCGGCGCCAGTCGGACAGCGCCTCGCCGTCGAGCGCCGGCGCGCGGAGCAGGTCGGCGAAGGCGTCGAGCGCCTCGGGCAGCGCCGCGGCCGGGGTGTGGAGGGTGAGGGTGCAGAGGCGCCAGCCGCAGTCCACGCTCGCCTTTCCGCCCATCCGCGCAATCGCGCCGCGCGGCCCGGTGGACCAGGGGCCCTCCCAGACCGTGTTCAGCGCGGCCACGGCGCCCTGGGTGATGCGCCCGCCGTCGATCAAGCCCTCGGTCGCGAGCCGGAGCTCCACCGTCACGAGCGGGGCCGCGTGGCGCTCGACCAGGAACACCGACGCGGTGGGGGTCCCGGCTGCGTCCGTGAGCGAGGCCTCCTCGATCACGAGGGGCGGCACGGCGAACACGGTGGTGGGGGCGTACACCGTCGCGAGCGGCGGCTCGGCGACCACGACGGATGGCGGCGGCTCGGCGGGCACCGCGGAAGGCGGCGGCTCGGAGACCGGGACGTCCGCGAGGGCGGCGCGCGTGGCGAACCACGCGAGGCAGGCGGCTCTCGTGACGTGGCGAAGAGGTCCGTTCATCGGGCGAACTGCCGGTACATGCCGGGCAGCGGGGCCCGGGTGGACGAGATCCCGACCCACGCCCCCAGCTCGGGCCGCATCCACCGGTGCACGGCCCGGCGCACCGCCTCCGGTTCGAGCGCGGCGAGCGCGGCGTCCACGCGCCCCTCACAGTCGGCGACGCCGTGGATCGCGAGGCAATCGGTGAGGACCGCCGCCCGCGTGTCCGCGTTGTCGCGGCTCTCGGCCGACCAGCGGGCGTACGTCGCGCGCACCAGGTCGAGCTCGTCTGCCGTCGGGCCGTCCCACGCGAGCCGCTCGACCTCGTCGGTGAGGCGCCGCGCGAACGCCCGCGGCTGGGACGACTCCCCGGCGAGGATCAGGTAGCCCCCCTCGCGCCCGAACCACGCCTGGGCCTCCAGATCCTCGGCGTCCATCCCGTTCTGCAGCACGCTGGCCGCCACGGTGAGCGCGAGCTGGTCGGCGCCGCCGACGGGGAACGTCCGCCAGGCCCGACGGAGCGCCGGCTCGTCCACGTCGGTGTCCACCCACACCCGCTCCGGCGGGCGCGCCCTGCGCCACGCGGACCGTTCGATGGGCGCGGGCTCCACGGGCGCCGGGAGGATCGGGGGGTACGTCGTGCGCGCCACCTCGGGCGCCCTCAGCGCGCCGAACCACCGCCGTGCGGCCGCGAAGCTGGCTTCCGGGCTGGCGGGCCCGACGATGACGAGCGTCATGTTGGCCGGGCGCACCAGGTGGGCCGCCGCCGCGCGCGCCTCCTTCAGCTGGACGCCCTTCAGATCGGCGGCCTTCCCGATGCCGAACCGGGCGTAGGGGGAGCCCACCGGGATGAGGAACCGGAGCACCTGGGCTTCGAGCAACGTGGACCACCACCTGCCCGCGCGCTCGTGCGCCACGACGGCGACCTGGTTCTTCAGATCCGCGGCGTCGAACCCCGGCGCCCCGAGCTGTTCGCTGAGCAGGTGCAGCGCCGGCTCCAACGCCTCGGGTGGCGTGCGCAGGTGGAACATCACGTCGTCCGGACGGGTGAACGCCTCGATCTGCCCGCCCACCTCGGCGAGCAGACGCAGCCGCTGCGTCTGGGTGGCGTGTGCCGAGGCCTCGAACAGGAGGTGTTCGAGGAGGTGGCAGAGCCCCGAGCGCCCCATCGGGTCGGAGTTGGCGCCTTCTCCGAGCCGCACCCGCACGGCGAGGTCGAGCAGCGCGGGGTCGCTGTGCACCACGACGTGCACGCCGTTGGCCAGCGTTTCCTCGCGTACGTCCAGGGGTTCCAGCGCCAGCGCCACGGTCGGCAGAAGCATCGACAACATGCGACGGGAGGGTAGCACACGCGGCCCGGCCGCCGGCGCCTTAAGGAGCGCCATCGACGGCGGGAAGACATGGACAACAACGGGGTTCTCGCGCGGCTGCGGTACCTGCTCGACGTGAGCGACGCGAAGGTGGCCGACATGATCCGCAGCACCGGGCTCGACATCTCGGAGCACGAGGTCGCCTTCATGCTCCGCGACGAGACCGCGGAGGGCTTCATCCCGTGCCCCAACTCGGTCCTCGGGGCGTTCCTCGACGCGCTGATCCTCGAGCGGCGTGGCCCCCCGGCGCCCGGCACGGCCACGCCGCCGTTCGACAACCGCCGCCTGACCAACAACGGCATCCTGAAGAAGCTCCGGGTCGCCTTCAAGCTCTCCGAGGCGGACATGGAGGAGGCGATGGCGCTCGGGGAGATGAAGCTGTCCAAGCCCGAGCTCCGCGCGCTGTTCCGCAGCGAGGACCAGCCGAACTACCGCCCGTGCGGGGACCAGGTCCTGCGGAAGTTCCTCGCGGGGCTCAACCGGATGGTGAAGCGGGCGGGGCCCGGAACCTCTCCGCCACCCCGGCGTCCAATGGGGGCATGATCCCCGTCCTCCCCCCACCGCCCTGCCCGCCCCCGCCCGACGAAGCCGGGTTGGTGATCGTCGTGGACAAGTCGGACTTCGTGTTGGGCGTGTTCGAGGACCGCGTCGTGATCGGCGGCCCCGACGGCCCGGCGTGCTTCGCGATCGCGCTCGGCGCGAGCCCGGTCGGTCCCAAGGAGCAGCGGGGCGACGAGCGCACCCCCGTCGGCACGTTCCGTGTCACCCACAAGAACCCCGCGTCCACGTTCCACCTCTCCCTCGGGCTCGACTACCCCCGGGCGGCGGATGCCGAAGCCGCCCTCGCCGCGGGCCGCATCGACGCGCGCACCCGTGATCGCGTCGTCGCCGCCGCGAAGGCCGGGGGGATGCCCGCCCGCGACACCGCGCTCGGCGGGGACATCTACCTGCACGGCGGCGGCGCGTACCCCGCCTCCTGGACCGACGGGTGCGTCGCCATCACCAACGACGCGATGGACTGGCTCTACGCGAAGGCGCGGACCGGCACGACGGTCATCATCCGGGAATGAGCCGGCGCGCGTTCAGGGGATCCACGCGCCCGTCGCGTCGGCCGGCTGCCCCACGCTCACGAGCGCGGCCGCGAGCTCCGTCCAACGCTCGGCGGTCATGACGCCCACGCCGGCCGTCCCGGTGATGTAGGGCGCCTGCCGCGCGACCATGCAGTCCATCCGATCGGCCGGCATCGCGGGGTTCAGGCGCGTGATCTCGGCGTTCGCCGGCGCCGGATCGGCGAGGTAGGCCTTCCACCCGGCGAGGCTCGCGGCGCGGAACCCCTCGACCCACTCGGCCTCGGCGTCGGCGGTCCGCACCACCGCGAGCGAGCTGTAGGGGTTCCACCCGGCGTCCCGGGCGGGGAGGAAGTTTACCTTCAGTCCCTGGCCCTCGGCGAGGCAGGGCTCGCTCGACACGTAGGCCTGCTGCACGAGCGCCGGATCCGCGACGAACGCCGCGATGGTGCCGGTCGGCGGGACCATCGTCACCTTGCCCTCCCACCCGTAGCGCCCCGAGAGGAACATCTCGAGCGGCCCCCCGTCGCCGATCGCCACCGTGCCCGCCACGTCCTCGAAGCGCGTGGCGCCGCCCTTGGCGTGGGACATGAGCCCCACCGGCGAGTCCACGAGCCCGGGGAAGATCGCCACCGCCTCGAGCCCGCGGGAGCGGCGGACCAGCAGGTCGTCGGCGCCCGAGATCGCGACGTCCACGGTGCCCGCGTCGAGCAGCTCCAGGACCCGCACGGTCGGGCCGCCGGGCACGAGCTCGACCGCGAGCCCGGCCTTCGCGTAGGTGCCGTCGAGCAGCGCGGTGTAGAACCCGCCGAACTCCGGCTCGGGGAGCCAGTTGAGCGCGACCTTGACGACGCGCGGCGGCACGGGCGCCGGGACCGGGATCACGGGAGGCTCGGAGCAGGCGAACAGGAGCGCGAACAGCATCGTTGCGCCCTATGCCCCCGAAGGGGGCAGGGCTCCGGGCGTGCGCAGACGCACACAAACCCGGACGCACACAAACGCAGCGGCGCACAAACGCACACGAACGGGGCCGGGGTGGACGCGCGCGCTACGCTGCCGGATGCGCCCCCGCCCCTCCCCTCTCCGGCTTCACTCCCGACGCCCGACCCGCCGCGCCGTCCTCGGCGGGCTCGGTGGCCTGTTCGCCGGCGGGTGCGCCGGCCCCCTCGTCACGCTGGGCGACGAGAAGCCCGAGGCCGAGCCCGGCCGGTGGCGCCTCCCCGCCGAGTGGGAGCCCCACGCGGGCTGCGTCATGCTGTTCCCCACGCCGCAGAATTGGCAGGGGTGCTGGGAGGGGCGCTGTGACTGGATCGACCTCGCCCGACAGGAGTGGGCCGCGGTCGCCGACGCGGTGTCCGCCTTCGAGCCCGTGCTGCTCGTCGCGAACACCGGCGAGGGCGCGCTCGCACGGAGCCTCGTGAGCGGAGACGTCGAGGTCGTGGAGCTGCCGATCAACGACGCGTGGTCCCGGGACGTGGGGCCGCTCGTCCAGGTCGACGACCGGGGCGGCCGGCGCGTCGCCGGCGTCCGCTTCAACTCCTGGGGCGAGAAGTACACCCCGTATGACGACGATGCCGCCTTCGCCGCGCGCATCGCCGAGCGGATGGACCTCCGCTACGTCGTGAACGAATTGGTGCTCGAGGGGGGCGCGATCTCGGTCGACGGCGCGGGCACGCTGCTCACGACGGAGCAGTGCCTGCTGCACACCAACCGCAACCCCGGCCTCTCGAAGGCCGACGTGGAGGCGGCGCTCGCGGAGGCGCTCGGGATCCGCAAGGTCGTCTGGCTCGGCGAGGGCCTCGTCCCCGACCCGATCACCGACGGCCACGTGGACGGGCTCGCGATCTTCGTCGCGCCCGGCGTGGTCATGCTCCACACCACCGACGACACGTCGGACCCGAACCACCGCATCTGCGAGGACGCGCGGACGCGCCTGTCGGAGGCCACGGACGCCGACGGGCGGCCGTTCGAGATCGTCGAGCTCCCCCTCGGGCGGAGCGTCACCCACATCAACTTCTACCTGCCCGACGGCGGCGTGGTCGTGCCGCTCGAGGACGATCCCGTCACCGACGACGCCGCCCTGGCCGTGATCCGGAACACCTTCCCCGACCGCACGGTCGTCGGGGTGGGCGGCACGGTCATCGCCGAGGGGGGCGGGGGCGTGCACTGCATCACCATGCAGATCCCGCTCGGCTGACGCCCGCGGCGCGAGACCCGACGGCGTGGCCGACACCCCGCGAAGCCGGCTTCACGGGCACGATCCGGCGAGTGGCCACGGCCGGGTTCGCGTATACTGCGCTCCGTGCCGCTCGCCCTCCTCCTCCTGCTCCCGAGCGCGGACGCCGAGCCGCTCTACGTAGCGGGCGCGCGGGTCGCGGCGGGGGTGGCTACCGACGGGTCGCTCTGCGACTCCACCCTCGAGCTCTGCCTCCGCTGGGATCCACCCGGCGATGCGCCGATGGGCGACGATCTGCTCTGGCCCGGCTGGGCCTACGAGATCTGGGCCGCGGAGTGGACGGGGCCCGGCGGCGCCACCACGCTCGAGAACGGCGCGCCGTACACCGGGAGCGACCTCTCCCCCACCTGGACCTACGCGTCCGGCCCCGACGTCGACGTGCTCGTCGGCGTCGCGAGCACGCCCGACGCCGACTGGGAGCTCCGCGTCGAGGCCCCGTGGTCGGGTGACGTGGTGTGGCTCACCCTGACCCTCACCGCCCGCGCCCGCCTCGCCGACATCCACGTCGCGCGCATCGTGGACGTCGACGCCGACTGGGCCTGGACCCAGAGCTACGCGACCGACAACACGGTGGGGGAGGGCTGGGTGGCCTCCGCGGGGCTCTGGGACGGCCGCGCGGTGGTCCTTGCGGCGCCGGGCGGGGAGGCGCGCATGTGCTCGGCCTGCACGACGGTGGAGGGCCTGCTCGCCGGCACCACCACCGAGACCGAGGCCGACGTGCAGATCGGCGTCGACGTCGCGGTCGGCACCCTCGAGGTCGGGGAGCGCGCGAAGGTGCGCTTCGCCTACGGCTTCGCCATGGACGTGGCCGACGCCGTGGACCTCGCGGTCGGAGCCGCCGCCGACGACGATCACGACGACGACGGCGTGGGGGCGCCCGACGACTGCGACGACGCCGATGCCGACGTGTTTCCGGGCGCGGTGGAGACCACCGACGGGCGGGACGAGGACTGCGACGGCAGCGTCGACGAGGAGAGCGCGGGGGTGGACGACGACGGGGACGGCTGGGCCGAGGTCGACGGCGATTGCGACGACGCGTCCGCCGACGTGTACCCCGGAGCCGATCCGGTGGACGGCGTGGCCGACGCCGACTGCGACGGCGAGGCGGAGGGCATCCCCGACGACGGCGCCGGCGACGAGGACACGGACGATCCCGACGCCGCCATCGTGGACGACGGGATCGAGGTCGAGGGAGGCTGCTCGACCTCGGGCGGCTCCAAGGGGGCGGCGCTCGCGTTCGCCGCGCTCCTCGTGGCGGCGGCGCGGCGCGATCGGAGGGCCGCATGAGCGCGCGGACCCCGGTGCCCTGGCTCCTCCTGCTGCTCGGTTGCGCGGACGGCGAGGACAAGTCCTCGGATGGCCGCTCCGCGTCGGGGGAGGGCACGTCGCCCGCCCTCGCGTTCCCCGACGGCGTCGTGATCGATCCCAAGCTCGACGGCGCGTCGCTGCGCATCGTCGACACCGGCTGCGGCGGCGCGCTCACCCGCACGCTCTCCGGCACCGGCGGCCAGGCGCGCACCCTCGCCACGGAGGTGTGGGACGGCACCGGCGACGACGGCGTGGCCTTCGATCCCGGGCCGGTCACCCTCGTCGCGGGCTGCGACGGCGCGGAGGTCGCCCCGCTCGAGGTCGTGCTCCACGTCGTGCGCCTCGGCGTCGACACGGTGGACTTCGTGGACGGCGCCACCGGCGCGGCCGTGCCCCTCGCGTTCCACAAGCGGAGCGTCGTGCACCCGGAGGTCGTCCCCGTGGAGGGCCCCGAGTACCGCGCCGCGCCGGCGGAGGCGCTCTCCCCCCTCGACGACGACGCCGGGATGCCGCGCGCGGCGGTCCCGCCGTGGGCCGACGCGATGGTCGCCCCGTGGGGCACGGGCGAGCCGGAGGATCGCGCCCTCAACGCGCCGGCGGCCTACGTCGCGGGGGCGGACGTGCGCGTGGACGTACGCGGCGCCGCCACCGCCATCGGTCGCTCCGGCGTGCCGGTCGACGCCGTGGACGCCTCCGCGCCGGCGCTCCGCGTCGTGGTGGACGTGGCGACCGCGCCCTGGCGCCCCGGCGGGGTCACGACGCTCGACCTCGCCGCGGTCGATGCCACCCTCGGCCGCGAGACCCGCGCCCTGACCTGGCGGTGGGAGGCCGAGGAAGGCGACACGTGGACGCCCATCCCCGGGTCCTTCACCACCTCCCACACCCTGTGGCGCACCGCCGGGCCCGCGGCGCTGCGGGACGGCACCGCGCTCGACTTCGCGCCGCCCGTCACCTGGGTGGGCGTGCTCGCCGAGACGGAGGACGCCCTCACCGGTGTCGCGCCCGAGCCCGCCGCGGTCCTCGACGCGCTGCGCGACCACGTGCACGACAGCGACTGGATCCTCTACGACCCCAGCGACACGAGCTACTCCTCGTTCGAGGGCCCGTACATCTACTGGGAGTACGCCTGGAGCGACCTCACCGGTTGGCTCGACCGCGACGAGGGCATCCGGTTGTACTGCCATTCGGTGAGCTGCCTGCTGTCGACGTTGGCGGGCCACGTGGGCGTCGACGCCCCCCAGCAGGTGCTCGGCGTGGGCTTCACCACCCACCTCGTCCGCTCGGCGGGCGCCACCACGTGGCAAGCGTGGGGCTTCAACTCCCACAGCGTCGTCTCCCCGGACGGCGGCGCCACGTTGTGGGATGCCTCGATCGCCATGGACGGGGATGGTGACCCCGGCCACGAGCCCGTGACCGAGCTGGCACCCAAGGGGTTGAGCTTCGAGGAGTACACCACCCTGCTCTCGGCGGACTCCGTGGAGATCGTGAACAGCGGCGGGTGCTACTTCCAGTGACCTACGTGACCGACGCCGAATTGGCCCGTCGCGCGCGGATCCGGCGCCTGGCCGTGCTCGCCGTCGTCGCCCTCCTCGTCGCGGGCTTCGTCCAGCTCGTGACGGTCGTGAACCGCCGCCCGCCCCCCGACCTGAAGGCGCGCTTCACCGACGTGGCGCCGTTCCTCGAGTTCAGCGAGATGGGGCGGGACGGTTGGGTGGGGCGGGTCGACCCGACGTGGGCGGGCCTCACCGATCCCGAGGTGGCCGACGCCGCGTGCGCCACGCTGCTCCTCCGCCTCCAGCCCACCGGCACACAGACGATCCTGATCCTCGACGCCGAGGGGCTGCCCACCCGCGAGTGCCTGCCGACGCCCCGGTAGGGCCGGACCCGTCAGTAGCGGTTCGGGTACAGGTCCGAGAACGTGCCGTCGCGCGTATGGGTCGGCACGTAGTAGCGGACGATGGCGGAGACGTTGTCGTCGTCCACGTCGCAATAGGCGTCCGCGCGCGACCACGTGTCCGCCCCGAACGCCGTGATCATGTAGGTGCAGCGCACCTTGCCGTCGGGGCTCCACCCGAGGTCCACCCAGCCGGGCCGCCCGGTCCGCCAGGCCTGCAGGGACTTCCCGATGGGGTTGCCCGGGTTGGACGCGGCGGTCACCCACGTGTCGTGCGCGGCGAAGTAGGCCACCGCGGTGTCCCCGATGCCCCGGAGGTTGGTCGCGGCCTCGGCCTTGCGCGACCGGAGCACGGTCGTCCGGTAGTTGGGAACGGCGATGGCCGCCAGGATCATGATGATCGCCACGACGATCATCAGCTCGACCATGCTGAAGCCGCTCTTCATCGGGCGAAGATGGCCGATCTCCCCCCGATCCGCAACCGCTGCTCCGGATTCCGGAGGGGGTGCACCGGGCACCCGAGCGGCGTACGTCGCTTCGCATGGCCGACCCCAAATCGTTGCTGCGCGCCCGCCTCCGCGCCCGTCGGGCCGCCCACCTCGGCGCATCCGACGGCGCCGCCGGGCCGCTCGCCACCCACCTCGCCGCGCTCCCCGCGTGGCGGAGCGCCCGCGTCGTGGCGGGGTTCGTGGCCGTGCGCGGCGAGATCGCCATCACCGAGCTGCTCGCCGACGCCCACACCCGCGGCGTGACCATCGTGTTGCCACGCGTATTCGGCACGGACCTCGCCTTCCATCGTTGGTCGGGCGAGCCGCTCATCCCCGGCGCGTATGGCATCCCCGAGCCCCATCCGAGCCTCCCGCGGGTCGACCCCGCCCGGTTCGACGTGCTCCTCGTCCCCGGCGTGGCGTTCACCCCCCTCGGTGCGCGGCTGGGCCAGGGCGGCGGCTACTACGACCGCGTGCTCGCCCGCCCCCGGGGGCTCGCGGTCGGCGTGGCGTGGTCGTTCCAGGTGGTCGACACCGTGCCGACCGACCCGTGGGACCAACCCGTCGACGCGCTGCTCACCGAGGAGGGGTGGGTGCTCGGCGCCATTGTCGGTCGGTAGCCCGACGGTCCGCACCCACGCGATGGCCTACTTCCCTTCCTTCTTTCCGAAGATCTTCTTCCCACCGATGGACAGGCCCTCGCGCCCGACCTCGACCCCCTTCTCGCCCCCGACGCGCACGCCCGTGGTCTCGTCGTCCTTGCCGACGACCACGCCCTTCTCCCCGCCCACGCGGACGCCCTTCACCTCCTCCTGATCGCCCACGAGCACGCCGTACTCGCCGCCGACGGTCACCCCGCGGTCGTCCCCGTCGCGCCCGAGGTGGACGCCGTTCTCGTCCCCGATGTGCACGCCCTTCTGGGTGGTGTCGCCGCCGCTCGTCGTCACCGCGACACGCTCGCTGGTCTCGGTGACGCCGTCGGCGCCCGCTTCGTCGCCGAGCGGGGCGGGCGCGATCTCCCCCTCGGCCGCGCCCTCCTCCCCTTCGACCTCGGCCACGCCCGGCGGCGGCGGTGGCGCCGGCGGGAGCGCCTCGGGCGCGGTGAAGGCGTGGGCGGCCGCGCGCAGGCGGTCGCAGCCGGTGAGCGCCAACGGGAGGACGAGCAAGAGGACGGCGATGCGCACGGGCTCCTCGGGACGGCCCCGACGTAGCACGAGCGCGGCCGATTGGTCAGCTCGTCGGGGCGTCCACCCGCGGCTCGGCCACCCGCGCCGCGCCCATGGACTTCGCGAGCTCGAGGACCTCCACCGGCACGGCGATCACCACCGTGTTCGAGGCGGAGCCGCCGAGCGCGTCGAGCGACTGGAGCGTGCGCAGCTGCATCGCGCCGGGGCTCGCCGCCATCGTGCCGGCGGCGTGCGCGAGGTTCACGGCCGCCTCGCGGTCGCCTTCGGCCTTGGTGATCGTGGCGCGCTTCTCGCGCTCGGCCGAGGCCTGCCGCGACATCATGCGCTTCAGATCCTCGGGCATGTTGATGTCGAGCAGGCGGATGCTGTCGATGTGGATGCCCCACGACTTGGCGCGCACCTCCACGGACTCGCCGATGCGCTGCTGGATCTCGTCGCGCTCCGAGAGCAACGAGTCGAGCGACATGCTGCCGATCACGTCGCGGAGGCTCGCCTGGGCGTATTGGCTGATGGCGTAGCGGTAGTCCTGCACCGAGATCACCGCGCGCTCGGCGTCGGCCACCTGGAAGAACAACACGCCGTCGACCATGACCGGCACGTTGTCCTTCGTGATCACCTGCTGGTGCGGGATGTCGAGGGTGAGCAATCGCGTGTCGACGAAACGCACGTTGTCGAACACCGGGAACACGTAGATGACGCCGGGGCCGGCGAGCCGGTGGTACTTGCCGAGCCGCAGCACCACGCCCCGCTCCCACTGGGCCGCGATGCGCACGATCCGGCTCGCGTAGGCCCCGAACAGGAACCCGAGGATGCCGCCCACGACGAGGCCGAACATGCCGCCGTCGCCCCCACCGAGGAGGGCGCCGAACACGAGGCCCAACGCGGCGCCGGCGCCCCAGAGGAGCAGGAAGAGCACGAGGCGGAGGCCCGTGCCGAGGGAGACGTGCTCGGTCGACGGCGCCGCCAGGCGACGCCCCGCGGCGAGGGTCTGCGCGACGTTCTGGAGTTGTTCGGGGGTCATCCACGCATCCTACACCGCGACCCCGCCCGGCGGTCCGCGACGCAACGTGACGAGCGCCCGCCGATCCCCGCCGGGGTCCGCCGCGTAGACTCGAGACGAGGCACCCCCGATGTCCATCCTCCTCCTCCTGTTCGCCTGCACCGTCGACGCCGCGCCCCCCAAGGCCCCCGCCGGCGCCGCGACCATCGACCCCGACAAGGCCCCCGCCGCCATCCCCGAAGCGGGCCCCGGCCAGGCCGTCGCGGTGTTCGCCGGCGGCTGCTTCTGGTGCCTGGAGTCCGACTTCGACAAGCTCGACGGCATCGTGCACACCACCTCCGGCTACGCCGGCGGCCACGTGGAGAACCCCACCTACGGGGACGTCACCTCCGAGACCTCCGGCCACAAGGAGGTCGTGCGGGTGGTCTACGACACAAAAAAGCTCACCTACGACCAGGTGCTCGATTATTTCTGGCACCACATCGACCCGCTCGACGCCGGGGGCCAATTCTGCGACCGGGGCGACTCCTACGAGAGCGCCGTCTACACCGCCGACGACGCCCAGAAGAAGGCCGCCGAGGCGAGCAAGCAGGCCCTCGACGCGCGCAAGGTGCTCGCGGGCCCCGTCGTCACGCCCATCGTGCCGCTCGACCGCTTCTGGGCTGCCGAGAACTACCACCAGGACTTCCACGACAAGAACCCCGGCCGCTACCTTCCCTATCGTCTGGGCTGCGGGCGGGATCTGCGCGTCGCGGAGGTGTGGGCGAACGAGAAGTAGGGCTCGGGCCGGCGTGGGGTGACACCGGGCGCCCCCCGCCCGCCGAGCCGGGCGGGTCGGGCTCCTCCGGGCGCGCCCTCGCGGGCTTGGTCGGCCGGTCGCGGAC
>JAKFCH010000054.1:0-29938 GCA_036676765.1 Deltaproteobacteria bacterium
ATCGACAGGTCGACAGGTCGACAGGTCGACAGGTCGACAGGTCGACAGGTCGACAGGTCGACAGGTCGACAGGTCGACAGGTCGACAGGTCGACAGGTCGACAGGTCGACAGGGTCGCGCCCGTCAGCCCAGCCGCTTCAACGCCTCGCGAACAACCGACGACACGTCCGGACGCGCCCCGCCGTCGGAGGCGCCGGGGCTCCAGGGGGTGCCGGTGGAGGCGGTGGGGCCGAGGCCGGCCTTGGCGCGCGCGGCGAGGAGCTTCTCGACGTCCTCGCGCGGGATGGGGCGGGCGCCACCCACCTGCCGTGCGACGAGGGCGATGCGCGCGAGGTGCTCGACGAGCTCCATGCGCAGGAAGGCCTGCTCGGCGTCCTTGCCGACGGTGAGGACGCCGTGGTTGCCGAGGAGCACGGCATCGCCGCGGGTGATGGCCTCCTCGAGGTCATGGGTGGAGCCGCCCGGTGCCACGTAGGGCACGAGGGGGATGGACTCCCCGAGGGAGACGACCGGCTCGGCGAGGAACGGCGGGTCGAAGAACGGCTCCCCGGCCACGGCCCAGCCGGTGGCGGTGGGCGGGTGCGCGTGCAGGACGAACCCGATGTCGGGGCGGGCGCGGTAGCACGCGAGGTGGAGGGCGATCTCGCTGAACACCTTGCGTTCACCGCCGATGACCTTGCCCTCGGCGTCGAGCACCACGGCCATCTCCGGCCGCACGTCGGCCTTGTGGACGGCGGTGGGGCTCGCGACGTAGCGCTCCCCGCAACGCGCGCTGGCGTTGCCGTCGTGATTGGCCACCCATCCGCGCGCGGCCACCTTCTGACAGAGCGACGCGATCTCGCGACGAAGCGCTTCTTCCATCGCCGCCACCTATCGTCGGGAGCGTTCCGGTGGCTACTGTTGCGGGCGTGTCCCGAGCCGAGCCGGCCCGTGGAGACGACGGAGGCGAGGATGCAGATCGACGTGTGGTCGGACGTGGTGTGCCCCTGGTGCTACATCGGCAAGCGGCGGCTCGAGGCGGCGCTCGCGCGCTTTCCGGAGGCGACGAACGTCGTCTGGCACAGCTTCGAGCTGGATCCGGGCGCGCCGAGGGAGGCCACGGTCCCCCTGAGCGAGATGCTCGCGAAGAAGTACGGCATGTCGCCGGCCAAGGCCGAGGCCATGCAGGCGCAGGTCACCTCGGTCGCGGCGGCGGACGGTCTCGCCTTCGCCCTCGACAAGGCGCGCCCGGAGAACACCTTCGACGCCCATCGCCTCCTCCACCTCGCGGCGGCGCGCGGGCTGCAGGCCGCGCTGAAGGAGCGCCTGATGCGCGGCTACTTCACCGAGGGCCGGCACCTCGGGAGCCCGGCGGAGCTCACGGCGATGGCGGTCGAGGTCGGGCTCGATCCGGCGGAGGTCGCCGCCACGCTCGCCTCGCCGGAGGCCTACGCGCAGGCCGTCCGCGCCGACGAGGCCTCCGCGAAGTCGATGGGGATCGGCGGCGTGCCGTTCTTCGTGCTCGACCGGAAGTACGGCGTGTCCGGGGCCCAGCCCGTCGACACTCTGCTCGCGGCGCTCCAGCAGGCGTGGCGCGAACGGGCGCCCGCGGACACCGCGGGGGTCGTGTGTGACGACGACGGGTGCGCGGTTCCGGCCGGGAAGGGCTGACTCGGCACGCGCGCGGCGCGCACGCAGACGCCTCAGACCTCGCGGGTGACCGCGTCGACGATGCCGAGGATGACCGAGTGGAGCGGATCGTTGTCGCTGCCGAGGATCTGGCGCGCGGTGTTGCCCTCGCGCGCGGCGAGGACGAGATCGCCGACGCCCGCCTGCACGCTGTCCACCGAGAGGAAGCTCGCACCCTTGGGGGTCCTCCCGTCGGGGAGGACCGGCTGGACGATGAGCACGCTGCGCCCCTCGAAGCACGGGTGCTTGACGGTGCTCACGACGTTTCCGATGACACGACCGAGGATCATCCCCCCTCCTTCGAGCCGAGGTACCGCTTGTCGCTCCACGCGTGGTCGACGATCGACACGATCGCGGTGTCGACGGGGGAGTAAGTGTCCGGCAGGGTGAGGGCGGCCTCGCGGCCGGTGGTCCACTCGACGATGTCCCCGGCGCCGGCCTGCAAGGCATCGGCCGCCACGATGGGATCGCCGTCGACCACGCCGTTCTCGTCCTGCGGCTGGATGAGCAGGAGGCGGACGCCGGTGAGGCTCTCGTGTTTGATCGTGGCGACGACCGAGCCGAGCACGCGCGCGAGCTGCACTACACACCTCCCGGGTGGTTGATCAGGAACGGAGCGGGGCGCAACAGGTGCGCCAGGAAGTCGGGATGGGGACGGGCGATGCGCTCGGCGTGGACGAGGGTGCCGCGCCCGGCGAGGACCGCGGTGCCGGCCTCGATCGCCGCCTCGACATCGTACTGCTGGCCGTCCACCACGTAGAAGCCCTTGCCGCCGAGCGCCGGCGCGATGCGCAGGCCCACGAGCACGACGTTGGCCTCCTTGAGGCTGCGATCCGCGGCCTCGATGACGCCCGCCACGGAGGCGGCCTCGATGATGCCGATGGTGTCGACCTCGGCGCGGACGGTCTCCCCGGCGAGGGCCGTCCAGACGCGCGGGTGCACGCCGGGCAGGAACACCCGATCGACCACGGTGTCCGCGGCGACATCCACGCCGACCCGGAACGCGGCGTCGACCTCGGCCACGCCTCCCCCGAAGAGGATCAGGTACTTGCCCGGCTCGACGAGGTTCGCCGCGACGACCGTGACCGGCGACTCCTTGACCATCGCGTCGAGCACGCGGTACCCGCGGGCGATCGAGCTGATCTCGAGGAGGGCGAGGGCGTCCATCGTGCGGTACGCCGCGGGCGATGCGGCCATCAGACGATTCTGAAATGACCCGACAGCGTACAGCGGCGCTCGCGGGTGAAGTTGCGCGCGGTGGTGAGGCCCTCGCCCGTGGGCGAGGCGATGGTGAAGCTGGTGTAGCCCTCGCCGCCGAAGCCGAGCCCCGCGTAGTTGGGGGCGTTCTTCACGAAGATCGACACGTTGGCCGCGCGCGCCATGCGGTGGAGCGAGTCGATGTTCTTGCTGTACATCGACGCCGTGTGGCCGAAGCCGTGCTCGGCGCGGATCGCCATGTCGATGCCCTCGTGCACGTCCTTCACGCGCACCACGCCCATGATGGGCATGAGGAGCTCGTGCTGGACGAACGCGTGGTCGAAGGGGACCTCGCACGTGATGAGGCGCGGATCGCCCTGGAAGGGCACGTCGATCTCGCGCAGGTAGGCAGAGGCGTTCTTGCCGACCCACTTGCTGTTGACGTGCTCGCCGTCGGGGGTGAGCACGAGCTTCATGAGCCGCGCGATCTGGTGGTTGCGGAGGCGGACGGCCCCCACGCGGTCCATCGT
Source organism: Deltaproteobacteria bacterium (assembly GCA_036676765.1). Taxonomy (GTDB): domain Bacteria; phylum Myxococcota_A; class UBA796; order UBA796; family SXON01; genus CAJBVW01. Next base: position 3,396 of record JAKFCH010000054.1, read on the forward strand.
GTCCAGCAGCTTGTCGGCCACCTTCTCGACGACGAAGACCTCCTTCTCGTCACAACAGATGATGTTGTTGTCGAAGCTGGCGCCGGCGATGATGCCGCGCGCGGCCTGGTCGATGTCCGCGGTCTCGTCGACGACGACCGGGGGGTTGCCCGGGCCGCCGCAGATCGCCTTCTTGTTCGCCGCGAGCGCGGCCTTCACCACCGCGGGCCCGCCGGTCACGACGTTGAGCCGGATGCCGGGGAACCGGAGCAGCTCGTTGGCCGACTCGATGGTGGGGCTGGCGATGCACGTCATGATGTTGTCGGGGCCGCCGACCTCCATCGACGCGCGGTTGATGAGGTCGATCGTGTAGGCCGACACGCCCTTCGCGGAGGGGTGCGTGTTGAACACCACCGTGTTGGCGCCCGACACCATGCCGATGCCGTTGCAGATGATGGTCTCGGTCGGGTTGGTCGTCGGCGTGATCGCCGCGATGACCCCGTACGGCGCGCGCTCGATGAGCGTCAGGCCGTCGTCACCCGTGTAGGCGATGGGCTCGAGGATCTCGGGCCCGGGCGTACGGTGGATGACGAGGAGGTTCTTCTTGACCTTGTCGTCGACCCGGCCGAGGCCCGTCTCCTCGACCGCCATGCGGGCGAGCGTCAGCACGTCCTCCGCGCAGCGGCGGCGGATGTTCGCGATGATCTCGCGCCGCTTCTCGAGCGGGAGCGCCGCGAGCGTGAGCTGCGCCTGGCGCGCCGCCCCCACCGCGTCGGACACCGACTTGTAGACGCCGTGCGGCTTGAGGGGGACCTCGGGGCGAGCGCCCTGCGGCGTCGAGGTGTCCCCGGCCTGCAAGCGGGCCAGCACCTTCTCGACGAGCGACTCGATCTGCTGGCGTTCCATGGATCAGCCCCCCGAGGACTTGTCGTAGGCGACGGCGCCGTCGACCTCGACGGTGTCGACGATGGCCATGATCACGGCGTCGACGGGGCGGCCGTCGGTCTCCCGGGTCTGGCGCGCGCTCGACCCCGAGGCGTAGAGCACGACCTCGTTCACGCCGGCGCCCACCGCGTCCACGGCGACGACGAAGGAGTCCCGCCCGGCGATGCCGAGCGAGAGATCCTGCACCATGTAGAGGCGCAGCCCCTCGAGCTTCTCGTCCTTGCGGGAAGCGACGACGGTCCCGACCACCCTGCCGAGCTTCATGGCGTGCTACTTCGCGGCGGCGGACGTGCGGCCGAGCGGCAGGACGAGATCGATGTTCTCGTGCGGGCGCGGGATGACGTGCACGCTCACGAGCTCACCGATGCGCTGGGCCTGGCGGGCGCCGGCCTCGGTCGCGGCCTTCACCGCCGCGACATCGCCGCGCACGATGGCGGTGACGTAGCCACCACCGGTCTTCTCGAAGCCCACGAGCTCCACGCGAGCGGCCTTCACCATCGCGTCCGCGGCTTCGACCATGGCGACGAAGCCCTTGGTCTCGATCATTCCCAGCGCGTCAGACATGTTCAAACTCTCCAGATCAGGGTCTTCGAACGAAAGCTTCGGATGAACGCTTCAGACAGGGCCGGCCCGGGTCGGGCAGGCCCACGTGTCAGGTCGGGCGGGTGCCCTCGATGGCGGCGATCGCGGCGGCCGCGGCGCTGTCGATCTCGGCCTCGGTGCCGGCCATCCACAGGCGCCCGAAGGCGCCGTAGGGCTGCATGTTGATGAGGCTCACGTTGGCGGCCTTCTCGGCCTCGTTCGCCGCGAGCACGATCCAGGCGGCCGGCTCGGTCTCCAGAATGAACAGGCTCTGTCCGGGGATGAGCATGTTGCCGCTGCGGTTGCGGTTGATGAGCTGGGCCTGGTAGGGCTCCACCGAGCGGATGATCTGGTTGGAGGTCACCTTCGGCGGCGTGTACTGGTTCGCCTGGAGCTTGAGGAAGGACAGGATCGCGTCACCGGCGGCCTGGACCTCTCCCTTGTCGTCGTGGTGCAGCTCGAGCAGGCCGAAGGCGCGCTCGACCACCTGGACCGCCGGCACCGCGCCGGTGGCCTTGAGGGCCACGTCGGTCACGCGGTTGATGATCATGCCCGGGGCGGTCTCGACCCACAGCGACGCCATTCCCGCGAGCGGGAGGAAGCCCTTGGCGGTCGTGCCCGTGAACGCTGCGAGCTGCGGCTGCAGGCTGTCGAGGAACACGTAGCTACGCAGGGTGATGGACACCGGGACTCCTAGGGACGAGCACGCCGCGGACGACCGCGGACGGGGCCACGAGGAATAGCGCGGCAGCGACGCGCGTGTCAACGGGCGTCGCGCTACCAGGCCCCCCATTGACGCCAAGGCACCCGCTCTTGTATGCAGAGCGCGCACCGCATTGGAGTACGCATGCTCGCTCGTTCCCTCCCCCTGCTCCTCGTCCTGGTGGGCTGCCCCGACCCCACGGCCGCCCCCGAAGGCGGCGGCATGTCCGACAAGCCGATGGGCGGTGGCGCGCCGGGTGAGCCCGGCCAGCCCGGCCAGCCCGGCATGGGGGGGCCTCCGGGCAGCGAGGGCGGCCCGACCGGCCGGCCCACGGCACCGGGCTTCCAGGTCACCGCGGGCGAGGGCGTGAAGCTCACCGGCTCGCTGTCGTACACGGGCACGAAGACCGGCGTGTACCGCATCGACTTCCTCAAGCAGTCCGAGCAGGCCAGCTTTCCCGAGCTGGTCCACTCGATCGAGCTCCCCGCGCCCGGCCCCTGGGAGGTCGAGGCCCCCAAGGACGCCGGCGAGTTCTGGGTCGTCTCGTTCCTCGACGCGAACGGCAACGGCCCCGATCCCAGCGAGCCCGCGGCGCGCGTGAAGGATCTCGTCCGGATCGGCACCGAGCCCATCGGCGGCCTCGACCTCGTGCTCTCGGACGACCCCGATCTGGGCGAGCTCAAGCCGAACGCCAAGGAGGGCCCGCCGGGCACCCTGCCCCCGGGCGGCGAGATGAAGCCCGGCGAGACCCCTCCGGGCGGCGCCCCTCCGGCCGGCATGCCTCCGGGCGCGGTCCCCCCGGGCGCGCCTCCGACGGACGCGGGAGCGCCCCCCGCGGGAGCGCCCCCCGTCGGCAAGTAGCCGGTCGCCATGAGCGGACTGGCGGGGCTGTTCCGCGTCGCCGGTCCGCCCGATCGCGCGGCCTTTCCCCGGATGGTCCGCGCGCTCGACGCCCGCGGGCCGGACGCGCGCGCCGAGATCACGCTCCCCGACGGGGTGCTGGCCACGACGGTGCGCGCCCCCGGTGAACAGGGCGCCAACCCCGCCCGGGACCCCTCGGGGCGTTGGTGCGTCGCGACGGACGGCGAGCTCCTCAACGGGCGGGCGCTGCTCGCGGAGCTGCACGCGTGGGGCGAGAGCCCCGCGGATGCCTCGTCCGCCGGCATCGCGGCGTGCCTGTTCGCGGCCCGGGGGTTCGAGGCCGGGATCGAGCGTCTCTCGGGGGACGTGGCCCTCGTCGCCTGGGACTCCCACACGCGCCGGCTCTACGCCCTGCGCGACCGCGCCGGGCACCGACCCCTCCACTTCGCCGTCCTCGCCGACGGCACCCTGCTCGTCGCGAGCGAGCCGGCGGCCCTGCTCGCCCACCCCGACGTGGACCGCGCCCCCGACGTGCCGTCGCATCGGGAGGCGCTCGCGCTCGGCGCCCCTCTCCCACCGCGCACGTCCTGGCGCGGCATCCAGAAGCTCGCCCCCGGCGCGTCGCTCGCGTGGGCCGGTGGCGCCCCCGAGATCACGCGCTGGTGGACCGACGGCGCGAACCCGTCCGGCGCCGACGGCGCCCGCTACCGATGGGCACGGAGCCTCCGCTTCTCCACCGAGCTCGCGATCCAGCAGCGCGTCGCGGTCGAGGCCCCCGTCGCGGTGGCCCTCTCCGGCGGCCTCTACGCCGAGGCGCTCCTCGCCTCGACGGCCGCGCGCCGCCGGGAGCCGGTGCTCGCCTTCACGGTGTGTGCCGACGGCCCGGGGGACGAGCGCGCGCGCGCCTCCGCGATCGCCACGCGCCTCGGCGCCGAGCATGTCCTGCTCCCGTTGACCGCGGGCGATGTCCCCGCCCTCCTCGCCGAGATCGCCGCCCTCCCGGAGCCGCTGCTCGCGCCCGAGGCGCTCGGCTTCTGGCTCCTCGCCCGCGCGGCGTGGGAGCGGGGCGCCGAGGTGCTCCTCACCGGGGTCGGCGGCGCCTCGCTCTTCGGGGGGCCGCCCGTGCCGCTGGTGGATCGCGCGGCCGCGTTGCCCGGGGTCGGGCTCCTGGGGCGAGCCGCACGGGCCGGCGCCGAGCGCCTCGTCGGTAGCTCCGGGGCACGCCGCCACCTCGCGCGCCCCCTCGAACTCGAAGCGGACAGCCCCGGATGGCCCGGACTGGAGGCGCTGGTCGCGACCGCGCCGCCCGGGGATCCCACCGGCGAGGCCGCGTGGCTCGAACGCCGCCTGGACGCCGAGGGTGCCCTCGCCACGCTCGATCGGGTGTCCGCCGCCCACGGCGTCCGTGCGCAGAGCCCGTACGCCGACGCCGCGCTCGTGAAGCTCATCACCTCGTTTCCCGTCGGGCACCTCGTGCAGGTGCGGCGCCCCCGTGGCCTGTTCGCCGAGGGGATGGCCGAGCGCCTCGAGGGGGAGCCCCCGCCCCACCGCGCGATGGACCTCCCCGTCGACGCCTGGCTCGCCGACGGAGCGCTAACCGACGGGGTCGCCGAGGCGCTCGCCGACCTGGTACCGGCCGACGAGGTCCGGCGCGGCCTCGCTCCGGGGCAGCCCGCGCGTCGCCGGTGGGCCCTCGTGGCGCTCGCGGCGTGGCGGCGGGCACACCCGACGTAAGGACGTTGGGGCTCGCCGCGCCCCCCGGAATCGGGCATCATCCCCCGCGGAGGAGTCCCCGATGAAGCGTGTCGCATCCCTGCTCGGCCTGGCGCTCGCCACCCCCGCGTGGGCCCAGCAGATCGACATCGTCATCGATCCGGAGCTCGCGCAGCAGGCGGGTCTCGACGCCGACGAGGTCCAGGCCCAGCTCCGGAGCGGCACCGAGGGCGCGCTGAAGATGGACGCGCCCGAGGCGTTCCTCGGCCAGATGGCGACCGCGAACGCCTTCGCGACGAAGGGCATGGGCGTCGACTACGCGTCGAACCCCCAGCGGTTCTTCGCCGGCGCGGCCCTCGGCACCGCCGTCAACGGCGCGGGCTTCTCCTTCGTGCGCGGCTCGGAGACGATGCCGGCCGGCGGCTTCGCGTTCCAGGCCGCCGGCAACGCGGGGTTGAACCTCGGCATCGCGTCGCCGGACGAGAGCGCGCTCCGACGGTTCGTCGTCTCGGTCAACGGCATGTACGCGAAGGGCGCGGCGGGCGTGTTCGACGCCGAGCTCTCGAACCTCGGGGCCCACCTCCAGGTGAAGCTCGTCCGGCCCGACCACGAGGGGCTCGTGGAGTGGGGCGGCCTCGACGTCACCGGTGGCTACGAGATCTCGACGTACCGCCTCCTCCTCTCCGACACGATGCCCATCGAGACGGAGGGCCTGCGCTGGGACGCGAGCGGCAGCTTCGACGTGCGCGCGAGCAGCCACACCATCCCCCTCGAGATCTCCACCAACCTCCGCGTGTTCGTCTTCACCGCCTACGCCGGCGGCGCGATGGACATCCGGCGCGTGGCGACCGCGAGCAGCGAGGCCTCGCTCGAAGGGCCGGTCACGGCGTCGGCCGAGGGGCACGAGCTCCAGATCGGCACCATCTCCGCGCGCCTCGGCGCGCTCGGCACCGCAGAGGCCGTCTACACCCCCCGCGTCTTCGGGGGCGTCCAGATCAACGTCCTGTGGTTCAAGGTGTACGGGCACCTCAACGTGGGCTTCGACGACACCTACGCGGGCCACCTCGGCGCGCGGGTGGCGCTCTGATCCGTCGTCGCCCCCTCGCCCTCCGACGTGTCGGCGGCACGGGCCCCGGTGACAAATCGGGCGTTCCGCCATAACCAAGGCGCCCCGAGGGCTCGATGTCCATCCGCCACACGCTCTCCCGCCTCCCCGCCCCGCTCAAGCGCGGCATCCAGGAGCGGGTGTACCCGTCGCTGCTCCCCGAGGGCGAGACCGCCCCCGAGTGGCACCTCCAGAGCTGGGACAACTCCTGGCACCGCCACGGAAAGCACTGGTCGGTGCTCGTCTTCTACCCGGAGGACGGCGGCGCGGACGACCGGACGCAGCTCACCACGTTCCAGTCCCACGCGGCCGACTTCGCGCGGTTGGGCGTCAAGATCTACGCCTTCAACCCCGCCGAGGGCCCGAGCCACGCCGCGTTCTCGAAGGAGCTGGGGCTCACGTTCCCCCTGCTCACGGACCGGGGCGGCTCGGTGGCGCGGCAGTTCAAGTCCTGCCTGCAGATCCCGGGGGCGCCCATGTACCTGCGCACGGTCTACCTCGTGAACCCCGAGCGCAAGATCCGGCTCGGCAACCGCGGTACCCCCAGCGTCGCCGCGATCGTCCGCTCGATCGAGGCGCTCCAGCAGGTCACCCGCACCGGCATGTAGGCCGCCGTCAGCGGTCGACGGGGGGCGCCGTGAGCGAGGTGAGCAGCTCCTCGAGGGTGATCCGGGCCTGGTAGTAGGCCTCCGCCTGGTTGGCGTCGATGCGCGTGACGCCCCGCGCGCCCACCTCGGTGACCTCGAACACCGGCATGTCCATGCGGAAGAAGCGCTTGTAGCGCCCCACCACGAGCGCGATGGCGCCGAGCTCGCGGCTCATGTCGCCCGCGCTGCGGTAGGACACGCGCACCTCGGCGCTCTTCGGCTCGTCCCCCTTCTTGCCGATCCACTTGGTGACGAGCCCGTTCGCCTCGATGACCTCGACGCGGAGCTGCACGAGCTCGACGAGCAGGGCGTCGGAGAAGTCCCCCGCCTCCTTCACGTCGCGCGGGTGGGCCGCGAGCAGGCTCCGCAGGTCGGCGTCGAGCTCGACGAGCGGCGAGACGGCGGGCTCGGTGACGGCCGTCCGGGCGGTGGTGGTGCGGGCGGCGCGCGTGCCGGCGCCCTCTCCCGAGTAGGCGCTCACGCGGATCCAGCCGTAGCCCAGCGCCAGGAGCCCGAGGCCCGCCACGATCATCCCCACGAGCCGCGCGGGGCGGACCAGCGGGGGCGGCGCCGGCCGGCGTGCGGAGGGGCGCGCGGGGAGCCGGACCTCGGGCACGGCCGGGCGCGTGCGCGGGAAGTCGATGACCTCGGCGCCGGAGCCCGTCCGCATCGCGAGCAGATCGAACTCGGACAACCCGTTCGCGGGCGCGCTGATCGGCCTGGCGGCCTCGCTCGCGGCGGGCGGCGCGTGCGCGTGCGCGGCGGCCGGCGCGGGGTGGACCGGGCGGTTGATCTCGACCATGGGGCTGAGGGCGTCGAAGGGGAGCTCCGTGAGCTCGCCATCGTCCGGGAGCGGGGTGTCCACCATCTTCTTGTAGAGCGAGGCGGCGTCGACGCTCTCCACGTCGCTCCAGGCGGACCAGGGATCCCCGCCCCGCAGCATGCCCCCGAGCAGGGGGTGCTGATCGGCCCGGATCCAGCCCCGTTGGGTCTGGATCTCGTCCGTACCACGCAGCTCTCCCGCGGCGGCAAGCGCCCGCATGGTGGCCTCGTCGGCCACGCTCCTCTCGAACCCACCCCGGCGGATGCGGTATCCGTCCATTCGATCAGGATGCTTCGGACAGGGCCGGGCGTCAATGGCCCCTCCTCTTGCTCCGTCAAGCGTCGAAAGACCGACCGGTCAGTCGGAAACGCCGGTAAGATCACGAAAAATGTGCAGAATTTGTCCTTGTGCGGAGGCTGTGCTTCATGTAGGAAGGGCTGTCGCGGGAGGCCGATTCATGCGTACTGGACCCGAGTTGGTGCGAGCCAGCTCCCCCTACGCCCGGGAGCAGAGCGCGCGGAGCTGGCGGCTCCTCGCGATCACCGTCGCCGTGTACGCGGGCTTCGTCGCGCTCGCCGCGTCGGATCTCGCGTGGCCGCTGCGCCTCGCCGGCTCGGTCTTCGCCGGCCTCACGATCGTGCGGTTGTTCATCTTCTTCCACGACTACGCGCACGGCGCCATCCTCCAGTCCCGCGGCGGCAAGCTCGTCATGCCGTTCATCGGGTACTGGACGCTCTCGGCGCCCTCCGTGTGGCGCCAGACGCACGACTACCACCACAAGAACACCGCGAAGATCGTCGGCGCCGCCATCGGCTCCTACCCCATCGTGACGGTCGACATGTGGCGCATGATGACGCCCGCCCAGCGCCGCGACTACCGGCTCGTCCGCCACCCGCTGAACATGGTGTTCGGGTATGTCACCGTCTTCATCCTCGGGATGTGCGGCGCGGCCTTCCTGCGCGCGCCCCGGGTGCACTGGCACGGCATGGTCTCCCTGTTCATCCACTTCGGCATCATGGCCCTCGTGGGCGTGTTCGCCGGCTGGGACAAGGCGATCTTCGGGGTGCTCCTCCCCCAGTTCCTCGCGAGCGGGTTCGGGTCCTACCTCTTCTACGCCCAACACAACTTCCCGAGCATGCAGCTCCGCGGGCGTCACGACTGGGAATACAGCTTCGCGGCGATCCGCTCGTCGAGCATGTTCGACATGAGCCCGTTGATGCACTGGTTCACGGGGAACATCGGGTTCCACCACGTGCACCACCTGAACCACCGCATCCCGTTCTACCGCCTGCCCGAGGCGATGGCCGCCCTCCCCGAGCTCCAGGATCCGGGCCGCACCTCCTGGCGCCCCTCCGACGTGATGGCGTGCCTTCGCCTCAAGGTGTGGGACCCCGCGAAGGGCCGCATGGTCGGCTTCGCCGAGGCCGACGCCACCCCATCCCAGTCCGAGGAGCTCCTCTCCGCCAAGTAGTCGGGACCGCGTGTCCACGTCGGGGGGCCTCACGCACGCGCGGGGGCCCCCGTTCGCGTTAAGGCCCGCTCCCCACCGGAGCCCCCGCATGCCCAGCGTCGCCGTCCTCCCTGGAGATGGCATCGGCCACGAGGTCCTCGCCGAGGGCCTCCGCGTACTCGGGGCCGTCGCGCCCGACCTGACCTACGAACACTTCGACCTCGGCGCCGAGCGCTACCTCAAGGACGGCACCACCATGCCGGACGAGGTGCTCGCCCGCTTCCGGGACGAGTTCGATTGTGTCTACCTCGGCGCCCTCGGGGATCCGCGCGTGCCGTCCAACGTGCACGCCAAGGACATCCTGCTCGGCAGCCGGTTCAAGCTCGATCTCTACATCAATTTCCGGCCCATCCGACTCCTCGACGCGCGCTACTGCCCACTCAAGGACAAGCGCCCCGAGGATGTCGACTTCGTCGTCTTCCGCGAGAACACGGAGGGCCTCTACACCGGCGTGGGCGGGCAGTTCAAGCACGGCACCCCCGACGAGATCGCCATCGAGCAGGAGATCAACACCCGCAAGGGCGTCGAGCGCATCATCCGCGCCGCGTTCCAGTGGGCCAAGGAGAACGGCAAGACGAAGCTGTGCATGAGCGACAAGGCGAACGCCATGCGCCACGGCCACGAGCTCTGGCAGCGCACCTTCAAGGAGGTCGCGCGCGAATACCCCGGCATCACGACGAGCCACCTCTACGTCGACGTGCTCGCGATGCGCATGGTCCAGGCCCCCGAGACCTTCGAGGTCATCGTCACCAACAACCTCTTCGGCGACATCGTGACCGACCTCGGCGCGGCGCTCCAGGGCGGCATCGGCCTCGCGTCGAGCGGCAACATCAACCCGGGCGTGGCCGCGCTGTTCGAGCCCGTGCACGGCTCCGCGCCGGACATCGCCGGCAAGGGCATCGCCAACCCGCTCGCGGCCATCCTCACCGCGGGGATGATGCTGGCGCACCTCGGCCGCACCAAGGACGAGCGGCGCATCCAGGACGCCGTCCAGGCCTGCCTCCTCGAGGGGCGGGTCACCCGCGAGCTCGGCGGCACGCTCACGACGCGCGAGGCCGGCAGCGCGGTGCTCGACGCGCTTCGGTAGGTCGGTCGGGATCCGGGGTTTGCTGGGGCGGGGGTCCCCCCCGCTTCCTGACCCCACCCGCTTTCGGGCCGCAGGGCCGGCCCGAAAGCGGGTGGGGCCCCATCGCGGGCGCTTCGATGGGCACGACCGTGTCGTCGGAGTCGGTCGCTCCCTGCCGGTCGCTCCCTTGGTCCGCCTCCGGCGGCATCGCTGCGGCCCTATTTTCGGATCGCCACCCACTCGAAGTGCACGCCCGCGCCGACGTAGTAGAAGCCGAGGTACGCCTCGGGCGACACGTACGACGCCTTGCCAAGCGGGAAGCGCCACCCGCCGCGCGCGCCGAGGGTGTACCAGTCGAGGCCGAAGCGCCCGCGGTCGCCCCAGCGGTGGTCCGCGTCGTAGAGCCACGCGACCACGTTCACCGCGCCGTAGATGCCCTTCTCCTTGCCGAACCGCGCGCCGGTGGAGAGGATCCCGCGGGCCTCGCCGTCGGGAAAGAAGAAGTACCCGGTGTCCCAGGTGGGGGCGACGCCGACACGGCCCTCGAACGCGAGCCAGGGCAGGACGAAGCTGGTGACGGACAGCTCGATGGGATGGGAGAGATAGGTCGGGTCACCGGCGCGTAGGCTGCCCGCGGCGCCTATGGTGAGGCGTTCGAGCTTGGCGGCGTGGGCATCGTCGGTACCGAGGAGGAGGGCCAGGGTCAGGAGCATGGGGAACCAGTAAGCGCGGCCTCCACGAACGTCCGCGCCCGAGACTATCGGATGTAAGTAGCCGGAGGCGCCGCGGGCGCGCCTCCCGTTCGATCCCCTAGTTGCAGACCGTTCCGTTCACGTCCAACCACGCGCTGATGTCGTTGATGCAGGCGATGCCCTCCTCGGACGAGATCCAGAGCATCATGTTGGCGCCGCTCTGGTGGTCCTCGGCGATGCAGAACCCCAGATCGCCGTACCCCGAGTGGCGGAGGTCCGCGGCGCGGACGAATCCCGAGGCTGTCTGGGTGTCGTAGTTCGAGCCCGACTCGAACGACTGGTCGACGCAGTAGCCGGGCGCCGGCGCCCCGTTCTCGAGCGCTTCGTCCCAGAGGGGCGCACCGGCGCACGGGCAGGCCACCCCGCACTCCTCGTCGATCTGCAGCTCGCAGTTGTTGTCGACCTCGTCGTCGCAGACCTCCGCGGCGCCGGGGTTGGTCGCGGCGTTGCCGTCGTCGCAATCGCCCGCGTCGAGGGTGTAGCCCGGGGTGGGGCACGGCAGCACCACGCCGTAGGGGTCGCCGAAGCCGTCGCCGTCGACATCGGGATGGTACGCGCCGGGGAGGACGTCCGCGTGGTTGGCGAGGTGCGCGTCCGCGGCGTTGACGCTGATGCTGATCAGGTTGAACACGCCCGTCTCGTCCTGATGGCAGACGGATTGCTTCGCGGGGCCCGCGGCGATGGCGGTCGGGGCGAGGAAGGCGAGGGAGGTGAGAAACAGGGTGCGCATTCGATTCTCCGGCCGGACGGGAAGTCGTTCCGGCGCGAAGCCCACATACCCGGCGCTCGGATGCGTGCTCGTTTCGGCGTCTTTCGGCGCGTTTCGACGCGTTTCGGTGACACCCCCAATGCTCGGACGGATGGTCACGCGGCCGACGCACCACCGGGAGGGGCGGCCGGCCCACGGTCGCGATAGATTTCCGTCCCCTCACCCGGAGCCTCCCATGCCCACCGCCTTGTCCCGCGAGATCGTCATCCTCTCCGCCGTCCGCACGGCCTTCGGCGCCCAGGGCGGCGCCCTCAAGGACGTGAACGCGCAGGATCTCGCGGTCCCCACCGCGAAGGCGGCGCTCGAGCGCGCCGGGGTCTCGCCCGAGCAGGTCGATCACGTCATCTACGGAAACGTGCTCCAGACCAGCAACGACGCCATCTACCTCCCCCGCCACGTCGGCCTCCGCGCGGGCATCCCCGTGCACGTGCCCGCCCTCGGCGTGAACCGCCTCTGCGGCTCCGGCTTCCAGGCGATCGTCTCCGCCGCCGAGCAGATCCTCACCGGCCAGGCCAACGTGGTGCTCGCGGGCGGCTCGGAGGCGATGAGCATGGCGCCCCACGTGATGCACGGCCTGCGCGACGGCGCGGCCCGCTTCGGCAAGCCGCCCGTCATGAAGGACCTGTTGTGGGAGTGCCTCACCGACACGCAGACCGGCCTGCCGATGGCGATGACCGCCGAGAAGCTGGCCGAGCAGTACGGCCTCACCCGCGCCGAGGTCGACGAGGTGGCCCTCGCCAGCCAGGAGCGCTGGTTCGCCGCGCAGGAAGCGGGCCGCTTCGACGACGAGATCGTCCCCTTCGTGATCAAGACCCGCAAGGGCGACATCACCTTCTCGGTCGACGAGCATCCGCGCCGTTCCACGATGGAGTCGCTCGCCAAGCTCCCCTCCGTCTTCAAGAAGGACGGCCTCGTCACCCCCGGCAACGCGTCGGGCATCTGTGACGGCGCGGCCAGCCTCGTCGTGGCGGACGGCGAGTGGGCGCGCGCGAACGGCCTCGTGCCGCTCGCCCGGATCGCGGGTTGGGGCATCTCGGGCTGCGATCCGACCATCATGGGCATCGGCCCCGTGCCCGCCGCGCGCCGCGCGTTCGAGCGCACGGGCCTCGGCGTCGCCGACATGGACCTCGTCGAGGTCAACGAGGCCTTCGCGCCCCAGTACCTCGCGGTGGAGCGCGAGCTCGGCCTCGACCGCGCCAAGACCAACGTGAACGGCGGCGCCATCGCCCTCGGCCACCCCCTCGGGGCCTCCGGCGCGCGTATCACCGGCACGCTCGTCCACGAGCTCCGTCGTCGCGGCGCGCGGTACGGGCTCGGCTCCGCGTGTATCGGCGGCGGGCAGGGCATCGCCATCATCGTCGAGGCGCTCTGATCGCTTCCCCGTAGCGGGCCCCCCGGGGGGCCCGTCGCGGGCGCGGACGTGTAGAAATCTTGACAAGCGGGCGTGACTTGCTGTACACGCGGGCCCAATCGGAGCTTGCATGTCGCGTCTCGCCCTCGTGTCGGTGGTGTCCCTCCTCGCGCTCGCGGGCTGCGAGCAGGACTTCTCGGCCGGCAAGGACGTGGATCCGTCGGTGGCGGACACGGGCCTGGCCGACACCGGGGACACCGGCGACACCGCCGCCGACACGGCCGCCGATGCCGACACCGACACGGATGCCGACACCGACTCCGACACGGACACCGATGCGGACTCCGACGCCGACACCGACGCCGACTCGGATACCGACGCGGACTCCGACGCGGACACGGACTCCGACACGGACTCCGACACGGACACGGACGCGGACACCGACCCCGGCACCACCTGCGACGGGGCGGGGCCTTCGGAGGCGACGTGGGTGGTGGACGACATCGTGGTGGGGAGCTCCAGCGAGGGCGTGGACCTCGACGGGGACGGGACGATCGACAACGTGATGGCGTTCGCGAAGGCGTCGCTCGACGCGTCGCTCGCGGACACGCTGGCCACCTCGTCGACGGTGATCGTGCTCCAGTTCTGGGACGTCGACGACTGGTGTGACGACGACTTCTCCGGCGGGATCGTCACGGCCGAGGACACCGACGGGAACCTCGCCGACAACACCTCCGGCAGCGAGTCCTTCGATCCCGGCGCCGACGTCGACGCGTCCGGCTACGCCACGATGAGCGCGGCGGCGACCTTCACCGGCGGCGCGTACCGCGTCACCATCCCGTCGGCGTCGATGGAGGTGGGCGGCTACGTCCTCGACAGCGTCACCGGCGTCGTCGTCGAGGGCACGGCCACCGAGCTCGCCAACACGGGCGTCATGGGCTTCGCCATCTCTGTGGAGACCATGGTGCCCATCGCCGAGGCCAACGGCTACTCCCGCGAGCTCGTCGAGCGCCTCGCCGACGTCGACTCCGACGGCGACAGCGTCAACGACGCGCTCTCCATCGCGTTCGTGTTCACGTCGGTGCCGTGCGGGTTGCGGTAGTTCCGGGTCCGGGGCTCCTGGCGACACACTGAACGTAGACCCGACTCGCTGTGCGAACGGGCGACGAGCACGAAGGCGCCAGCGGGTCGACCGCGTGACGCCGGGTCCGCCGGTGGGGCCCCTTGGGGGGAACCGGCGGGGGCCCCGGCGGCGGTTCTCGCGGTCGGCCTGATGGCGCCAACAGGTGCGATCACGAGCCCAGGCAGCCGCTAGCGAGAGCGCTACGTTAAGGTGGCAGGCCCGGGAGCCCCGATGAGTGCGACGATCGAAGAGTCCAACGTCATCCACGACTGGAACCTCCTCGGAGATGCCGTGTCGCCGCCGATGCGGCCCGTGCGCTACTTCGACGAGACGTTCCGCGACGGCATCCAGTGCCCCTCGGTCACCGACCCGCCGGTCGACGACAAGGCGAAGATGATCCGCCTCCTCGCGAAGGTGGGCGTGCACCACACGGACATCGGCCTGCCCGGCGCCGGCCCCCGCGCGGTTGCCGACTCCACCGTGCTCGCCGAGATGATCCGCGACGAGAAGCTGCCCATCGAGGCGGCCTGCGCCGCTCGCACCCACGAGAACGACATCGCGCCGATCATCGCGATCTCGCAGAAGGTCGGCATCCCCATCGAGGTGATGGCGTTCCTCGGCGCCTCGCCGATCCGGCTCTACGCCGAAGGGTGGGACGAGGATCTGCTCGAGAAGCGCACGCGCACCGCGGTGCGCATGGCGAAGCAGGCGGGGCTGCCGTGCACCTTCGTCACCGAGGACACGACCCGGTCGCGCCCGACCACGCTCCGCCGCCTGTTCACGGCCGCGATCGAAGAGGGCGCCGACGGCATCGCGGTGTGCGACACCGTGGGCCACGCCACCCCCAACGGCGTGTTCAACCTCATCCACTTCACGAAGGACCTCATCCGCGGCCTCGGCACGAACACCCGCGTCGACTGGCACGGCCACAACGACCGCGGCTTCGGCCTCGGCAACGCACTGACCGCCATCGAGGCGGGTGCTGATCGCGTCCACGGCTGCGTCCTCGGCGTCGGGGAGCGCGTCGGCAACACGCCGCTCGACCTCCTCCTCGTCAACATGAAGCTGCTCGGCCACCACGAAGGCGATCTCTCGGCGCTGGGTGACCTCGTCGACCTCTGCTCGTCCTCGTGCAACGTGCCGATCCCCGTGAGCTACCCGGTGTTCGGCAAGGACGCGTTCCGCACCGGCACCGGCGTGCACGCCGCCGCCGTGATCAAGGCGCTCGACAAGGGCGCCGACTGGCTCGCCGACCGCGTCTACTCGGGCGTGCCCGCGAGCTGGTTCGGCCGTCGCCAGGAGATCGAGGTCGGGCACATGGCCGGGGACAGCAACATCGCCTACTGGCTCCGCAGCCGCGGGTTCCCCCCCACGCCCGAGCTCATCGGCGCGATCCGCACCGTGGCGAAGGCCGGGAACCGGATGCTCGAGGAGCAGGAGATCCTGGCCATCGTGCACGCCGCGCGGGTCGGGTAGCGAGCGAGCCCCGGGCCGGCGTCGGCAATACCGACGGCGTCGCGGCGCTACTCCGGCGGCGACTCCACCGACGGGGCTTCGGGCGCGTCCGCGCTCGGCCCCCGCGGCGGCGTGGACGGCTCCAACGCGCGTATCGATCGGATGCGGTCGCGCTCGGCCTGCTCCTGGCGCTTGCGCGTGAGCACGTTGCTCCGGAGCGCGACGTTCTGGAGCACGTGGAAGACGAGCAGGCCCGCGATGAGCCAGTCGAGCCCGCGGAAGCCCTCGACGCCGGGGAGCCCCCAGATCACCACGGGGACGGCGAGCGCGAGGTTCATCACCTGGATGCCCCAGAAGGCGACCGGGCGATCGTAGGTGGCGGGGGTCCCGAGGCGGTTGATCGCCAGGACCGCTCCCAGGATCAGGACCTCCCAGGGGAACTCGTTCATTCGAGCGCGACGTTGTCGAGGAGCCGCACCGACCCGTAGCGCGCGACGAGGATGGCGCGGACCGGGCGGTCGATGGTCTCGACCGGCTCGAGCGTGTCGGGATCCACGACGGCGAGGTAGTCGACGCCGTCGGAGTCGATGGTGGCGAGCCCGGCGGCGATCCGCGCGGCGGCGGAGGGGCTCGTCATCTCGCGCATCTGGAACAGGGCCCGGTGGAGGGAGAGCGCGCGGCTCCGCTGCTCGGCCGAGAGGTAGACGTTGCGGGAGGAGAGGGCGAGGCCGTCGGCATCGCGCACGAGCGGCCCGGGCACGATCTCGATGCCCATCGCGAGATCCCGCGCCATGGAGCGGAGCACGGTGTACTGCTGGTAGTCCTTCTCGCCGAACATCGCCGCGGTGGGCTGCACGAGCCCGAAGAGGCGGCACACGACGGTCGCGACGCCGTCGAAGTGGGTGGGGCGGTGCGCGCCCTCCCACCGGGTCGTGATGTCACGCACGCTCACGGTGGTGCGGAAGTCGGAGGGGTAGAGGTTGTCCGGCATGAACAACACGTCGCACCCGGCGGCGGCGCACTTGGCCGAATCGCCCTCGGGATCGCGCGGATACCGCGTGAGATCCTCGGTGGGGCCGAACTGGAGCGGGTTGACGTAGATGCTGACGACGAGCACCTCGCTCCGCGCCCGCATGAGCTCGATGAGCGTGGTGTGGCCACGGTGGAGGTACCCCATCGTGGGGACGAAGCCGACCTCGCGGCCCTGACGACGCCAGGAGAGGGCCAGGTCGTGCATCTCGTCGACCGAACGGACGATTCGCATGCCGCCCCTCCTACCCGTACAGCCGCCCGGTGTCCTGAGCGAAGGCGTGCTCGGGACCGGGGAAGGTCCCCGCCTTCACTTCCGCGACGTAGGCCGCCACCGCGGAGGTGACCACGCCGTCGAGATCCGCGAAACGCTTGACGAAGCGGGGCTTGAACCGCGTGTCCATCCCGAGCAGGTCGTTGTAGACGAGCACCTGGCCGTCACATCCGCCGCCCGCGCCGATGCCGATGGTCGGGATGGACAGCGTCGCGGTGATGCGCGCGGCGAGCTCCACCGGCACCATCTCGAGCACGATGCAGAAGGCGCCGGCCTCCTGGACGGCCACGGCGTCGGCGAGGATGCGCTCGGCGCCGTCGGCATCGCGCCCCTGCACCTTGAAGCCGCCCATCGCGTGCACCGACTGCGGCGTGAGCCCGACGTGCCCGACGACGGGGATGCCGGCGTCGACGATCGCGCGGATGGCGGGCGCCGAGCGCACGCCGCCCTCCAGCTTGACCGACTGGGCCTTGCCCTCGCGGACGAGCCGCCCGGCGCTGCGCATCGCCTGGGCGACGCTCACCTGGTAGCTCATGAACGGCAGATCCACCGAGAGGTGGGCGCGGGTGAGGCCCGCCGCCACGCAGCGCCCGTGGTAGCACATGTCGCGTACGCTCACGCCGAGCGTGTCGGACTGGCCCTGGACGACCATCCCCAGGCTGTCACCGACGAGCACCATGTCGGCGCCCCCGGCATCGACGAGGCGGGCGGCGGCCGCGTCGTACGCGGTCACCATGGCGATCTTGTCGCCGGTGAGCTTCTTCTTGAGGATCTCGGGCGCGGTGATTCTGGCCATCAGACTCCGAACAGCGAGGGCTGGGCGGCGCCGTGGTAGCGCGGCGGCGCGTCGGGGAGGGGCTGCCCCGCGAGCCAGCCCCAGATCATCTGGACCATGCGCTCGCGGGCGGCGGGATCCGACACGTAGTCGATCGTGTCGGTGCGGATCACGTGGATGGGCGCTTGATCGTAGCTGTCCCACAGCCGGTAGTAGCGGTCGCGCAGATCATCCAAGTAGCGCGCGGGGATGACCTGCTCCGCCGGGATGCCGCGACGCAGGATGCGGTTCCGGATGACGTCGGTGTCGGCGTCGAGGAACACCACGAGGTCGGGGCGCGGCGGCGGCTCGGGCAGGATGCCGGCGAAGGTGTTGTAGAGGGCGAGCTCGTGGCCGTCGAGCGTCATCTCGGCGAACAGGCGGTCCTTCGCGTAGAGGTAGTCGCACACGGTGAACGGCGCGAACAGATCCGCCTGGCGGATGCCCTGCTGCTGCTGGTAGCGGCTCGCGAGGTAGAAGAGCTGCGCCGGAAGCGCGAACCGCTCGGGATCCCCGTAGAACTGGGCGAGGAACGGGTTGTCGTCCGCCGGCTCGAGGACGAGCCGCGCCCCCCATTCCCGCTCGAGAATGCGGCACAACGTGGTCTTGCCGACGCCGATGAGGCCTTCGATGACGACCAGTCGCGACACGCTTTGCTCCGCGGCGGGAAGGTAGCACGCGCACGCCGTCGCGCCCGACACGCGGCGCATTCACCGTTGCCCCTTGACGAGGCGGGACTGACGGACGTTCGTCGGCGGTGACGGAAGTCCGACACCCCGGCCCGCCGTAAGTACCTGTAACTACGTTGGCACGCCCTGTGCACAAGGCCCCGACGCGCACCGACAAACATTCCCGGGCGCGAATGAGTAGAACGTGAAGGGTCTCAACAAGGCATACCTCATCGGCAACATCGGCCAGGATCCGGAGCTGCGGACCACCACGGGCGGCAAGCAGCTCGTGAAGCTCTCCCTGGCCACCCCCCACGCGCGCAAGGTCGGCGACGAGTGGGTCGACACCCCGGACTGGCACCGCCTGACCTGCTGGGACAAGACCGCCGAGTTCATCGGCACCCACGCCCGGAAGGGCGACGTGCTCGCCGTCGAGTGCGCGATCCGCCCGCGCAAGTGGACCGACAAGGACAACGTCGTCCGCTACGAGATCGACCTCGTGGTCGACCGCGTGCTCTGGCTCAACGGCAAGCACCGCGGCGCGTCTACCAACGTGGGCGCCGTGCAGGCGGTGGCCGCGGCGGCGAGCGCCCCGTCGGCGCCGCAGAACGACGAGGAGCAGATCCCGTTCTAGTCCACCCGCGGGGGGGCTCCGTCGTGAGGACGGGGCTCCCCTCCCCTGCGTGACCCTACGCGATCACGTGCCTTCGGGGGGCGTTGAGCCTGTGAAGAAATCCCCCCGCCCCGTCGCCGTCGCCCCGCGGCGCGGAGAACCGCGGCCAAGGGCCCGGGCCGGTCCCCCCCAAAGGGGGCCCCACCGGCCCACCCTTGTCCGCACCGCGCCGCGGGGCGCCGACGTCG
Source organism: Deltaproteobacteria bacterium (assembly GCA_036676765.1). Classification (GTDB taxonomy): domain Bacteria; phylum Myxococcota_A; class UBA796; order UBA796; family SXON01; genus CAJBVW01. Next base: position 22,426 of record JAKFCH010000054.1, read on the forward strand.
GGCACTCCGGTTTCTCCTCAGGCTCCCTTTTGGGGGGGGCGGGAATCCCTTCGCCGCCGCCAGACGACGGCCGCCAGGGTGACCGGCAGGAGGATCGGCACAATGCGGACGGTGTCCTCGCTGCCGATCACGCCGAGCTCGAAGTCCCACCACGAGAACGGGAAGAGGAGCAGGTAGCCGACGCCGAAGTGGCGCTGGAGCAGGTCGACGGCGAGGTGGAGGAGACCGCCGCCCAACAGGTTGAGGAAGACGACGCGGCGGCCGGCCTCGGGGAAGGCGAACGCGCACAGGAACGAGGCCAGCACGATGCCGACGGGCATGTGCAGGGGGCCCCAGACGTAGACGAGCCACTCGGGGATGGCCGGGACGGACCACCGCAGCCAGGTCAGCCCCATGCTCGGCACGCGCGAGAGCAGGTCGGGCAGGCAGGTGCCGAGCACGAAGGTCGCGACGTGGGGGCGGCCGGGGAGCACCTTGGCGAGGACGGCCACGCAGGTGTGGGTGACGAGGTCAGCCACGCTCGACCAGCCTCCCGCGCTCGATCCGGAAGACGAACGGCGCCGCGACGACGACGAGCACGAAGCCCAGGATGCCGAGGGCCTCCTTGTACTTGCGCAGCACGTGGTGCTCGCGCACCTCGGCCCGGACGGCCGGGACGGCGGCGTCGAAGGTGCCGAGGACGGAGACGGTGTCGCCCACGGCGAGATCGTGCCCGGGGTCCACGATGGGGATGCCCTGGACGACCTTGGAGATCTCGTACCGATCGGGCCCGGACACCGCGGTGACGGTCCAGAGCGGGAAGACCATCGGGGCGCCGTCACGCTCGGCGGGGGCCTCCATGGCCCAGCGCCACCCGCTCTCCGCCTGCAGCGCCCACCACGCGTAGTAGCCGCCGAGGCCCGCGACCAGGAGCAGCGCCACGACGATGCGCGCGGGGGCGCCGCGATCGGAGAACAGCGACGTCACGGGACCGGCACGTCCTTGCCCGCCACGGCGAGGGCGCCGAAGTGTTCGAGGAGCTGGTTCATGTTCGTGGTGCGCAGGTCGGAGCCGCCGCCCGCGGGCATGAACACGATGGGCTTTCCCTTCAGCGCCTCGGCCACCTGGAGCTTCACCATGTTGCGGCCGCCGGTGCCGGACATGGCCTTGGCCTGGGCCTTGAGGCCCTCCGCCTTGCCACGCGCCTCGGCCAGCATCGCCTCGGCCTCGCGCTGCTTCGCGAAGTAGGTGGCGTCGGCGGTGAGCTGGCGCTTGGAGGCCTCGCCGCGCGCCTGCTCGATGGTCATGCTGACCTCGCCCTTCGCGACCTCGAGCTCCCGGCGGCGCTGCTCACGCGCGGCCTCGCTCTCGGACCGCAGCCGCGAGGCCTCCTGCTCCGCCACCGTCTTGTCCTTGATCACCTGCTCGTAGGCGGGGTTGAACTTGTGCTCGCCGAGGAGCACCTGGTCGATCGTGACGCCCTCCGGCTCGAGGTAGTGGTTGCACACCTGGCGCGCCTGCTCGGCCTTCTCGAAGCGGATCGACGCGTCGTAATACTGCTCGGAGCGCAGCTCGTTCAGCAGATCGCGCAGCACCGTGCGGGTGACCGGGCGCACGAGCTGCTCGGCGACCGAGGCGGTGTTGGACCCGACGAACTGGAGGACGTAGACGACCTTCGCGGGATCGATGTGCCAGGCGACGGTCACGTCGACCGAGATGTCGTTGCCGTCGTGCGTCTTGAAGTGGAGGGAGTCGTCCCCCGCGCGGCTGCCGCTCCCCTCGCGGGTCATCTTGAGGTTCTGCAGGCCGATGTCGAACACGTGCCAGTCGTTGACGAGCGGCGCGAAGAAGAAGGTGCCGCCGGAGGGGTAGACGTCCTTCACCACGCCGGGGCTGCCGATGAGCGACACCTTGGCCGTGCGGATGCCGACCTCTGTCGAGCCGGTGTCGTGCGGGAGGCAGCCCGCGAGGAGGAGGGAGAGGAGCAGGGGGCGTAGGCGAAACGGGCGCATGCTCACCACCCCTGGATCAAGCGGTCGAGGTCGAGGGGGTTGACCCCGCTGGCACCGTCCGTGGGGACGATGATGACCTGGGTGTTTCCGAGGGCGTCGGCCATCTTGAGCCCGACCACGTTGGATGCGCCGGCGGCGGAGAGCGCGTCGTTCTCGAGGCGCTTCGCCTCGGCGCGCGCGAGCTCGACGAGCAGATCCCCCTCGGCGCCGCGCTTGCGCGCGTAGAGCTCGTAGTCGGCGCGGATCTTCACGACCTCGGCCATGCCGCGCTCGGTCTCGACGTCCACGATGGCGCGGCCCTCGGCGAGGACCCGGTTCTTCTCGGCCTCCTCGACCGCCGCGGCGGCCTCGGCGCGGTTCTTGAAGACCATCTGGTCCTGGATCTTGCGCTGCTCGATCGCCTCCTGGTAGCGCTCGTCGTAGCGGTAGTGGCGCACCATCACGGTCCACACCTGGATGCCGGAGCCCTCGAGCTCCTTGCCCAGCACGTCGCGCACCTCGAGGGCCTTCTGGCGCCGGAGCGCCCCTTCGTAGAACTGCTCGGCGCCGAGCTCACCGAGCTTCTGGCGTAGGACGGGATCGGCGCGCGGGCGCACGAGGGAGGTCTCGTAGAGCTTGCCCGGGCCGACCCGGGTGAGGACCTCGTACGGATCGACGATGCGGTAGGAGATCGTCACGTCGACCACCACGCGGTAGCCCTCGGAGGTCTGGATGTTGATGCTCGGCGCGTGGGTGGCCTCGGAGCTCGCCTGCATCGTCTCGTCGTTGAACTCCAGGACCTGGAGGTTGCGGGGGAACACGTGGAACTTCTCGTAGCCGGGGAGCACGACGTGGATGCCCGGCCCGTAGACCGCCTTCTCGATCCCCTGGTCGGGCCCGACGAGCACCTGGCGCACGGCGAATTCGTACGGGCGGACGTAGAGGGTGAAGCTGCTCGCGACGAGGATCAGCGCGATGATCGCGCCCAGCACCAGCAGGCCGCCGCGGAGCGGGCCACCGAGGCCGGAGGGGATGCGCACCTTGGGGATGGAGACGAGCTTGGGTCCGTCGGCCATCAGTGGACCTCCGTGCTGCGGGGCGGCTTGATCGGGGCGGAGGCGCGTTCGTCGCGGGCGTCGGTCGGGATTGCGTCGATGCGCGGGAGGGTCTCGGCGGCGTCCTGGAGGCGGCCGAGATCGTCGGCGAGCTCCTGGAGCTCCCCCGACCAGGCGCGACGGGTCCACGCGACACGGATCTCGGGGGCGAAGGGGGTCATCCCTGCGAGCAGGAACAGCAGGCCCTCCACGGCGAACGGCAACGGGAGGTAGCGGGCGAGGAGCGCCGCGAACCCCACGGCCAGGACGGTGGCGAGGACGCGGGCTATCGGCCCGTCACCCAGGACCCCGCCGAAGCCCTTGGACTCGACCCGGTTCTGGGCCAGCGCCATCCGCGTGTAGCGCGGCAGGAAGGACTCCCGGGCCTCCCGCTCGAGGAGGCGGGCCTGCTCCTCGTCCCCCAGCACCTCGCGGCACTCGCGCGCGAGGGCGGCGGCGGCCTCCTCCACCACGCGCGCGAAGGCGACGCGGGCGGCGTCCGGTGCGTCCAGGTGGGCGCGCCGCGTGGCCTCCAGCCGGCTGACGAGGTGCACGGAGAGCGTGTCGAGCCGGTACGAAGGCGGGGCGGGCACGGGGTTCCTCGAGGCGCCTTCTTCCGAACGGGCCTATCCGAAGCGTGTAACGCGGAGCGGCAACGGAACCCCTTCGGTGGGACGCCCGAGGATCCCGTCGACGACGGCGCGTGCGCACGGGAGCGCGTAGGCCAGCCCCGCCACCCCGAAGCCGGCGCACACGACCGCGCGCGGGCGGCCGGGGACAGGGCCGACGATGGGGAGGCCGTCGCAGCTCTCGCCGACGATGCCGGCACGGACGCCGGTGACGACGCCGGCGTTCGGGAACGCCTGGCGCGTGAGGCGCTCGAGCATGGCCGTGACCCGCTCGTTCGGCACGGTCGACGTTTCCCCCGCTTCCATGTGGGGGGTGGCCCAGCGGGCCCCCGCGGCCTCGAGCGCGCCGGCCCAGAACACCGTGGCGTGCTGCGACACCACCGGCACCGCGAGCGCCGGCCCCGCGAAGCGCACGGCGTGCCAGCGGACGGGGGTGATCTTGTCGGCGAGGAAGGGATCGAGGGCCACGGGGCCGGTGCAGTAGACGTCGATCTCGGCCGTGATCGCGTCCGCGTGGACGGGGGTGCCGGTCAGCGCGGCGTGGAGCGCGGCGAGGTCGACCGTACCGCCGTCGCGGAGGTGGTAGCCCTCCGCGGTGGCGGTAGCGCCGAGGCCGATGCGGGCCGCGGCGGCCAGCGCGAGGTCGAGCTCGGTGCGCTCCTGGGGAGAGGCGAGCCAGTCCACGCCGACGCGGGCGAGGCCCGGGAGGGCGTCGAAGCCGGCGCGGATGAACGCGACGAGCGCGGTCGCGGCGGCGGTCCCGATGCCCGCCTCGAGGCGGTGGGCGTGCTCCGGGTGGGTCGGCATGGCGACGCCGAGCGCGCTCCCCGAGGCGCCGCCGAGCGCGCCGGCGGGGTCGACCAGGCGCACGTTCACGCCGGCCTCGGCGAGCCCCCGCGCGATCGCGAGGCCCGCCCACCCCGCGCCGTGAACCTGGACATCGCACTCGGGCATGGAGGGGGGTTTATCCGGCGGCGGGGGCTGGACGCGCGAGGACGTGCACGAGGTGCCTTGACGGCGCGGATGGGCTTGTTAATAGGGGGGCGTTCGACGAAACGGGCGTTTAACTCAGCGGCTAGAGTACTACCTTCACACGGTAGGAGTCACTGGTTCAAATCCAGTAACGCCCACCACTCCATTGAACCCCCGCTTTCGGCCAGCCCGGGAGTGGGCGTTCCAGCTTTTGCGACGGTTTAAGGCGGCGGACGGGTAGTTCAAATCCAGCAAGGATTGTCGGTCCTCGCTCGGCGGCTATCGCCCGGCCTTCAGCGCCTCCTTCCAAGCCTCCTCGAAGTCGTCGATGGCGCCCGGGAACTCGCCGCGGTCGATCTGCTCCTGCGCGTCCTCCATCATTTTCCGAGCGCGCGCCGGGTCGGCCCCTCGGCCGACCGCGTCGTCGATCGCCGCCTGCGCCAAGCGGCGATCGGCCGCGAGGAGCCGGGCGATTCCTTCTGGGCGACGGCCTGCACCGCGGGGTCTTCGCGCACCTTCTGCAGCGACCTCACGGCCGACGCGTCGTCGTCGAAGACAGGGTGTTGATCCTCGCCGATGAGATGATGGTCGTCGCTCCAGCTCCCGGGCGCCAGGCTCTGGGCACGTCCCGCTCACGTCGCCGCCGAGCCCCAGGGTCTCCACGTACACGGGGCGGTAGCCGAGCGCCCTGGTCTCGTCCCTCACCCACACCTCCTGCCCGACGACGCGCAGGCGGAGCCGGTCCCCCGCCAACTCGGGGGGCACCGTGGCCTGTCCGCGCCAGCGCAGCGCCGGCTCCGGGAGCGCGGGCGGGGTCTCCGTCGCCTCGCCGATCCGGTCCCATCCGAGCTCACCCTCCGCCACGCTGGCGGCCGCAGGGACCACGCTGCGCGTCGGCGTGCTTGGATGGGTCGTCGGCATCCTCGGCGACGTCGTGCGCGCCTGGGCGCTTTGGGTGTTCTTCCGGCCGGTGCATCGGAGCCTCGCGATGCTCGGCGCGTGGTGGATGCTAATCCTCGGGCGCGATGTCAGCTTGCCGACAGGGTCGACGGACATCAGCCGTAGATGGTCCGGCCCGAATGAGTGCAGGACGTAGAGCAGGTTCTTTGCCGGCAGATAGGCGAGTGACTTGGCGGTGCCGCTCCGTCCCGTCACGGCGTTGCCGGTGGGCTTGACGTCCAGCAGCGTCATCCGACCGTCCTCGGCGACGGCGAAGCTCGAGACCGAGTTGTCGCCGCCGTTGATGGTGAAGAGGAATCGGCGATCCGGGGAAAGGATGACGCTGGCCGCGCCTTCGAATGTATTCGGCGCGCTCTCCTGGCCGCTGATGGGCTTGAACACGCCGGATCCCGCGCCGCCGGTCGGGGTGCGGTCCGTCTCCGTAATCGAACCGTTTGCGGCCCGACTGTAGTGGACGATGGCGTTCCGGACCTCGTTGGTCTGCATGTAGAGGTGGCCGGCAGGTCGCGTACCCGTGCTCTTTTGCGCCAGCCGAGGCTGAACATCCACATGCCGCCTCGATTTCGCGAGCCTGCTGCACTATCGCTTCAGCGTGGGATAACCCTGAACATAGAGACCCAATCCGAGGAACGGGCCGGGATGTGGCATGGCAGGCAGTCGGTCTTGTAGTCGGTCGAAGTCGTCTTCAAAGGCTCGCCCACGTCAAACCAGGACCAACCCCAGCCGTCACCCCACAGGGGGTTGCCGGGATAGCGGCCCTTGCTGTCCTTCACCATGACGAACCAGCCCTTCAAGGCCCCCGCGTGGCTGACCATACCCGTCGTCATCGGCTCGGTCGCCACGTCGATCACCTCCTTCACCAGCACGGCGTCGTCTGGGAACTGGCCGGTTTGCTGATAGGCGGCGACCGCTTCGGGCGATGCGTAGACGACGTGGAGCTCGTTCGCGCCCTGGCCCTCAACGGACGATACCGCCCACGTGCCCAGGTATCGATACGTCCGGAGATAGTCTTCCGGCACATGAAGATTCCCGTTTGCATCAACTACGGACTTGGCGTCCCGGGGCGTCGCGTCCGGTCTGCCGCCGAGAGTGCCCGTGCCCAAGCACACACAGGCGACGAGGGCTGCGGGTGCAGTCACGGCAGAGATTCCGAAGCCGAGCCTCTTCATCGCTGCCTCGCCGAGCAAGATTCCCAAGCCCCGCGCCCATCACTTGTCCAGGAGCGGATAGAACTGGGTCCAGACTTGGTCCTTCTTGGCGCTCGCCTGGTGGCAAGCGGCGCACTCCGCCTGCGGCTTCAGCTTCGCGGTCGGCGCCTTCGGCTCCGCATGATTGAGGTTGTAGTAGCCCCAGCCGCCGCCCCCGTAGCGCTTGGTGTCCTTGACGGTCACATCGGCGCCGTTGTAGGGACCCGGGAAGCAACCTCGGCCGGACGGCTCGGTCCGCGAGCCGTCCGGAAACGTGCCAGGAAGCACCAACTGCAGCTCTTTGACGAAGATCGTCCCTTCGGGGAAGACGTTTGTCTTCTTGTAGACCTCGTAAGAGCAAGGCTCGATGTACACATTGTGGAGCTCAGGGAACATCGCCTTCCCATCATTGAGGCGTGTGGTGGGCTTCGATGAAGCCCTCACCTCGCACGCGTAGAGGCTGGCGCGCTCCAGGGCGTCCCCCGCGCGCCGCGCGCAGTCCACCACCAGCGCGAGGTCGTCGTCGTCGAACGAGGGTGAGCCCTTTTCGCGCAGAAGCGCGAGCGTGCCTCGATCTTGCCTCCCGACGGGATCGGCACCACGATCAGGCTGTGCGCTCCCGTCGCCTTCACGTAGCTGCGGAAGTACCCGGCCGAGCGCTCCTGGATCGCGTCGTCGTCGGCCGGGGCCAGGACAGGCCT
>JAKFCH010000055.1:0-27877 GCA_036676765.1 Deltaproteobacteria bacterium
CGGACCGAGCGCGAAGCGCGAGCCCACAGGGCGCCGACCGGGGCCGTCCGCGGCCCCGGGGCCGCCCAGATCCTACGCCAGGCTCCGCGGATCCACGTCCACGATCCGCCGCACCCCCGCCGCCGCCTTCCACCCGTGGTGGTGCGCCGTGAGGAACGCCCGGAGCGGCCCGATGTCGCGCCCGCGCAGGATCACCTGGTACCGCCACCGGCCGACCAGCCGCGCGAGCGGGGCGGGGGCCGGGCCGAGCACGTCCACGCCCGCGAAGCCGCGTGACTGTTCGCGCGCGAGGGTGGCGAAGGCCTGCGCGGCGTCGCGGCCCTGGATGCGGTCGGTGGACTCGATGCGCACGAGCACGAGCCGGGACCACGGCGGGTAGCCGAGGAAGCGCCGGATGCGCGCCTCGTGGGCGGCGAAGGCCTCCATGTCGCCGATGCAGCCGAACACGGGGTGATCGGGGTGCGCGGTCTGGAGGAACACGCGCCCCGGCACGTCCCCGCGGCCCGCGCGCCCGGTGAGCTGGGTGACGAGCGCGAAGGTGCGCTCGGCCGAGCGGAAGTCGGGCATGCCGAGGACGTGGTCGGCGCCGAGCACGGCGGCCACGTGCACGTCGGGGAAGTCGTGCCCCTTCGCGACGATCTGGGTGCCGACGAGCAGGCGGGTGCGGCCGTCGCGGAAGTCGTCGAGGATGCGGGCGTGGGCGCCGCGCCCGGTGGTGGTGTCAGCGTCCATGCGGCCGATCGGCACGCCGGGGAACGCCTCGGCCACCACCTCCTCGACGCGCTCGGTGCCGCGACCGAGGATGGCGAGGGTGGTGCCGCACTTCGGGCAGTCGGGCTGGAACTTGCGGTGGAAGCCGCAATAGTGGCAGTCGAGCCGCCCCGCGGCCTGGTGGTAGACCATCGCGATGCCGCAGCTCGGGCAGTCGTAGGCCTGGCCGCAGCCGGGGCATTCGACGAAGCTGGCATAGCCCCGGCGGTTGTAGAGGAGGATGGCCTTGCCGCCCGCCGCGAGCGCCGTCGTGAGCGCCTCGTGCACGGGTGCCGAGAGGAGCGGCACCTGGCCGTCGACCTTCGGCTCCTCGCGCATGTCGACGACCTGGAGGGTCGGGACCGGCCGCGGGGTCGCCCGGTTCTTGATGGTGACGAGGGTGTAGCGCCCAGCGCGGGCGTTCTCCCAGGTCTCCATCGAGGGGGTGGCCGAGCCGAGCACCACCGGGCACCCGGCGGACCGCCCGCGCACGATGGCGAGGTCGCGCGCGTTGTAGCGGACGCCGTCCTCCTGCTTGTAGGAGTCGTCGTTCTCCTCGTCCACGACGACGAGCCCGAGCCGCGGGATGGGCGCGAAGATGGCGCTCCGGGCGCCGATGGCCACCTCGGCCTCGCCCGCGTCGATGCGGCGCCACGCGCGGAGGCGCTCGGCCCCGGTGAGGGCGGAGTGGAGCGCCGCGATCTTGCCCGGGAACCGCGCGGCGAACCGGGCCACGAGCTGTGGGGTCAGCGCGATCTCGGGGACCAGCACGAGGACCTGCTTTCCGGCCTCGATCGCCCGGGAGGCCAGCGCGAGGTACACCTCGGTCTTGCCGGCCCCGGTCACGCCGTGGAGCAGCCACGTGCCCTTGCCCGCCACGGCGGCCACCACCGCGGCCTGCTCGGCGTTGAGCACGGGCGGGGGCGAAGGCGCCACGTCGGGGACGAACGGGTCGCGCTTCTCCCGCTGCTCCCGGCGCACCATCCCCGTCTTCTCCATGCGGAGGACCGTGGCCGTGTCCAGCGTGGAGAGGGGGCGTGGACCGCCGGCGAGCGCCTCGGCCACGGCTACGCTCTTCGTCGCCTTCGCCGGGATCTTCGTCGGATCGCCGACCAGGGTGATCCAGTCCTCGTTGTCCTGCGTGCCCTCGACCACCACGTCCACGGCGACCACCCACCCGGCGTCCATCGCGGCGCGGAGCGACCGCGTCACGTCCTGGACCTCCCCGTGGAGGCGCCGGTCCAGCGCGCTCTTCGTGAGGCCGGGCCGGGCCACCACCTCGCGGAGCACCGCGGCCGGCGTGCCCTCGGGGGAGCCGGTGGCGATGGCCTCGATGCCGTCGGGCGTGGGCTGGTAGGTGTGCCGCGTGCGCACCGCGGCGCCGGACGGCGTGGCGGTCGCGACGACCTCGCCGAGCGGGGCGAGGTAGTAGTCCGAGATCCACCGGTAGAAGGCGAGCTGATCGGCGTCGAAGGCCTGCCGGTCGAGCGCCTGCTCGATGGGTTTTACGTTCTTCACGTCGGCCTCGGCGATCGTCTCGATCACCCAGCCGTTGATGCGCCGCTTTCCGAACGGCACCACCACCTCGGTGCCGAGCGGGAGCGCAACGCGCGACGAGTAGGTGAACGCGCCGAACACGGGGAGCGGCACGGCCACGCGCAGGTAGACCATGCCGCTCCCTACTCCGGTGCGGCTACGCGAACCGCGCGAGGAGCGACCGCACGCCGTCGGCGTACTCGGGCCGCTTCAGGGCCTCGTGCAGGGTCGCCTCGAGCAGGCCGAGCGGGTTGCCGGTGTCGAAGCGCCGGCCCTCGAACAGGAGCCCGCGCACCTCTCCCCGCGCGGCCAGGACCGCGAGGGCGTCGGTGAGCTGGATCTCCCCGCCGGCCCCGGGCGGGGTGGCGCGGAGGATGTCGAAGATCTCGGGCGGGAGGATGTACCGCCCCACGATCGAGAGGTTCGACGGGGCGTCCTCGGGGGCGGGCTTCTCCACCATGGCGCGCACGCGCATGCGGTCGGGGAGCTCCATCTCCCCCGCGCAGATGCCGTAGCGGCGGGTCTCCGCGCGCGGCACCTCCAGGAGCGCCACGACTGCACCACCGCTGTCGGCATGCACCCGCGCGAGCTGCCCGATGCAGGGCACCTTCGCGTCGATGATGTCGTCCCCCAGCAGCACGGCGAAGGGCTCGTTCCCCACCGCCGCCGCCGCCGCGAGCACGGCGTGCCCGAGGCCCTTCTGCTCCTGCTGCCGCACGCTCACGACGGTCGCGAGGCGCGCCACGCGGCGGACCTCGGCGAGCAGCGCCGACTTGCCGCAGGCCTCGAGGGTGGCCTCGAGGGCGGGCGCGCGGTCGAAGTAGTCCTCCATCGCGGTCTTTCCGCGGGAGGTCACCAGCACGATGTCGGTGAACCCGGCCTCGACGGCCTCCGCCACGACGTACTCGATGCACGGGCGGTCCAGGAGAGGGAGCATCTCCTTGGGAACCGCCTTCGTGACCGGGAGAAAACGCGTGCCGAGGCCCGCCGCGGGGAGGACAGCCTTGCGCAGCATCAGAGGTCCCGCGAGGACCGCTCGAGCTGCTCGAGCTCGGTCTTGCAGTCGATGCAGTGGGTCGCTACCGGCCGCGCGACGAGGCGCTTGTCGGAGATCTCGCCGCCGCACGCCGCGCAGGTGCCGTACTCGCCCTCGTCGATGCGGGAGAGGGCCTCCTTGATCTTGTGGATCAGGACGCGCTCGCGGTCACGGATGCGGAGCTGGAAGTCGCGGTTCGACTCCATCGACGCGAGGTCGATGGCGTCCGCGAGGTTCTCCTTCTCGTCCGTGAGGTCGCCGAGCGTGGCGCCGGCCTCGGTGAGCAGCGCACGCAGGCGGTCCTGCAGAAGGGTGCGGAAGAAATCGAGCCTGTCCTTCTCCATCGTGACTCCAGTCCCCGTTCCCGGGGTGTACCCCAACACCTGTCGACCACCCATGTAGCTCGCGACGCGAACCGACATCTAAAATGACGTTGCAATCGGCCCTGTAGGGCCATCCCGGGCTTGCACGCGCGGAAAGCGGCATATAGTAGTGCCCGATATGTGGCCCGGCAAGCCTCCCCTCGCGTTCGCCCTCGCACTGGGGGCGCTGGCGGTCGGCTCCCAGGCGGCGCCGGCCTTCGCTGACGACATGGGCGCACGATCGCTCGGTAGCGGCGGGGTCGGCCTCGCGGACGGCAAGAACCCCGCGGGTGAGGAGCTCAACCTCTCCGCCGCGGCGCTCGACCCCAGCTACGTCGTCTACGGCGGCGCGGAGGTCGGCCCCGACAAGCGCTTCCTCGCGCGGAGCGGCGCGGTCGACTCGCGGACCTCCCCCGTCGCTTTGGGCGCCGGCTACCGGTGGATGACCGACAACGTGCCCCCCACCGGCGCGGATCTCCCAGGTTGGAAGCCGGCCGGCGGCGATCTCTCCAACCTCACCACCACGCAGCGCGTCCACCTCGGGTTGGCGGTGCCGCTCCTCGATCGGCGCCTCTCCATCGGGGCGCACACCCGCTTCGACTGGCGGACCTCGGCGCTCACCGGCGCGAGCAACGCCTTCAATTTCGGCTTCTCCGTGGCCGGGCGGCCCGTCCCCTCGCTCACCGTGGCCGCGGGCGCCCGCAACCTGCTCGTGTCCGACTTCCCCGACGTGACCCGCCTCGCCGACCTCGGCGTGCGCTTCGATCCGGGCCCCTACCTCGGCCTCGAGGTCGACGTGTCCGCGCCCATCGAGGGGCCCGCGAGCGGAGCGGAGGCGCGGTTCGGCGTCGACACCTTCCAGTGGCGGGCCGGCGCTGACGTGTCCGCCACGAAGTGGCTCGCCCTGCGCGGCGGCTGGTCCCTCGTCGAGGACCACCACCACGCCCACGTCGGCCTCGGCCTCGTGAGCGACAAGGCGACGCTCGAGTACGGCGTGAAGGTGCAGCTCGACCAACCCGCGCGCAACTGGCACGCGCTGGACCTCCGGATCAGCTTCTAGGCCTTCGCGGAGGGCCTCCGGGCGCGTCCCCCGCGCGGACGCGGGGGTCGGTCCCCTCGCGGGGTCGCGCTCCGCGCTCCGTTCGGGCGGCGGCCCGCTGGCGCGGCCCACGAGCCCGGAACCGCCCGGCCCCGGCCTGGCGCCCGCCGGGCACCTCGCGCGGGGTGCCGCCGAGCCGCGGGGTTCCGGTCGAGCCGCGGGCTGCCGACCCTACCCCGCCTTCAACACACCCTTCGCGAGCAGCGCCTCTTCGGCGTCCTCGCGGCCGGAGTCGCGCAGCAGCCGCTTCGAGAGCTGCATGGCGTTCTCCATGGAGTGGTCCATGTTGTTGTACCAGAACATGCCCGTGCGCCCGGCGAGGTGCAGGTTCTCGAAGGCGGACAGCGCCTTGCGGGTGCGCTCGAGCTCGCGCGGGTAGTGGCTGTGGTAGATCGGGTAGGTGTCCGCCACGCGCTCGACGTAGACGTTCTGGATGTCGCGACGCGACTTCACGAGGCCGACCTTGATGAGGTCGCTCACGACCCAGTCGGTGAGGCGCTCGGCGTGCCGCCACCGCTCGTCCCCCTCGCGGCAGGTCACCTCGAGCTGGATGCCGGTGGTGCCCGGCGGGCACGTCGCGTCCGAGAAGCAGCGCGGGATCGAGGCGCGGGAGAACACGATGTCGTCGGCGCCGTAGTAGCACCACTGGTAGTTGCGGGGGACATCGGCGCGGACGAGCACGTTGTAGAACAGGGTCGAGAGGTAGGGCAGGTCCGGCTTCTCGAGCCCAAGCTGGCTGGTCGCGAGGGTGATGGGCGCGGTCCACACCACGAGGCTCGGCTCGATCCGCTCGTTGCCGAACTCGACGGCGTCGATGCGGCCGTTGCCGCCGATGAGGCGAGCGCCCTCGCCGGTGACGACGCGGCCGCCCTTCTGCTCGAGCAGCGCGCGAACCTTGTCCCACGCCAGCTGCATGCCGGTCTTGGGGTAGGTGAAGCTGATCTCGGCCTTGTTGAACTGGAGGAACGTCGACTTCGCGAGCTGCGACAGGTTCTGCATCTGCAGCTTGTCGTCGATGATCGCGCGGTTGAGGCCGACCTTGGCCCAGTCCGGGTGGGTGTCCTTGGGGTGGATCCCCATGAACTTGATGGAGTAGCCCTTGAAGAAGTTCTCGTAGAGCGTCGGCCCGTACTGCCGGAGGACGTAGTCCTCGAAGCTGTTGCCCTCGTAGGTCTTCATGCCGTTGATCGCGAGGTCGATCGCCGACTTCATCGCGAGGGCGGGCGGGAGCTGGACGAGGTTCTTCGGGTGGAGCGGCCAGCGGTAGTAGCTGCCCTCGAAGTAGACCTCGGACTTCCGCGGAAAGACGGCGACCTCCGACCCGAGCACGCGGTCGATGTAGGCCTTGATGTTGGGGTTCTCCGTGTGGAAGCGGTGCGGACCGCAATCGAACACGAAGTCCTCGTACTTGTAGGAGCGCGCGAGCCCGCCGACGCGCTCGAACTTCTCGACGACGACCACCTCGGCGCCCTGCTCGGCGAGCAGGTGCGCGGTGACGAGGCCGGCCACGCCGCCGCCCACGACGACGACGGGGGCGCTGAAGACGGACGACTTGCTCAAGAAAACCTCGGGTTCGACGACCCGCCCATTGTGCCCCATCGGGACACGGGTCGGTAGGGCTGCGCGGTACGGAGAGCGGGGACGCGCGCCCCCGCCGCTCCGCGACGCCTCTTCAGAGCTGGCCGCCCAGCGCGCGCTTGAGCGGCTTGTTGAACGCCCACATCGCCGCGCCGGTGGCGACGCCGAGCCCGGTGAGGAGCAGGAAGAAGCTGTCCTTCGGGATCTGATCGTAGAGGACGCCGAGGTAGCCGGACAGGAGCCCGCCGAAGAAGCTCGACAGGAACCACATGCCCATCATCATCGAGACGATGCGGATGGGGGAGACCTTGGTGACAAGCGAGAGGCCGATGGGCGAGAGGTAGAGCTCGCCGACGGTGAGGAGCAGCGTGCAGAACAGCGGCCAGAACATGCTGCCCTGCCCGTCACCGACGATGTTGGCGCCGACGACCATCACGATGAACGACAGCCCGAGGATCACCGAGCCGATCGCCATCTTGGTCACGCTCGACGGCTCCGCACCCCGGCGGTTCTGCCAGCGCCAGAACATGTCGAGCAGCGGGGCGAGCAGGAAGATGCAGAAGGGGTTGAACGACTGGAACCACGTGCTGCGGACCTGGATGCCGAGGATGTTCGGCCAGATCGTCTGCTCGTCGGCCCACGTCTGCATCGTGTTGCCCTGCTGCTCGTACACACCCCAGAACACGATGTTCAACGCGCACAGGACCACGAGCGCGCCGACGCGACGCCACTCATCGGTCGTCATCGGCTCCTTGACGGCCTCGGTGTGGGCGGCGGCCTTCTTCATCCGGTTGTCGGGGGCCAGGTAGCGCTGCCCGGCGATGTAGATGACGAGGCCGGCCATCATGCCGACGCCGGCGGCGGCGAACCCGTAGTGCCACCCGTACACCGCGGCGAGGGTGCCGCAGATGAAGTTGGTGAGGAACGCGCCGAGGTTGATGCCCATGTAGAAGATGGTGAACGCGCCGTCACGACGCGGATCACCGGGCTGGTAGAGGTTGCCGACCTGGGTCGAGATGTTCGGCTTGAACGCGCCGTTGCCCAGGATGAGCAGGAGCAGCGCGAAGAAGAACTGGTTCTCGAACGCCATCACGAAGTGGCCGATCGCCATGAGCACGCCGCCGAGCACGACGGTGCGGCGCTGGCCGAGGTAGCGGTCGGCGATCAGGCCGCCGAGCAGCGGCGTCATGTAGACGAGCCCGGTGTACCAGCCGTAGATGACCGACGCCTGGCCCTGGATGGTGGCCCCGGCGGGGAGCAGGCCCTGCACGACGCCCCAGCCGATGACGGCGGAAGGATCGCCGGCCACGCGCTCTTCCCCACCCTGCAGGAGCTGGCGGCTCCCGACGAACAGGTAGTTCACCATGTAGAGCTTCAGGAGCCCGCGCATGCCGTAGTAGGAGAACCGCTCCCACATCTCGGTGAAGAACAGGACGAAGAGGCCCGGCGGGTGCCCGAAGCGCCGCTCGAAGGCGGTCATGGGGACGGGCGGCGGCACGACGGCGGACGATTCCATGCGACCTCGATGCGGAAAGGCGTGCGACCGTACCACGTTCGAGCCGACGGGGGCGACGCGACCGACGGTCACACAGCCGCGCCGGCCCCCATTCCAGCCCGAGCGAGTCCGATCTTGTGTAGCCCCGCCGACACCCGCGGCGTCCCGGCGCCCGCGGTCGGGTGCTACCCTGGGACACTCTCTGACGCGTAGGACGTGCCCACCATGAACCACCGCATCGAAACCCTCGTGTCGCGCACTTCGGGGCGCGGGCCGCGGGTCGGCATCATCTCGATGTACGACGTCGAGAACAACGCCGTGCGCATCCTGGCGAGCACGCTCCGGCACGCCGGCCATCACGTCGCCGAGATCTACTTCAAGGACTGGATCTCGAACCACCTGGACCCCGCGAAGGACCAGGAGCTCGAGAACCTGATCAAGGTGATCAAGGACGAGCAGCTCGACGTCGTGTGCGTGTCCATCCGCGCGAGCGCCTACTACAACGCCGCCCGCATCCTCACCGAGCACATGCACGAGGTGCTGGACATCCCCGTGCTCTGGGGCGGCATGCACCCCACGCTCGTCGGCGGCACCTGCATCCAGGACGCCGACATGGTGCTCCAGGGCGAGGGCGAGCTCGCGCTGCTCGAGTTCGCGAACCGCCTCCGCGCCGGGGAGGAGCTCTACGAGACCGGGAACATGATGTTCCAGCTCGGAGAGGACGGCGTCCGCAAGAACAAGCTGCGGCCGCTGATCGAGAACCTCGACACCCTGCAGTACCGCGACTACACGACGCACGACCACAAGTACTTCATCTGGGGGAAGAACCTGACGAAGGGCGATCCCATGCGCGGGGATCCGGTCTTCCAGATGATGGGGAGCCGCGGCTGCATCTACAAGTGCAGCTACTGCTACAACTCCACCTACAAGAAGGACGTGTACCCGGGCCAGAAGTGGTTCCGCGTCCGGTCACCCGCCTCGATGGTCGACGAGATCAAGCAGGCCCGCGCGCACTGGGGATTCAAGCGCATCCGCTTCGACGACGAGGTGTTCAACTTCCAGGCCGACTGGCTGGACGACTTCTGCGAGCGCTACCCCCGCGACGTGGGCCTGCCGTTCGAGGTGTTCATCGAGCCGAAGCTCGTCAACGAGGACCGCATGACGCGGCTCCGCGACGCCGGGCTCGTCAACGTCTACATGGGCGTGCAGTCCTCCGAGCGGGTCACCGGCCACCTGTACGACCGCCGCGTCAAGAACAACACCATCGGCGACATCGCGAACCTGTTCCACAAGCTCGGGATCAAGGGCCACTTCCAGCTCATCTTCGACGACCCGGTCTCGACCGACGAGGACAAGGCCAAGCTCTTCGACATGATCTCGCAGTTCCCGCACCCGTTCGATCTCTACCTGTTCTCGATGACGGTGTTCCCGGGCTCCGAGCTCAACCACAAGCTCCTCGAGTCCGGCCTCATCAGCGAGTACGACATCGAGGGCACGGCCACCAAGACCTTCTACCAGCACCGGATCAACCTCGAGTATCCGCGCCCGGTCGAGGACACCTTCTGGATCGCGCTGACCCAGCTCCTCTCGAAGTCCTTCGTGCCGCGCGCCGCGCTCCGGCCGCTGTCGAAGTCGAAGTTCCTGAAGAAGCACCCCTGGCCCATCATCCAGGCCGCCCACGCCGCGAACTACGTGAAGATGGGGACCACCGCCGCGAACATGGCGGTCAACGGCGAGATGACGAAGACGCTGCTGCGGCGCTGGATGTCGTTCGACCGGGTGATCACCACCTGAGGAAGTGACCCACGAGCTCGACCTGATCCTCACGCTCGCGGGCGGCCTCACCGCGGCGTGGATCCTCGGGCTCGTGTCGCACCGGCTCCGCCTCTCGCCCATCGTGGGCTACCTCCTCGCGGGGATCGTGGTCGGGCCGTTCACGCCGGGGTTCGTCGGCGACAAGGCGATCGCCGAGCAGTTCGCCGAGCTCGGCGTGATCCTGCTGATGTTCGGCGTGGGGCTGCACTTCCACCTCGAGGACCTGCTCGCGGTCCGCCGGCTCGCCGTTCCCGGCGCGGTCGCCCAGATCGCGGTCGCGACCGCCCTCGGCGTCGTCGTCGCCCTGCTCGCCGGGTGGAGCGTGTCCGCGGGCGTGGTGTACGGGCTCGCCATCTCGGTCGCGAGCACGGTGGTGCTGCTCCGCGTGCTCGCCGACGCGAACGCCCTCCACACGTCGGCGGGCCACGTCGCGGTCGGGTGGCTCCTGGTCGAGGACCTCTTCACCGTCGTCGTCCTGGTGCTGCTGCCCATCGTCGCGGGGCCGGGCGTGGGCGCGGAGGCCGCGGTCGTCCTGAAGGCCCTGGTCCTCGGGATCGCCAAGCTCGGCGTCCTCATCGGCATCACCTTCCTGGTCGGGCAGCGGGTCATCCCGGGGCTGCTCCGCTGGGTGGACCGCGGGCAGTCGCGGGAGCTGTTCACGCTCACCGTCCTCGTGCTCGCCGTCGGCCTCGCCGTCGCGGCGGCCCAGTTCTTCGGCGCGTCGATGGCGCTCGGGGCGTTCCTCGCCGGGATGATCGTCGGCCAGTCCGAGTTCAGCGCGCGAGCCGCCTCCGACGCGCTCCCCATGCGCGACGCCTTCGCGGTGCTGTTCTTCGTGTCGATGGGCATGCTGCTCGACCCGATGGGGGTGCTCGACCACGCGTGGCTCATCGCGGGCACGCTCGCGGTGGTGCTCGTCGGGAAGCCGCTCATCGCGCTCCTCGTCGTGCTCGTGCTGCGCGGGCCCCTCCACACCGCCGTCGCCGTGAGCGTGGCCCTCGCGCAGATCGGCGAGTTCTCCTTCATCGTCGCGGCCCTCGGGCGCACCCTCGGCGTGCTGCCGGCGGCCGCGACGCAGGCGCTCGTCGCGACCGCGATCCTCTCCATCACCCTCAACCCGTTGATCTACCGCGCGAACCCCACCCTGGAGCGCTGGCTGGCGAAGCTGCTGCGGCGCCCGATGGAGGCCCGGGTCACGCCGGCGACGCCCCGGCCCGAGACGACCGCCCACCGCGCGATCATCGTCGGGTACGGCCCCGTCGGCCGGAGCGTGACCCGGCTCCTCCGCGAGCAGGAGATCGAGCCGACGGTCATCGAGCGGAACCCCGACGTGGTCGCGCGGCTCCGCGCGGAGGGGATCCGCGCCTTCGCGGGGGACGCGAGCGATCTGGAGGTGCTGCGCGAGGCGGGCGTCGCCGAAGCGGGCAGCCTCCTGTTCACGTCCTCGGGAACGCCCCCCATCGACGTGGTCCGCAACGCGCTCGCGCTCAACCCGTCGCTCACCATCGTGGCCCGGTCCGCCTACGTGTCCGAGGCGCCCGACCTGCTCGACGCCGGGGTGAGCACGGTCATCGCGGGCGAGGCCGAGGTGGCCCTCGCGCTCACCGAGCACATCCTGGTCCGCCTCGGCGCCACCCGCGATCAGGTCGACCGCGCCCGCGAGCGGGTACGATCGGAGCTGGAGCCACGACGTCCATAGAAGGGGCGGGGGCCCTCGGGAAGTGACGTGGCACCCGGGCTACCGACGATCCCCCTCGGCACCCACGCCGATGCCCCGCGGCGCGGCTGCCCCGCCCCCAAAATAAACGGCAGGTAAGTGAGCGGTGGGGTTCCGGGGCCTACGTTCCCGCCCATGCTGCTTCTCCTGTTCGTCTCCGGCTGCGCCTGGCGCTCCGAGCCCTGCCCCTTCGTCGACGAGGTCCTCGAAGAGGGCGCCGCCGCGCCCACCCCCCTCTACAACGGCGATCCCCATCGCCTCGTCGTGTTCGGCGAGGGCTTCTCCGCGCTCCCCGGGGACGTGCGGGGGGATGGCTCGGACCCGCTCCTCCCCGACGTCCACCTCGGGGATGTCGCGCTCACCGACCTCGTGTGGGCGCCCGACGCGCTCACGGTGACCCTCCCCGTGCAGGATCCGGCGATGGCGCCCGGGCTGTACGACCTCACGGTCACCAACCCCGCGGGCTGCGCGGTGACCTTCGTCGAGGCCGTCGAGATCACCGACACCCGGCCGCCGCACCTCGACGACAACATCCGGGTGGACGTCGTGACGCCGCCCTTCGGCTGGACCGAGGCCCGCACGGCCGTGACGATCTCCGGCGCCGGGTTCGTGTCGACGCCGCGGGTCTACCTGACGCTCGAAGGCTTCCTGCCCGCGTTCGACCCCGAGCTCGACCAGGTCGCGTACATCACCGACGGCAGCCTCGCCGCGGTCGTGCCCGAGGGCATCCCCGTGGGCGGCCCCTACGACCTCGTCGTGCTCAACCCGGACAACGGCTACAACTTCCTCGCGGACGCGTTCACCGTGACCGCGGCGCCGCCGCCCGACGTCCGCACCGTGCTGCCGCAGGCCGGCATCACCCAGGAGGACACCCCCATCGTGATCACGGGGGAACACTTCGACGCCGGCGCCAACGTGGTCCTCGTACGGGCCGACGGCACCGAGGTCACCGCGCCCGCCACCGTCGGCGACGAGGGCCACATCGACGCGACCGTGCCCTCCTCCTCGATGGCGGTCGGCAGCTACCTCGTGCGCGTCCGGAACCCGGACGGCAGCTACGACGACCACGCCGCCTTCGTCGTGCGCAACCCCTCCGCCAAGCTCGGCACCGACGGCGCCTGGGCGCTCGGTCCGCCGATGAACGTCGCACGGGCGGCGCCCGGCCTGCTCTCCAGCGTCGACACGCTCGGGCGCGGCTGGCTCTGGGCGCTCGGCGGCGACGACGGCGCGGCGCCCCTCGCGAGCGTGGAGCGCGCGCAGCTCGACGCGTTCGGCGCGGTGTCCGGCTGGCAGCGGCTCGGCGGCGAGCTGACCACTCCGCGCACGGACGCCGCCTACGCGGTGCACGGCGGCTTCGTGTGGGCCATCGGCGGCGACGACGGCACCGGCGCCCTCGACACGGTCGAGCGGGCCGCGATCCTCGACGGCGAGGCCGGCGTCCGCCCCGACATCGACGGCGAGGCGATCCCCGGCGGGGGCACCCTCGAAGCGGGCACCTGGTACTACCGCGTGTCCGCGCTGATGGGGTCAGACGACCCGTGGAACCCCGACGGCGAGTCCCTCGCCTCGGAGGTGGAGGTCGTGCGGCTCGATCTCGGCGAGGCCGCGGTGGGCCTCACCTGGACCGCGGTGCCGGGGGCCGTTGCCTACCGCGTGTACCGGACGGACGCCGTGAACGGCGCGGCGGGCCAGGAGCACGCGGTGGCCGACGGCATCCTCGAGACCACCTGGGTCGACGACGGCGTCGCCCCCGGCACCGTGGGCTTCGTGCCCGACGGCGGCCTGGGCCGCTGGGTGGAGGTGGCCGAGCGGCTCCCGGCGCCGCGCAGCCGCGCGTCCGTGGTGGTCGGGACCGACCCGCTGGGCGCGTCCTGGGTGTGGCTCGTCGGCGGCACGGCGGACGGCGGCACGCCCGCCGCCGAGGTGTGGGCACTCGACGTGGACGGCACCTGGTTCGACGCGGGCACGCTCGGCGAGGCCCGCATGGACCACGACGCCGTGGTGATCGGCTTCGACGAGGCCCCCAACCTCGGCGAGAGCGCGCCCAGCTACGTCGTCGCGATCGAGGGCGATCTCGGCGGCGGCGCCGACGCCTCCATCGAGTACGCCGACATCCTGCCCGGCGGGCTGCTCGCGGAGTTCGGGCCGCTCTCCAACATGGACGCCAACGGCCAGGCGCGCGTGGACCTCCGGGGCCTCGGCGCGGCGGGCTGGATCTACGTCCTCGGCGGCGGCGGGGACGCCGACCAGGCGCAGGACAGCGGCCGGCAGTCGGCCATCGAGGGGCCGGACCTGGAGATGGGCTCGTGGTCCAGCACCTCGGGCTCCGGCACCTTCGCGACCCCGCGTGCCGACTTCGGCCTCGCGCCGCTCCGCGCGATGCTCTACGTCGCGGGGGGGCGCACCGACGCCGCCGCGGCCACCGACACGATCGAGCAGGTGGTGTACTGATGTGGATTGCCCTGATTCCCGCGCTCCTCGCGGCGCCCCCCTCGCCCGCCACGCCCGCCCCCACCGACTCCGGAGAGGGCGCCGCCGTGTCCTCCACCGAGGGCGCCGCCGCCTCCGGTGACCGCAAGGGGGCCATCGAGGCCGGCCTCACCCTCGCGGTCCCGTTCGCCCCGCTCGGCCCCGCGCCGGGCCTCCGGGTGCTCGGCGAGGTCGCGCTCGTCCCGCGGTTCACCCTCGGCGGCGAGGTGATGGCCCGGCTTCCCGGCGCGGCGGCCGGCTCGCTCGAGGACGACGCCCTCGCCGAGGATCTCGACTGGCGCACCGGCCTCGTCGTGGTTGCCGGCGGCCCCCGCGTGGCCTTCGCCTTCGGGCCACTGGACGAGCTCCACGGGCGCGTCGCGCTCGCGGGCGGCGTGGCCTGGGTGTCGCAGGACACCGTCACCCCCGTCGGGCGCACCCACGACGCGGCGCTGACCGGCTGGATCGCCCCGCAGGTCGGCGGCCTCCTGCCGCTCGGGCCGGGCTGGCTCACGGCGGACCTCCACCTGACGATCGCGCCCGCGTCGCTGCTCGTGCTCGGCCCCGCGCCGGGCGGGACGGCGGTGGGCGTGGCGGTGGGGTACCGGTTCGCGCTCTGAAACGGCTCAGTACTCGACGGCGCCGATGTCCGGATCCGTCCGCGTGACGCCCCAGTAGTCCGTGCCCGTGGGGGAGGTGCCCGATGCCCCGATGAGTGGGGAGCCGTCGGACGGGCGCGGGGGGTCGTAGGAGAAGTCGAGGATGCCGGCGGTCTCGGAGGCGTAGGTCACGCAGCTCGACGTCGTGATGTTGGCGCCGTACTCCTCGTAGTAGTCGCCGGTGCCCGGGTTGTAGACGACCGAGTTGTAGATGTAGGCGTCGGTCTGGCTGTAGAGGTAGTCGCTCACCTCGACGGCGTAGTCGTAGGGCTCGAAGAACGTCGAATTGTAGACGTAGAGCGTGATGCGGTAGGTGTAGGTGCTGTAGACCCCGGCACCCGTGGCGTTGATCCCCCGTTCGAAGAACGAGTCGTAGATGTAGGCGGAGGCCGAGTCACCGCGGGAGTAGCCGTCGAGGTCGAGCCCCATGCCTTCCTCGAAATAGCAACGGTAGCAAGTCAGGCTTCCCGTCACGATGACGTAGTCGCGGAAGATGACGTCCGAATAGGTTTCGCTCGAGGTGACGCGCACGTAGCTTCCAGAGCCCGACCCGTACACCACGGTCTTTCCCGAACCGCCGGACGTGGAACCGTCACAGTCGTCATCGATCGAGTCGCCGTAGTGTTCGGTCTCGCCAGGGTTGACGTCGCGGTCGCCGTCGTCGCAGTCGCCGGGCACGGTGGTTTCGCCAGTCAGCGCGACACAGCCGATTCGGGCGTCGGAGTCGTCGTCTCCGTACCCGTCCTCGTCGGCGTCCACGAGGAACTCGGTGCCGTCGATGTCCGCGTCGTCGTCGTCCGTCGTGCCGTCGCAGTCGTTGTCGATGCTGTCGCACACCTCGGCCGCGCCCGGGTGGATGGCCTCGTCGGCCTCGTCGCAGTCATCCCCGTTCGTGACGTACCCGCCCACTTCCGCGCACGCCCCCGTGTCCGCCGAATCGCCGTAGCCGTCCCCGTCGTAGTCCGGGTACCAGCGGACGACGCCGTCGTCCACGGTGCCGTCGCAGTCATCGTCCGCGCCGTTGCACGCCTCGACGCCGGCGGGGCTGATCGCCGCGACGCCGTCGTTGCAGTCGGTGCTCGGCTCGACGTACCCGGGCGGCGCCGAGCACGTCGCGATCGAGCTCGTCGCCGCACCGAACCCATCCGCGTCCGCGTCGAGGTACCAGGTCGTCGTGTGGGTGACGCTCGCGTCGGCGTCGTCCGCCGCGCCGTCGCAGTCCTCGTCGACCTCTGAGGCATCGCACACCTCTGCGGTGCCGGGGGACACACTCGTGTTCGCGTCATTGCAGTCGCCGCCTGCCTCGCGGAAGCCGGACGGTTGGGCGCACGCCGTGCGCGTCGTGGTGCCGCCGTAGCCGTCCCCGTCCACGTCGCGGTACCAGGTGGTGGCGTCGGTGATCGAGGCGTCGGCGTCGTCCGTCGAACCGTCGCAGTCGTCGTCGACCCCACCGTTGCAGACCTCGACGGCACTCGGGTTCTCGGCGGCGCTCGCGTCGTCGCAGTCCCCGTTGTCCGCCGCGTAGCCGGTCGGCACGTCGCAGGAGGAGACGGCGACACCGGTCCCATAGCCGTCGCCGTCACCGTCCCGGTACCAGGCGGTGCGCCCGGTCGCGGCGGAGTCGGCGTCGTCCGCGACGCCATTGCAGTCCTCGTCGAGGTTCGTGTCGTCACAGACCTCGGCTGCTCCCGGGTGTGCGGTCGCCGCGTCGTCGTCGCAATCCGTGGCGACCGAGGCGTAGCCGATCGGAGCGTCGCACGCGCTCACCGTCGCGGCGCTCGCGCCGCCGTACCCGTCACCGTCCCCGTCGGCGTAAAACGTCGTCTGCCCGGTAGCCGTCGCGTCGTCCGCTCGGCCGTCGCAGTCCTCGTCCACATCGGCCGTGTCACAGACCTCGGACGCGCCGGGGTTGGTCGTCGGCGCGGAGTCATCGCAATCGGTCGCATCGGCGAGGTAGCCCGTGGGCGACTCGCACCGCACCACCGACGCGTCGGGATCCCCGTAGCCGTCGAGATCGACGTCGGCGAACCAGGCGGACGTGCCGGTGGCGCTGGGGTCCGCGTCGTTCGCGGCGCCGTCACAGTCTTCGTCCGTGCCGCCCGTGTCGCAGAGCTCGACCGCCGCGGGGTTGATCGTGGCGTCGAGGTCGGCGCAGTCGGTCAGGTCGGCCACGAAACCAGCCGGCGCGTCGCAGAAGAACACCGCGCCACCGGCTTCGCCATAGCCGTCCCCGTCTTCGTCCGGATGCCACTCGATCCAACTGTCGGGCTCGACCCCGGCGTCGGCGTCGTCCGCGAGGCCCGAGCAGTCCTCGTCCGCGTCGATCGCGTCGCAGACCTCCGCCACGCCTGGGTTCACCGTGGCGTCGAGGCTGTCGCAATCCGTCGCGTCTGCCACGTACCCGACAGGCGAGTCGCAGCTGGTCTGGGTGGCGCCCGTGGGATCGCCGTACCCATCGCGGTCCGGGTCCCGGTACCACGTGGTCTTCGTCGCAGCGTCGACGCCCGCGTCCAGGTCGTCCGCCAGCCCCGAGCAGTCCTCGTCCGCGTTCGCGGCGTCACACACCTCCACCCCGTCCGGGTGTGCGGTCGCGTCGGCGTCGTCGCACTCGAGGCACGCGGCCCATCCATCACCGTCGGCGTCTTCGAAGGCGACGCTGCCGTCGCAGTTGTGGTCGACCGTGTCGTCGCAATCCTCGGCCGCGCCGGGGTGCGTGGCCGTGTCCGTGTCATCACAGTCCCCCGCGCGCGTGACGGTTCCCGCCGGGGCGGAGCACGCCGCCACCGGAGCGGCTGCGTCGCCGTGCGTATCCGCGTCGGCGTCCGCGTAATACGTGTCGCCGTCGACGGGATCCTCGTCGGCCTCGTCGTCGCAGTCGTTGTCGAGCCCGTCGCACACCTCGTCGGCGCCCGGGTGGATCAGCGCGCTCTCGTCGTCGCAATCGGTGGAGGCGCCGTAGCCGTCCCCATCCGCGTCGAGGCCGTGCACGCCGCTGTCCCCGGTGGTCTTGTCGTCCGAGGAGGAGGGCCCGCCGCACGCGACGAGGGAGAGGAGGAGGGTCAGCATGGCGCATGGTAGCAAGCCAAGGCGATGAGTCCAGCCCGGAATTCCCCGGCGAATGGTGAGCGCCCTCCCTCGTGTTCTCCGACCGGCTACGTCGGCAGGGCCGGCCACCTCGTCCAGGGGGCCCACCCCGGAGTCGACATGGGCCGCGTCGGATCGCTCGTGAAGAAGGTGCTCGCGCGGGTCGCGGGCGGCCGCGCGGACGTGCACTCGGGCCTGGCTCCCGCCACCCGCGCCGCCCCACATGGCGCCGCCCCACGTGTCGCCGCCCCGCACGCCGCCGCCCCCCGACCCGCGACGACGCCCGAACCCGAGCCCGAGGAGCCCGAGCTCGAGGTGGAGGTGCCCATCCCCGGCTCGCTCCTGCTCGACATCCGCGAGCCCGGTGAGCTCGCGAGTGGCGTGGCCGAGGGCGCGATGCTCCTCCCGATGGACCTGGTGCCGCACCACCTCGCGGACCTCCCCCGCGACCGCCCCATCACCGTCTACTGTGCGGCGGGGGCGCGCTCGTTCGGCGTCGCCCACTGGCTCCGCGAGCAGGGGTTCCCCCAGGCGTGGTCGCTCGCCGGGGGCATCGGGGTGTTCCACGCGGTGAACCACCCCGTGCGCCCCCCGCCCGGGATGGTGCCCGGCACCCGCGTGCGCGTCCCGCCCGACGCCCGCGCCGGCGAGGTTGCCGTCGGCCCCAACGTGCGCGGCGAGGTGATCGAGCAGCGCGGCGACATGGTGATCGTGGTCACCCACGACAAGCAGGGCTTCCCGGTGCGGGTGGAGGCCCCGGTGGCGTCGGTCACGCGGGGGTAGAACGCCGCGGGGCGGACGCAACCCCCTCCGAAATCCGCCCAACCGACCTAAGCCGGCACCATCCGGATCCGCGCGATCTCCGGCGGGCATCGCCACCGCACCGGCGCCACCGACCACCCGATGCCGCGGCTCACGAACAGGTGCGTGCCGTCCCGCTCGTACCAGCCCCAGGGGTAGGCGCCGCTGCCGCGCGGCAAAAAGAACGGGCCCAGCACGGGGATGCGCACCTGGCCGCCATGGGTGTGGCCGGCGAGCACGAGCCGCACCGGGGGCTTGGACAGCCGCGGGAAGATGCCCGGCGAGTGGGTCAGGAGCAGCGTCGGCAGGTCCGCGCGCAGGCCCGCGAACACGCCGTCGATGTCGGGGTCCCCGGCGAGCAGGTCGTCCGTGCCGGCGAGGTCGAAGCCGTCGAGGGGGACCACCCGGTTGTGGAGCAGCTGCACGCCGTTCCGCGCGAGCACGGGCTCCCACACCTCGCGGGGCGCGCCGCCCCAGTGCTCCCAGTTTCCCATCACCGCCCACTTGCCGAGCGGCGCCTCGGGGAGCGAGGCCAGGAAGTGATCGGCGGCCTCCTCCTTCCATCCGCGCGTCACGACGTCCCCCGTGAGGGCCACGAGGTCGGGGCGCTCGGCGGCGATGATCGTCGCGAGGCGGTCCACCCAGGCGTCGCGGACGCGGAGGTGCACGTCGGTGAGGTGGAGGATCTCGACCGGGCGGGTGAGCCCGCGCACGGGGACGACGTGGGTGGAGATCTCGACGTGGTCGAGCTCGGCGAGCCCGTGCTTGAACAGCGCGCGGCTGGTGCCGCCCGGGGCGTCGAGCGCGCGGACGCGTCCGGATGCCGGAAAAGTGTCCCCCCGGCGCACGCCGCGCGAAACGCCACGCATGTAGCGGAGAGCGCGCAGGAGGTTCATTCGAACCGGTAGCTGGCCTGGGTGGCGAACACGTGCGCCTCGACGCCCGCCGACACGAGCTGGTCACGCCAGGGGGTCACGAGCTCGGTCGGCAACCCCATCTCGCGCCGCTCGGCGTTCTGGAGCTCCACGAGCAGCACCCGCTTCGCGGCGAACCGCCCCACGTGGCGCACCACGCCCTCGCCCTCACCCCACGGGACGCCCACGAGCAGCCACTCCGCGCCCCCGAAGCGGGCCGCCGCGCGGTCGAGCCACTCCGGGTCGGTGCCGCGGTGGAGCGCGTGGTCGAGGTGGACGAGCCGTCCGCCGTCCTCGAGGGTGATCTGGATCACGTGCGGCTCGCTCGACGGGAACCGCACCTGCTCGGCGATGCGGCGGAGCGCGCTCCCGGCGCGGGCGCCGGCCACCGACGCGCGGAGGAAGTGCGCCAGCGGCGGCGCGCCGGGCGCCGGGGTGTAGGGCAGCCCGTCGATCGTGAGGCCGTCGACCGTCGCGGGGAACGGCTGGCGGTCGACCTTTCCGAGGCCCGCCAGCCAGTCGAGCACGGCTGTGGACGCGACGACCGTGAGCCGCTTCCCGGCCTGGAGCGCCTCGACCGTGCCGCGCGCGCGGTGCGGCGCCGACGACGTGAGCACCACCACCTCGTCCTCCTCGGGCGGCTCCACGGGGTCGACGCGGAGGAAGCGGCCCTTGCGCTCGAGCCGGATCTCCCCGTACTCGGGATGCTGGACGCGCAGGCGGTAGGGGTAGTCGTGGTGGAACTTCGTGGCCTTCATGCGAGCACCGCCTTGATGTGACCGAGCGCCCAGTCGAGATCGGGCTCGTGGATGACCAGCGGCGGCGCGAAGCGCACGACCTGCTCGTGCGTGTCCTTGCAGAGTACACCGCGCGCCAGGAGACGCTCGCAGTAGAGGCGGGCCGAGCCCGCGTCGCGATGGAGCTCCAGGCCGATGAGCAGGCCGCGCCCGCGGACCTCCTTCACCTTCGGGCTCCGGATCGCGCGGAGGGCGTCCATGAAGGCCTCCCCGAGCGTCGCGGCGCGCTCGGGCAGCCGCTCGTCGACGAGCACGTCGAGCGCCGTGCGCCCCACCGCGGCCGCCATGGGGTTGCCGCCGAAGGTCGAGCCGTGCGTGCCGGGGGCGAAGATGTCCATCACCGCGTCGTTCGCACAGAAGGCGCTCACCGGGTACACGCCGCCGCCGAGGGCCTTGCCGATGGTGATCGCGTCCGCACGCACGCCCTCGTGCTCCGCCGCCCACATCTTGCCGGTGCGGCCGAGGCCGGTCTGGATCTCGTCGAGCACCAGGAGCACGTTGGCGCGCGTGCACGACTCGCGGACCGCCCGGAGGTAGCCGGTCGGCGGCACGATGATGCCGGCCTCGCCCTGGATGGGCTCCAGCAGCACCGCCGCGGTGTTCGGACCGATGGCGGCCTCGATCGCCGCGGCATCCCCGTACGGCACCACCACGAAGCCGGGAGTGAACGGCCCGAAGCCCTCGCGGTAGGACGCCTCGGTGGAGAAGCTCACGATCGAGATGGTGCGGCCGTGGAAGTTGTCGCGCGCGACGATGATCTCGGCCTTGTCCGCCGGGATGCCCTTCACCGCGTAGCCCCACTTGCGCACGGCCTTGAGCGCGGTCTCGACGGCCTCCGCACCCGAGTTCATCGGGAGCCCGCGCGGATAGCCGCTCACCTCGGAGAGGCGCTTCAGGAACGGCCCGAGCTGGTCGTTGTGGAACGCCCGCGACGTGAGCGTGACGCGCTCGAGCTGCTCCCGCGCCGCCGCGATGATGCGCGGGTGGCGGTGCCCCTGGTTCAGCGCCGAGTACGCCGAGAGCATGTCGAGGTACTTCCGGCCCGCGGCGTCCACGACCCAGGCGCCCTCGGCGTGGGTCACGACGACGGGCAGCGGATGGTAGTTGTTCGCGCCGTAGCGCCTAGCCTGCTCGATCGGCATCTGGACTCTCTGGCTCCGAGGGGCGCGCCCCCGGCGAGGCGCCGGGGTCGGACCGCTTCAGGCTCGCCCTACGGGCTCGGTCGGTCGGTCGCAGGGCGCCCGCCCGGACCGGCCGCTCCGCGGCCGCCTTCCGCGCTCCTCGCGCGGCGCGAGGAAGGACGCTCCTAACCGTTTCGGGACGGTCGAGCGGCGATTGCCTCGGCGGCGAATGGGGTCTGCACTACGCGCCGGGGATGTCGTGGCCCTCGGAGGCGCCCGATAGCGCGACGCGGCCCCCCCTTACCCCTTGATGAAGTCGACCAGCCCCTCGTCCTCGGCGTCCACGTCCACGCCGAACTCGTCCTTCAGCAGCTCCCGCAGCTCGGGGCTCAGCGTGTCCTCGCCGAGCTCGTCCGCGAGGGCCTGCGCCACGGTGCGCGCCACCGAGGTGCGGGCGGGGGCGGCGGCCGCGCAGTTCACCCACGGGAACGCGCGCGAGAGCCGGGCGATCTCCTTGAGGCCGAGGGCGGAGCCGATGCAGTCGGACTCGACGGGGAGCCGGCCGTCGGCATGCAAAAAGGCGTGGAGGCCGTGGCGCCGATCGACGCTCAGCCAGTAGACCATCGACGCGTTGTCTTCGAAGTCGGCCATGCAGCGCACGAGTGTGCCCGGCGGCAAGGGCACTGGGCCGGCGACTTCGACGTCCCACACGCCGGTCGTGCCCGCGGGCGCCACCACCGCGGGGCCGAGGGGCTTGTCGTCCTCCCCCCACAGCCCCACGGTGAGCCCGCGCGGCTGGAAGTCGGGCGGCAGCTCCACCTGGACCCGCCACCGGCCCGCCGAGCGGCCGAGGAACGTCAACTTGAGGTCCATCCACGGTCTCCGGAGGACGTATACTCACCGTTTCGCGCACGTCCATGGAGCATGGCCATGTGGGTAGCCGTCCTGCTTTCAGCCTGTACAACGCCCACGGAGGCGCCGGCGCCCGTGCCCGCCCCGGCAGCCGCCCCCGCGCCCGCCGAGGTCGCCACGCCGAGCTCCGCCGACGCGGAGGTCGCCACGCCGGCCCGGGCGCCCCGTGACTGGCCGCCCCAGATCGCGTCCATCGGGCTCGCGCCCGGGGTCGTACGCGTGGCCGATCCGGTCCGCGCCTCGGTGAAGGCCACCGATCCCGAGGGCGCGCGCCTCGACCTCGACTACGAATGGTTCATCAACGACACGCCGGTGATCGACGTCGCCGGGGACCGCCTGGCCGCCGGGCGGCACGCAAAGGGCGACAAGATCCGCGTGCGCGTCACCGCGGACGACGGCGCGAACGAGGCCTTCTTCGACAGCGAGGTCGTCACGGTGGTGAACTCGCCGCCGGTCTTCGACACCGCCGGCCACGAGATGAGCCGCGTCGACGGCTTCCGCTTCAACGCGTCCGATCCCGATGGCGATGCGCTGACGTGGAAGCTCGAGGGGGCCCCGGCCGGCATGACCATCTCGTCGAAGGGCGTGCTCGCCTACACGGGCACGCAGGACGAGCCCGGCGGCAAGTACACCGTGGCGGTCATCGTGGACGACGGCGAGGCGTGGGGCCGCTTCCAGTTCCCGCTCACGGTGAGCGCGGGCAGCAAGGGCACCGACTCGAAGTCGGCCGACCCGAAGGCTGCCGACCCGAAGGCCGCGGACCCGAAGGCCGCGTCGAGGTAGCGCTCCCGGCACCTACAGCGGAAGCGCCGCCAGGAGCCGCTCGAGCTCGCCCGCCACCGGGCGCTCCCCGTCGAGCACGAGCGCCGCGTGCGCCGCCGACGGCTGGACGAAGGCTTCGTGCATCGGCCGCACCGTGGCGAGGTACTGCGCGAGCACACTCTCCACGTCCCGACCGCGCTCGGTGATGTCGCGCCGCACGCGCCGGATGAGCCGGAGGTCCGCCGCGGCCTCGACGTACACGCAGAGATCGAAGCGGGCGCGCAGCGTGGGCTCGGCGAGCACGAGGATGCCCTCCACCAGGAGGAGGGGCCCCGGGGTGAGGCGGTCCGTCGTCGGGAGGCGCTTGTGCGTGGCGAAGTCGTAGATCGGGAGGTCCACCGCGAGGCCGGCGCGCAGGCGGTCGAGATCGGCCACGAGCCCGGCGGTGTCCAGGGCGTCGGGGTGATCGAAATTCGTGTCCGGATGCGCGTCCCGGTAGTAGCGATCGTGCGTGAGCAGCGCCGCGCCGGTCCGGAGGGATGCGAGCCGCGCGAGCGTGGTCTTTCCCGACGCCGTGCCGCCCGCGATGCCGACGATGAACGGGCGACCGCCGGGCCGGCCTCCGCTCGACTCCCCGAAGCTCAACGGAGCACCCGCACCACGGCGTCGATGCGCCCGCCGGGGTGCGCCTCGAGCGAGGTGGTCTCCACCTGCCCCTTCAACATGCCCGTGGACTCGAGCACGAGGCGCTCGCGCGCGCGCACCTTCCCCGAGGCCGTGCCGGCGACGATGAGGGTCGCGGCGTCGATCTCCCCGTCGATGACGCCGTGTTCGCCGATCTCGAGGGTGTCCTCGGTGAAGATGCGGCCCTTGAAGGTGCCGTCCACCCGAACGCGGCCCTCGAACGAAAGATCCCCCCCGAACTGGGCGCCTCGTCCGAGCAGGGCGGCGAGGGGCCGCTCGGGGGTCTTCCTCATCCGCGCAGCCGCCCGACGAGCCGATCGAGCTCCTCGGCGTCGCCGTAGTCGATGACGATGCGGCCGCCGCCGGCGGCGCGCGGCTTGAGCACCACCCGGCTCCCGAGCGTGCGGGTGAGCTGGTCCCCGAGGCGGGTCACGCCCCGGTCGGGCTTCTTCGACGGCGGGGGCGCCTTCTTCAGGCTCCGGACGAGCTGCTCCGTGGCGCGGACCGAGAGCTCGCGGGTCACGACGGTGGCGAGCGCGACGGCGAACGCCTCGGCATCCTCCAGGGGGAGGAGCGCGCGGGCGTGCCCGGCGCTGATGCGGTGCTCCTTCAACGCGCGGAGGCCGGCGTCGGGGAGCTTCAGGAGGCGGAGCGCGTTGGCGACGGTCGCGCGGTCCTTCCCGACGCGCGTGGCGACCTGCTCCTGGGTGTGGCCGTACTGCTGGACGAGGCGCTGGTAGCCGAGCGCGGCCTCGACGGGATCGAGGTCCTCGCGCTGGAGGTTCTCGATGAGCGCGAGCTCGAGCTGCTCGACGGGGCTCGGCGGCGCGCCCCGGACGTAGACCGGCACCCGTTCGAGCCCGGCCAGCCGCGCGGCCCGCCAGCGCCTCTCTCCGGCGACGAGGACGTAGCCGCCCTCGCCGTCCCGTCGGGCCACGAGCGGCGTGAGCACGCCGTGCTCGCGCAGGGAGGCGGCGAGCCCCTCGAGTGCGGCGGGCGCGAAGGTCTCGCGGGGCTGCTCGGGGTTCGGGCGGAGCGCGTCGAGCGCGAGCTGGACGAGCATGTCGGCGGGGTGCGCGCCGGGCGCGGCGTCCTGGGTGTCGCCCCCGATGAGCGCGGCGAGCCCGCGACCGAGGCCCCCGCGGCGCGGCGCCTCGGGGCTCATCCGAGGGCCTCGGCGCGCCCGGCGGCCACGCGGCGCGCGAGCTCGCCGGCGAGCGAGCCGTAGGCGACGGCGGCCTTGGACGTGGGGTCGTAGGCGAAGATGGTCTTGCCGAAGCTCGGCGCCTCGGCGAGGCGCACCGCGCGTGGCACCACGGTCTCGAACACCTCGGCGCCGAACACCGAGCGCGCCTGCTGCTCGACCTCGCGGCAGAGGTTGGTCCGCACGTCGTGCATGGTGAGGACGATGCCCTCGCGCACGAGGCGGGGGTTGGGTCCGCGCCGGACCGCGCTCACCGTCCGGATGAGCTCGCCCAGGCCCTCCATCGCGTAGTACTCGGCCTGGAGCGGCACGAGCACGCTGTCGGCCGCGACGAGCGCGTTGAGCGTGAGCAGGCCGAGCGAGGGCGGGCAGTCGACGAGCACGTACTCGTACGGCTTCGGCAGGTCCGCGAGCGCGAACGCGAGGCGACGATCGCGGTTGGGGAGCCCGACGAGCTCCACCTCCACGCCGACGAGCGCCGGCGTGGCCGGGCAGAGATCCAGGCCCTCCTGCGCCGTCTTGACGATCCCTTGACGAATCGGCTGCAACCCGAGCATGGCCTCGGCGATGCCGTGCTCCACGGTGTCCCGGGGGAACCCGAGGCCGCTCGACGCGTTGCCCTGGGGGTCGAGATCCACGAGGAGGGTCGGCCGGCCCGCGCGGGCGAGCGCCGCGGCGAGGTTCACGGCGGTCGTGGTCTTGCCGACGCCGCCCTTCTGGTTGGAAATCGCGATGATGCGGCTCATGATGGCCTTCCGAGCGGGAAGAATGGCGGGTCGGTGCCGCGGGGAGGTGCGGGTGACACGCCGGGGGGAGGCAAGGGAGCCCTTGCCGGGTCAATGGTATCCGACCCGAGCCCCGCTGTCACCGCCCTGAATCGCCGGGATCGGCGTCTCCGGCGGCCTCAGCCGCGGTAGCGGAGCGCGACCGCGGTGCGCGGACGCCCCTCCACCGTGTACCGTTCCACGTGGAACACCTCGAAGTCCGGCGCCGTCGGCGGCGCATCGCGCGCCAGCAGCAGGACGAGGAGCCCGCCGGGTCGTAGAAGCCGGCGGCCATCGCCGAGCATCTCCTCGGGCGGTCGGTACGCGCGACTGACGATCCCATCGTAATGCGCGACCGGAAGGGTGGCGCTGTCCGTGCAGAGCACCGAGGCGTTCGTCAGCTTCGCGGCGCCGATCACCGCCTCGAGGAAGGCGCAGCGCTTCTGCCGCCGCTCCACGAGGGTGACGCGGGCGTCGGGCGAGGTCTCCGCCAGCATGATCCCCGGGAATCCGGCCCCCGAGCCGAGGTCCACCCACTCTCCGGTCGCGCCGATCCAGCCCACGGCGGCCTCCGCGTCCTCGAAGTGGGGCTCGAGCGGGCCGGGGCCGACGAGATCCATGGTCTTCCGCCACTTCTCGAGGAGGGTGCGGTGGATGTCGCGAGGGCGGGGCGCGGGGCTCGTCACGTGGGTTCCGGCGAGCGGAAGGGATAACCGCTCGCTGCCGGAGCCAGGGTTCGTCCGTCCGCGAGGCCGCTCGTCCACCGGACGGGCCCCGCCCGTCGCGGTGCGCCTTGACGGTCTCCGCTCTCTCCGCCTACACACACGTGCGATCACCGGAGCATCCATGCGCGCCTTTCTACTTCTGCCCTTCGCCCTCGTCGCCTGTTCGGACGGGGGGGACACGTCGGACAAGGACGCGTCCGACACCGACACCGACACGGACACCGACACGGACACCGATTCGGACTCGGACGTCGACACCGACACCGACACGGACGCGGACACCGATACCGACACGGACACCGACGCGGACACGGACACGGGGGAGATCCCGCTCGAGGCGGACAGCGGGTACACCGGGGCCGCTCGCGTGGTGTTCCTCGTCGACGGCGCCACCGGCACGGTCGCCGAGCCGTCCTCGGTGTCGGTCTACGATCCCGCCACGGGCACCAACCGCGTGGTCGCGGGCCTCACGGTGCGCTCCGACTCCTTCATCGACTGCGCGGGGGAATGGATCTTCGTGCTCGAGTCGCGCACGCCGGACGGTGACACCGACCGCATCCTGCGGATCTCCCCGGACGACGCGACGTACACGGAGTGGGTCCTCGGCAGCAACTTCAAGCCGCGCGACATCCTCGCCGTCGGCGCCGGCTTCTGGGTGGCGGCCTCGGGCAAGCCGCGGCTGCTGACGTTCAACGATGCGGGCACGGCGGGGCCGTTCATCGATCTCTCGGCCCACTCCGACGGGGACGGCCTCCCCGAGGCCAACGGCCTGTACGCCCGCGGCTCGTCCGTGTACGCGACGGTCGCGCGGCAGAACAGCACCGATGGATCCTACGCCGGTGCCCGGGTCGTCGAGATCGACCGGGACACCAACACCATCACGCGCTCCGCCGACCTCGTGGGCCGCTACCCGAGCGGCAAGATGGTCGCGAACGGCGAGCGCCTGATCGTGCACCACCGCTCGACCGCCGCGGGCGGCAAGGGCTTCAACACCGACGGCGGCCTCGAGGCGCTCCCCCTCCTCGAGCTCGCGTCGGCCGGCCTGATCGTCGACGATTCGGTCGAGGGCGTGACGCAGAGCGCCGCGGCGTTCGACCCGTTCTTCGCCCGTGCGTGGCTGGCGACCGCCGACTCCACCGGCGCGCCCTTCGTCTCGTCCTACTCCTTGCTCTCGGACGCACGGGCCGAGCACTGGGGCACGGACAAGGCGGTGGTGGGGCTCGGCGCCTACGAGGGCACCCTCTGGCTCGGCGAGAACCCCTTCGAGGGCGGGACCGGCGCGCTCGTGGGGCGCTCGTCCCGGTCCGGGACCGAGTCGGTGCGGGTCGAGCAGAGCGGGCGCGTCCGTGCCCTCTCCGTGTGTGCGCCGAGCACGGTGCCCGAGGAGTGATCGACCCCGCGCGGCATCCCGACGCGCGTCGTTCGGGGATGCCGCGCGGACGGCTTGCTGCGCGCCACACCACCCTCGTCGACGCGTGCGCGAAGCTCGGGTACGCGTTGGTGTGACGGGACACGGGGGCGGCTGCTCGGCGCCCTGTGGGGTCGCGCGTCCGCGCTCCGCTTGCGCGGTCGCCGCCCGCGGCGAGGCGCAGA
>JAKFCH010000056.1:0-29893 GCA_036676765.1 Deltaproteobacteria bacterium
TCGCCGGGCCGCGAGATTGCCGCGGCTCCCGGGGCCCCGGCGAACGATCCCGCCGCCGCCCCCGCCCTCGCCGCGCCTCCGAACGTCGGCCCGATCGCGACGGTGTCGCTCGACGCCCCGCCATCCGGGCCCGCGATGCCGGCCACCCCCGAGGGCCCCGACGGAGCCATCGTCCCCGAGGGCCCGGCGCCGCTGCCCGATCGCCTCGCCGTGGCCGTCCGCGATCCGCTCGGCGACTGGTCCGTGGACATCCACCGCCACGAACGCTCGCTCGACCTCCTGTTCCGCGGCGACGCCTCGCTCGCCCCGGCCGTCCGATCCGCCGAGGCGGACATCCGCTCCGCGCTCGCCGCCGCCGGCTCGCACCTCGGGCTCCTCGAGTTCGCGGGCGGCGGGGATCACGGTGGGCAGGGGCGTGAGCCGCCCGCTTCCATGCCCTCTCCCGGCCGCCCGGGCGGCGCCCGGCCGTCCTCCGGGACGTCCACCGGCCCCGCCGCGGTCGCCCGCGGCGGGAGCCGCGTCGATCGGATGGCCTGACGGGCCCGAACCCCGACCAACAATCCCTAAACTTCCCCCCGCCCCGACCGATCCACCCTCCATGAGCTTCTCCGTCACCGGCGTCAACACCACGGCCGCCGCCGCCGCCGCCCCCGCCAACACCGGCACGACCTCCCTCGGGCAGGACACGTTCCTCCGGCTGCTCACGACGCAGCTCCAGAACCAGGATCCGTCCAACCCGGTGTCCAACGAGGAGTTCGTCGCCCAGCTCGCCACGTTCTCGCAGCTCGAGGAGCTCCAGGGCATCTCGGGCGCGCTCGAGGCGCTCTACCTGGTCGACAGCTCGATGAACAACGCGGCGATGACCAATCTGCTCGGTCGAAACGTCGTCGCGCGCAACGACACGTTCCACTACGACGGCGCCGGTGATCACGAGATCCAGTTCGACGC
Source organism: Deltaproteobacteria bacterium (assembly GCA_036676765.1). Classification (GTDB taxonomy): domain Bacteria; phylum Myxococcota_A; class UBA796; order UBA796; family SXON01; genus CAJBVW01. The sequence goes on from JAKFCH010000056.1 coordinate 949, forward strand.
CGCGGGCGCCGCGACGTCGTCGACCCTCACCATCTCCGACGCCGACGGCACCGTGGTGTGGAGCGGCGAGCTCGGCGCGCTCTCCGACGGCGAGGGCGGCTACACGTGGGACGGCAAGGACCTCTCCGGCGCGACCGTGCCCGAGGGCGACTACACCTTCGACGTCACCGCCTCCGACGCCAACGGCAACACCGTCGAGGTGACCGAGCTCGTCGAGGGGATCATCGACCAGATGTCCTTCGAGGAGGGCGCCGCGCGCCCGACCATCGACGGCGTCCCCATCGATCTGGCCGACATCGTCCGGCTCTCGACGCCCGACCCCGCCTGAACGTCCGACGGGCCGCGTCCGGTTGAATCTCGGTCGCGACGCGGTGACCGTCGCGACACGGCCCCCCGACCTCGAACGCCTTTCCCCATCAGGAGCGTCCCCATGTCCCTCTTCTCCACCCTCAACACCGGCGCGAGCGGCCTCGGCGTGGCCAGCATGGGCCTCGGCGTCGCCGGCGACAACATCGCGAACATCGGCACCACCGGGTACAAGCAGACGCGCGCCACGTTCGCCGACTTCCTCCCGCAGGACGCCTTCGGCCTCTCCGGCGTCGGCAAGCTCGGCACCGGCGCCGCGACCAACCGCCTCTCGACCCTCTTCGGCCAGGGCACCATCGAGGGGAGCGACTCCTCCCTCGACATGGCGATCAGCGGCAACGGCTTCTTCGTCGTGAACGACGGCGACCAGAGCTACTACAGCCGGAACGGCGAGTTCCTCCTCGACAACGACGGCTACGTCGTGTCGCCCGCGGGCATGCGGCTCCAAGGCTACGCCGGCACCGACGGCGCGCTCTCGCCCCAGCTCGGCGATCTCCGCCTCGACGACACGACGCTCGCCGGGGAGGCGACCTCCGCGATCACGCTCGACGCGCTGCTCTCCGCGGAGACGGAGATCGGGACCGACCTCGCCGGCATGGACCTCTACGGCACCGGCGCCGGCGCGAACACCCTGGCCGAGGCCGGGGACGCCGCCGACTTCTCCACGAGCGTCACCGTCTACGACAGCCTCGGCGTCGGCCATGAAGTGACCGTGCTCTTCGAGCGCAGCGGCACGTCCGACTGGTCGTGGCGCGCGGTCGCGGACGCGAGCGAGGCCACCGACGGCACCGGCACCGCCTTCACCACCGAGAGCGGGTACGGCTTCGAGATCGCGGCGGGCACCGTGAGCTTCGACACCGAGGGCGCGATGGCGGGCTTCACCCAGACCGACACCTCGGCCACGACGCCGTGGTCCTTCCAGGGCGCGGCGCCCTCGGCCGTGGCGTTCGACTTCGGCCTCGACGCCACCGGCGTCGCCACCGACGGCGCGCTGCGGATGGCCGGATCGGAGTCGGCGGTGACCGGCATCTCCCAGGACGGCATGTCCACCGGCACGCTGACGACCCTCGCGGTCGACGCCGACGGCGTCATCAGCGGCAACTACACCAACGGCGAGACGCTCGTGCTCGGCCAGGTGGCGCTCGCGAGCTTCGCCGCCGACGGGGGCCTCGTGCGGATGGGCGGGACGTTGTTCGCCGCCACCGAGTCGGCCGGCGCGCCGGTGATCGGGGCCGCGGGGTCGGGCTCGCTCGGCTCGATCAGCGGCAACGCGCTCGAGCGCTCCAACGTGGAGCTCGAGGACCAGTTCGTGTCGATGATCGGGTCCCAGCGCGCCTACCAGGCGAACGCCAAGGTGATCTCCGCGGCGGACGAGGCGCTCCAGACGCTGGTCCAGCTGTTGTAGCGACGTTTCCGCTCAAGTCGCCCGGGGCGGGTCCGATGGGAAGGCGAGGGCGCTCTCCAGGGCCGCCCCCCCACCTTGCCGGAGCCAGTGATGAACGACGCAGCCGACGACTTCTTCGCACCTCCGCCCGGGCGCAGGCGTTTCCTCGTGCCGCTCGGCATGCTGCTGGCCGGTTGCGGGCTCGGCGGCGGGGGCGCGTGGTTCCTGTCACGTCCCGCGGTCGCGGCGGGCGAGCCCGTCGAGGACGTGGCGTCGGTCGAAGGCGCGGCCGCGCCGAGCGGGGAGGGGCACGCGGCGACGGGTGCCCAGACCGACGGCGAAGCCCGCGCCTCGCCCGTCGACGGCTCCACCGTGACGAGCCTCGGCACGTTCACCGTCAACCTCCGCGGCACGGGCGGCGGGCGGGTTTTGCGCCTCGAGGTGCAGGTCGAGGGCCCGGCGACACAGTCGAACGCGGTCGCCTCGCGCGCCGCGCCGATCCGCGACTCGATCATCACCGCCGTGAGCGACTACACGTGGTCCGAGCTCGAGGGGGCGGGCGGCAAGACCCGGCTCCGCGACGAGCTGCTCGCGCGCGTCAACCACGCCGCGCCGCCGTCGAGCATCGACCGCATCTACTTCACCCAGTTCGTCGTCCAGTGATGCTGGAGGACCTCTCCGTCGGCGGCAGCGCCGTCGCCCCCGTGTTCACCGAGGTGCTCGGCGGCGCCGCCCGTCGCCTGCGCGCCAAGCTCGCGACCCGTTCGGGTCGGGACGCGCCGGTGCGGGTGGGGGAGCCCACCGCGCGCACGCTCGCCGATCTCGTCACCGACGGCCCGCCGGGTGGCGGGCTCTGGTGCGTGTTCCCGGTGCCCGCGGGGGGGCCCCCCGCCGTCGTCGTCGTCGAGACGAGCCTGCTTTCCGGCCTCATCGGGCGGCTCTTCGGCGCCCCCGAGGGCGACGTCTCGCCCGGACGCGGCGGGGGCCCGACCGAGGTGGAGCGGGCCGTCGGCGCGCGCCTCTGTCGCGAGCTCGTGGAGGCCATCGTCGCGTGCTGGACCGGCGGGACGCCTCCGCGGTTCACCGTCGGCGAGGTGGCTCCGTCCCCGCGGGTGTGCGCCGGCCTCGATCTCTCGAGCCGCTACGTCTCCGTCGCGATGACCATCGGGACGCACGACCATCCGCTCGGCGCGCTCTGCGTCGCCCTCCCCGCCGCCATCGTGCCCGGCGCCCCCGCGCCGCCGCCGCCCGCCCCGGCCCCCCTCCCGGCGCCCGTGCGCCTCGCCCGTTACGACCGCGTCCTCCCCGTCGAGGTCGATCTCGTCGTGGAGCTCGGGCGCCTGACCGTGCCGCTCCGGACCCTGCGCTCGCTCAACGTCGGCGACGAGCTCTCCCTCGCGGCGCTCGCCGGCGCGATCGGGCGGGTCGGCGATCGACCGGCCTTCATCGGGGAGGCGGGCACGCAGGGAGGCGTCCGGTCGCTCCGTGTGACGCGACGTGTCGATTCCGCCTCAAGTCCCACCGAAGGCGACCGATAGCACTCCCGACAGGGAGCGTTCGTGGCGAATCGCAACATCGGTTTTCTTCAGGATCTGCCGGTCGAGATCGTCATCGAGCTCGGCCGCGCGCGGATGACCATCCGCCAGCTCGCGTCGCTGGATCGGGACGACGTGGTCGAGCTGGACCGTGGTGACGGCGAGCCGCTCGACCTCGTGGTCGGCGGGCGGGTGATCGCGCGGGCCGAGATGGTGACCGTGCGCGATCGCGTCGCCCTGCGCATCGTGGAAGTGGCCGGCGAGGCCCCCGAGCGGAGCGCGGGGTGATCGGGCTCCTGCTCGCCTCCATGCTCGCGCGTGCCGACGACGTCGCGACCTACGACCGGCTCTTCGGCCCCGCCGACGCGGCGCCCGTGGAGCTCGACGCCGGCCCCGAGCTGCCCTCGCCGTGGCGCCTCGTGGGTCCCGTGGCGCTGGGCGCCGTCGGGCTCGCGGGCGCGTGGTGGGTGCGTCGCCGGGCCCCGACCGTCGGCGGCGCGCGACCGCTCGCCATCGTGTGGCGCCAGCCGCTCGGCGATCGCGGCGCGCTCGTGCTCGTCGACGTGGTGGACGCCGACGGGGAGACGCGCCGGCTGCTCGTCGGCACCGGCGGGGGCCCGCCCTCGCTCGTCGCGGATCTCGGTACGGCCCTGCCCGCCGAGGCCCCGATGGCGGCGGCGCTGCCCGAGATGGCGCCCCCGGCAAGGGTCCCGGCGGCGGCGGCGTCCCGCAACGCGGCCCTCGAGGTGCTCGCCGAGCGGCGTGGCGCTCCCCGGAAGGATGGGGGCCCTCCCCTGGAGGTGCACCCCGCCGCTACCGACGCGGGCCGCGCGCCGCGTGACGAGCCGGCCCGCGGGGGCTTCGCGCGCGAGGCCGCGCGCCGGGGGCTTCCGTGTTGATGCTCCTCGCCGTGCTCGCTCACGCCGCGCCCGCCGTGGACCTCATCGCCCAGGCCGCGCCGGTGGCCGCCGACGTCGCGGCCACCGACCCGGGCGCGCTGCTCGTGCAGGCCTTCGGCGAGGACGATCCGTCGGTGAGCACGTCCGTGCGGCTCCTCCTCATGCTCACGGGAATGAGCTTCCTCCCGGCGATGGTCATCGTGATGACGCCGTTCGTCCGGTTCGTCGTGGTGCTCTCGCTGCTCCGGCAGGCGCTCGGGCTCGCCCAGTCGCCGCCGAACCAGGTCATCGTCGGGCTCTCCCTCTTCCTCACCCTGCTCGTCATGCAGCCGGTGTTCGAGGCCTCGTGGCAGAACGGCGTGTCGCCGTTCCTCGACGGCGTGGCGCAGCCCGAGGCGGCCCTCGCGGCCACGCTCGATCCCTTCCGCGGCTTCATGCTGGCCAACACGCGCCGTGACGACATGGCCGCGATCCTCGAGGTGGCCGCCATCCCGCGCCCCGACGCCCTCACCGACATCCCCACGCCCGCGCTCGTGAGCGCCTTCGTGCTCTCCGAGCTCAAGACCTCCTTCGTCATCGCCATCTACGTGTTCATCCCGTTCCTCGTCGTCGATCTCGTCGTGAGCAGCATCCTGCTCGGCCTCGGCATGATGATGCTGCCGCCAGTGCTCGTCTCCCTCCCGTTCAAGCTGCTCATCTTCGTGCTGATGGACGGGTGGGTGCTGCTCGTGCGGAACCTCGTCGCCGGCGTGGCCCGATGACCATCACCGAGGCCACCCTCCTCGGCCGCGAGGCCCTGTTCACGGTGCTGCTCGTCGGCGGGCCGGCGCTGCTCGTCACCCTCGCGGTCGGCACGCTCCTGTCGGTGCTCCAGGCGGTCACGCAGGTCCACGAGCAGACGTTGAGCTTCCTGCCGAAGCTCCTCGCCGTGGCGCTCGTGCTCGCCGTGGCGGCGGGGTGGATGGCCGGCGAGCTCGTCCGCTTCGGCACGCGCTCGTTCTCGCACGCCGCCGAGGTCACGCGCGGATGACGCTCATCGCGGGCGGGATGTACCTGTTCGCCCGCATCGGCGGGCTCCTGATGGTGATGCCGGTCCTCGGATCGGCCGGCGTCCCGGTGCAGGCGCGGCTCGCCATCGCCGTCCCCCTCGCGTTCCTCCTCCTCCCGCTCGCGTCGGGGGCACCGGCGCCCGCCACGCTCTCCGCCCTCGTCGGCGCCCTCGTGAGCGAGGTCCTGCTCGGGCTCCTCATGGGCTACTGCATGCAGCTCGCGTACACGGCCCTCGGCGTGGCCGCCGACCTCGCGAGCACCCAGGCGGGCCTCCAGATGGCGGGCGTCGTGGACCCGGTGTCGAACGCCGAGCCGGGTGTGCTCGGCCTGCTCGCCACGTGGCTCGGCGCGGGCGTGTTCCTCGGCGCCGACGTGCACCTGCACTGCCTCGCCGCGCTCGGCGACTCGTTCCGCGACGTGCCCCCCGGCTCGGTCACCTCGGCGCTCGCGGGCGTGGAGGGGCTCGTGGAGCTGTCCGCCTCGGTGTTCGCGACGGCGGTGCGGCTCGCCGCCCCGCTCACGGTGTTCGTGTTCGCGGTGAACCTCGCCATCTCGTTGCTCGGCCGCCTCGCGCCGGGCCAGCAGCTCTTCTTCGCCATCGGCACCACGTTCCAGGTGATCGCGGGGCTGGCGCTCATGGCGATCGCGCTGCCCGCGATGTTGCGCGCCTGGCTCGCGTTCCTCCCCGCCGGGCTCGAGGCCCTCGTCTCCATCGCCCGCCTCGCCGGAGGGTGACACGTGTCGGACGAAGCGGGCGAAAAAACCGAGGAAGCCAGTGAACGGCAGATCGAGAAGTTCCGGCGCGAGGGGCGGGTCGCGACGTCGCGCGAGCTGCTCGCCGGTGTGTCGCTTGGCGCGGGCGTCCTCGGGCTCGTCGCGGCGATGCCGATGTTCGCCGAGGGCATCCTCCGCCTCGCCAACGCGGCCTTCGCGCACACCGCGTCGCCGTCGCTCGCCGCCGCGGACGTCCCCGGGCTCTTCCACGAGGCGTTCTACGCCGTGGGGCCCGGCATCGCGGCCACGCTGGTGCCCGCCGCCCTCGTGACCGTCGGCGGCGGCCTGCTCGTGACCGGCTTCAACGTGTCGACCGAGACGCTCGCGTTCAAGCCCGAGCGCCTCAATCCCATCGCCGGCGCCGGGAAGCTCCTCTCCACCCAGGCTTGGGAGGGGCTGGCCAAGGCGATGGTGGCGGGCGCGCTCGTCGTCGGATCGGCGTATTCGGCGTTGGCGCCCTGGTGGGCGTGGCTCCCCGTGGCGCCGGCGTGGCCGATCCAGGGGCAGGCGCACGTGCTCGCCGAGATCGCCACCTCCATGCTCGCGCGCGTCGTGCCCGCGGCGTTGGCCCTCGGCGTGGCCGACTACGGTTGGCAGCACTGGCGGACGAGCCAGGAGATGCGGATGTCACGCCAGCAGGTGAAGACGGAGCACCGTGACAGCGACGGCGACCCCCACGTGCGCGCGCACCGCCGCCGTCGGGCCCGCCAGCTCGCCACGGGCCGCCAGCTCCAGGACGTGCCGAAGGCCGATGTCGTGGTGACGAACCCGACCCACTACGCCGTCGCGCTGCGCTATCGCAAGGAGGAGAACGCCGCGCCGGTGATCGTGGCCCGCGGGGTCGATCACCTGGCGCTCCAGATCCGGGCCGCGGCCCAACGCGTGGACATCCCCATCATCGAGAATCGCCCGCTCGCACGGGCCTTGTATGCCCAGGGCCGGGCCGGCGCGCCGATCCCCGCCGAGCTCTACGGCCCCGTGGCCCAGCTCCTCGCGGCGGTCTACCGACGTCGTCACCGGAGGTCGTGACGGACCGCGAAGTACGCTGACAGAGATCCCCTCAAGCAAGTGGGGAGGCGACCGATCCAACAGTACGAGGGGACGCCATTCCGACGGCCCCGGACACTGTGAGAGGGCCCGATGAACCTGGCTGTATGTGTAACGTCCGCCCCGGCGGGGATGCCCCCGGCCTACCCGACCGATCGCAACGCGCAGATCGTCAGCTACCTCCCGCTCGTCCGGGTGATCGCCATCCGGGTCGCGCGGAGCTATCCGTCGTCCCTCGAGGTGGACGACCTCGTGAACGTCGGCACCATCGGCCTCATCGAGGCGGTCGACCGCTTCGAGGCGCACCGCGGCGTGCCGCTCCGGGCCTTCGCCGAGCTCCGGATCCGCGGCGCGATGGTGGATGCCATCCGCAAGACGGATTGGGTGCCCCGCGAGATCCGGCGTCGCACCCACCTCGTGGACGACGCCCGCCGCAGCCTCCGGCACCGCCTCGGCCGCCCGCCCGACCGCGAGGAGCTGGCCGCCGCGCTCGAGGTGACCCCCGAGGTGCTCGACGAGCTCATCGGCTCCACCGCGCCGCGCCGCCTCGTGCCGCTCGACGCCCCGGCCGACGGGGAAACCCAGGTGCGGCTCGCCGACATGGTGGCCGACGAGGAGGCCCTGGTGCTCGACCGTTGGATCGACGACGAGGACCGCGGCGCGGTCGACGAGGCGATCGAGCAGCTCCCGGACGACGAGCGCGAGGTGGTCGTCCTCTACTACGAAGGCGGCCTCAAGTACCGCGAGATCGGCGCCCGCATGGGCATCTGCGAGAGCCGCGTGTGCCAGCTCCGCGGCAAGGCCGTCGAGCGCCTGCGCAAGCGGGTGCAGCTGCGGGCGAGCCTCGCGGGCTGAGCTTCTACGTCATGAAAGGAGCCGGGGTTTTTACCCTGGCTTCTTTCGTTTTTGGGCTTTGTCTTTTGCGCATCGAAGGGGAGGGGGAATTTCACCACAGAGGCACAGAGGGCACAGAGGTCCGGAAGAAGAGTCTCCGTGTTCCCCTGCCTCTCTCCTTCCCCTGCCTCTCTGCCTTTCCTCCCAACTCTGTGACCTCTGTGCCTCTGTGGTGAACCTCCGGATCCCCCGCGTCCCAAAAGACCCAACTCCCAAAACGAAGAGAGCCGAGGTGTCACCACCCCGGCCCCCAACAATCGAGAGAGAGTGCTACTCCCCGCGCCCGTAGTACAGCCAGGCGCCGCCCGAGTTCAGGTACCCGAAGCCGTCCCAGGAGGGGGCGCTGGTCATGAAGTCGGCGTAGCCGTCGGCGTTCACGTCGCCGCCGCCGGAGAGGGTGTAGCCCACCGCGTCGGCCGTGTTCGCACCCGTGAACCGGGTGTCGTAGGCGCTCGCCGAGGAGACGCCCACGGGTGCCGGGCCGTACACGACGTACGCCGCCCCGGAGAGCGAGAGCGCGTCCGCACCGTAGCCGGTGGCGCCCACGAAGAGGTCGCTGAAGCCGTCGCCGTTCACGTCGCCGATGCCGGCCGCCGAGCGTCCCAGGAAGTCGCCCGCGGCCTGGCCCGTCACCATGGCGGTCGCGACGGACGCGCCCGTGGCCGAGCCGACCGGGGCGGTGGTGTAGACGTAGAGAGCGCCCGCGTCGGTGCCCGCCGTGTCCTCCTTGTCCGCCGTCACCGCGAAGTCGCCGGTGCCGTCCCCGTCCATGTCGCCGAGGCCCGCCACGGCGAGCCCGTACCGATCCGCCGCCGCCGTGCCGGTGAGCACCGCGTCGGCCACGCTCGCGGACGCCGTGCCCGAGAGGGTGTCGACCGCGTAGAACACGTAGACGCTGCCCGGCGCGGTGGTGCTCGCCGCCGCGGGCGCGCCGAGGACGAGATCGGCGAGTCCGTCCCCGTCGAGATCCGGGGCCACTGCGGCCGAGTAGCCGAGGTAGTCCCCGGTGTTCACGCCGGTGATGAACACCGTGGCGTCGGTGGGGAGGCTCTCGGCGCCCCCGCCGATGTCACCCGCGCTCCACAACGCCACGGCGCCCGTGGCGCTCGAGCGCCCGTGGGCGCTGACGAGGATGTCGGCGAGGCCGTCGCCGTCCACGTCGCCGCCGTCGACCGCGACGCCGGTGTAGCTCAATGCATCCGGGCTCGAGAAGCTCGCGAAGGCGTCCGCCACCCCGGTCGGCGTGGTGCCGCCGAGGAACAGGTAGGTGCGGCCGCGGTCGTTGGTCTCCGCCTTCCACGAGGACGCGAGCAGGTCGTCGGTGCCGTCCCCGTCGACATCGCCGGCGAAGCGGCTGGCCCAGCCGAATTGGTCGTTGTTGATCGTGGTGGCGCCGTCGATGCGCACGTCGGAGGTGCCGAGGGCGTCGGTGGTGTCGACCGGACCGTACCAGAGGTGGATCCGCCCGTTGTCGACGGAGGAGCCCGTGTCGTGGAACGCCTGGCCGACCACGACGTCGTCGAAACCGTCGCCGTCGAAGTCACCGTTGTTCGCGACCGAGTGTCCGACCGCGTAGTTGGCCGCCGTGCCGTAGGCCCGGAAGTCGTAGTCGGCCTTCACCGTGTCGCTGCCGCTCCACTCGCAGCCCGTGGGATCGGGGTTGCAGTCGTTGTCGACCTGGTCCCCGCAGACCTCCGGGTTGCCCGGGAACGCGTTCCCCTCGGCGTCGTCGCAGTCGGTGGCGTCCGCGAGGTACCCGGCGGGTGCGGTGCAGGCGGAGACGCTGTTGGTGGTGTCACCGAACCCGTCGCCATCGGTGTCGGCGTACCACGTGCCCGGCGCGACCCCCTCGTCGACACCGCCGTCACAGTCGTCGTCGGCGCCGTTGCAGGCCTCGGCGGCGCCCGGGTTCACGTTCGCGTTCGTGTCGTCGCAGTCGGTCAGGAGCGTGTAGCCGTCGGCGTCCACGTCGTTGTCCGCGAGGCAATCGAAGTTGGCTCCGCCGGGCGTGCCGTATTCGTCGTAGGGGGTGGAGGCGTTGTCGTACCACCGCCACGCGTCGTCGAAGGCGACCACGCCGGTGACGCTGCTCGACGTGGAGCACCACGCGCTCACGTCGTCGTTGTCGGCGGCGTCGACGTGGGCGGGGTCGAGGCTCGTGGAGAAGCCCGCGTTGCGCGGCCAATACCCGTTCGTGGCATCGTAGGACCAACGCACGGCGTCCACGAGGGTGCCGGTGGTGCGGTTCCCGGCCACGTAGATCCCGAAGGTGTCGGCGTCCCGCCGGAGGAAGAACGTGTTGTCGTGGAACGCGCCGACGTAGCTGGCGGCCTCGGACTCGTCTCCCCACACGTAGTCGCAGGTCAGCGGCCACGCGGCCGCCGAGCCCTGGTAGTTGTCCGTGTCACAGAACACGGCGTACGCGCCGGGCGGGAGGACGGGCGCCGTCGCGGGGTCGATGGTCACCTGGTTGCCGGCGCTCGAGGTGCCGCGGGCGATCGTCCAGTTGGACAGGTCCACCGTGCGGGTGGAGGTGTTCTGCACCTCCACCCAGGCACCGTCGTTCGCCACGACCCAGCCGCCGAGGCGCGCCTGCCGGGTGATCTCGCTGATCACGACATCCCCGACGGCCACGAAGTCCTCGTCCACCCATCCGTCGCAGTCGTCGTCCACGAGGTCGTCGCTCTCCACGCCGCCGGGGTGGGCGGTCGCGTCGGCGTCGTCACAGTCGGTGGTGTCATTGGTGTAGCCGTCGGGGACGAGGCAGCTCGCGGTGGTGTTGGTCGCATCCCCGTAGCCGTCGGCGTCGAGGTCGGCGTAGTAGAGCTCGTCGCCGGCGAGCCCGCCGTCGTCGACGAGCCCGTTGCAGTCGTTGTCGAGGTCGTCACACACCTCGGTCCCGCCGGGAAACGCGGCGGCGGAGGTGTCGTCGCAGTCGGTGGCGTCCGCGATGTACCCGATCGGTTGGGTGCAGCTGTAGACGAGGCCGTTCTCGTCTCCGAACGTGTCCCCGTCGAGGTCGGCGTACCACGGCGATCCGGAGGTGGCGCTGTCGTCCACGATCCCGTTGCAGTCGTTGTCGATGGTGTCACAGGCCTCGACCGCACCGGGGTGGATCGTGTCGTCGTGGTCGTCGCAGTCCTCGGTGCCCTCGTAGCCGTCCCCGTCGAGGTCGGGGAGGCTCTTGCAGGCGTAGTTGGGCGCGCCGGGCGTGCCGTGCTCGTCGCGGGAGCTGGTGACGTTGTCGAACCAACGCCACGCGGCATCCGCGATCACCGCGCCCGCCGCGGTGCTCGACGTGGAGCACCACACGTCACGGTCGTCGTTGTCGACGCCGTTGAGGTAGCCGGGGTCGAGGCTGGTCGAGTAGCTCGCGTCGCGAGGCCAGTAGCCGTTGGTCGCGTCGAAGGTCCACCGCGCGGCGTCGATCCGGGTGCCGGTGGTGCGGGTGCCGCCGAGGTACAACCCGACCGTGTCGGCGTCGCGGCGGAGGAAGAAGGTGTTGTCGTGGTGGGTCCCGACGTAGGAGGAGGCCTCCCCGGCGTCCCCCCAGACGTAGTCGCACGTGAGCGGCCACGCGGCGACAGAGCCCTCGTAGCTGGCGGTATCGCAGAACACGGCGTATTCGCCGGGCCCGAGCAGCGGTGCCGCGCTCGGGTCGAGGGTCACCGAGTTGTACGGGGCGGAAGTGCCACGTGCCAGCACCCAATTGGACAGATCCACCATCCGGTCGGAGGTGTTGAGCACCTCGACCCAGCTGCCGTCGTTGACCACGACGCCGCCGCCGAAGCGCGCTTGCCGGTTCACCTCGGTGAACACGACATCGCCCACCGCGACGAAGTCCTCGTCCACCCAGCCGTCGCAATCGTCGTCCCCGAGATCGTCCGTCTCCACGGCCCCGGGAAACGTGGCGGCGTCGTCGTCGTCGCAGTCGAGCTCGGTGGAGTAGCCGTCGCCGTCCACGTCGGGCCCCGCGCCGAGGATTGGCACGCGCGTATCGTCGCTCGACGGGCGCGAGAGCCCGGAGGCGGCCGAGTCGAGGGCGCCGGTGTCGGGCGCGGTGCTGCACGCGGCCAACGCGAGGAGCGTGGACGGGCCACGAAGGCGCAGGAGGGGCGCGAGGAGGGAGCGGGTCGGTGGCATGTTGGTTCCGTTGCGCGGCGGGCGAAGGGGGGTCGCCGGCACCCGGGCACCTATGTTGGGACGGAGGTGTGGCAACGCGGGGCCCCGAGCCGTGTCTGTGAATGTCTTCGGCCCGATCGCGTCGGCGGCAGGCGGGTTCCAGGCGCCCCCCCGTCAGCCACGGTCGAAAGCGTCGGGACATTTCTTGCTCGTCGCGGACAAGACGGGGTGAGCGGTGGGAGCGATCGGCGCTCTCCGCGGGGTGGCAATCTCCTCCGTCGTCGGCGAGACGATCCGGTCCGTGAGGTGTAGGATGCCGGGGTGTCCGAGCGTCGGTCTTTCCCCTTCCCCCTCTCCGTGATCCTGCTGGCCGCGGCGGTGGCCGGGTGCGCGCCCGAGGCGGATCCCCCCACGATCACGCCGCCATGCGAGCGGTGCGCGCTGGCGGACGCCAACAACTTCACGTGGAGCAGCGACCTCCAGGTGGACGAGTGGCGGCTGGCCTCGGGGATGGACGCGACGATCCGCTGGGGCGAGCTCGATCACGACATGTACGGCGATCCGCTCGATCCCCTCGTGGACGTGACACGGGTGGCGCTCCTCGCGTTTCCGGGGCTCGCCCCGACGGAGGTGGCGGCGGCCCTCGCCGCGGACACGCTCCTGCAGTCCAACGTGGGCCTGTTCGTCTTCTGCGCGCCGACGTCCGCCACGTGCCGGCTCTCGGACTTCGAGCTCTTCGGCAACGGCCTCGCGGTCGAGCAGTACTTCATCGAGGGCACCGGAACGTGGCTCGCCGCCCTCCTGAGCGCGGAGGACACCATCGGCGCCGTCGCCTTCCTCCTCCCGGACGCGGGCAGCACGGCCACCGAGGTCGACGTGCGGACGGGCACGAGCACCCTCGCCCTCGACGTGGACCTCCGCTCCCTCACCCCCGTGGTGGTGCCGACCGGCGCGCCGTTCCAGGTGGACTGGAGCGGCCTCACCCGCGACGGGCTCGGGCACGACCTGGCGCTCGGTACGCTCGACCGCCTCGTGGTCGGTCGGTTCGATCGCCCCATCGACGAGATCGAGGGGCGGGTCCACGATCTCGTCGGTACGGCCGACGGGCTCTGGTCGCTCGACGTGGCCGGCACCGAGGCGGACCTCTCCCTGCTCGTCGGTGACACCCCGTTCTCCGGCATCGACGCCGAGGCGACCTGGCTCCTCGCCCTCTACTGCACCTCCTGCCTCAACCCCGCGCCCCGCTTCGCGACGGTGCTCACCGCGGCCACCGAAGCCGAGGACTGAACGACATGCTCCATCGCCCTTCCCGCCTCGGCGGCGCGCTCGCCCTGTCGTTTCTCTCGGCGTGCGGATCCCCCGTGGAGAAGGACATCGAGGAGCCCGACACCTCCCACGCCGACACCGACGCCGCGGGCCCGCTCGACCCCGACTGCATCATCGACGAGTCGCTCTTCGATTCCGTCCAGGCCGAGCCCGCAATCATCCAGACCGTGCTCCGCACCTCGTGGCAGCTCTCCGCGCCGGCCGAAGCCCGCGTGCTGTACGCGGACAACGAGGACGCGGAGGTGCTCGAGACCCCGTTCGGCGCGGTCGGGACGACCGGCACGGTCAACCTCGTGGGCCTCCTCCCGAGCCGCACGTTCACGATCCAGATCGAGGCCGTCGTGGCGGGGGACCACCGATGCAGCCCCCCGGTCACGGTCCGCACGGGCACCTTGCCGAGCGACCTCCCGGCGACCGTCCTCACCGTGAACGACACGGAGCGCGCCGTGCGAGGCTGGCAGAGCGTCGCGCTGATCCGGGAGTCGGTCCGCTACGCGGCGATCCTGAACGCCGACGGGCAGTTCGTCTGGGCGCAGATGGTGCCCGGCATCTACCGCGCGACCATCTCCCGGGACCGCCGGTCCGTCCTCGCCAACGAGCCCGCCTCGGTGTGGAACGGCGTCGGTCGCCTCCACCGCCTCCCGCTCGACGGGGTGGCGGGCGAGACCATCGAGGTGCCCGGCTCCCACACCGACTTCGTGGAGCTCCCCGACGGCACGCTGACCACGCTGGGCTGGCGGCGGAAGAGCTTCCGGGACGACACCCGCTACCTCCTCGGGGACACGATCATCGAGGTGCGCCCCGACGGCACCCAGGTGGAGATCTGGGACATCTTCGACGCCATCGAGCCGAACCTGGACCACGAGTACGCCCGGAGCCCGGTCTCCGGTGGCGCGGGCGAGCCGTTCCTCGAGGAGTGGTCCCACGTCAACAGCATCACGTACGACGAGGCCTCCGACGATTACCTCGTGACGGGCAGCTTCAACCACTCGGTGATGCGCATCGACCGCGGCACCGGCGCGCTCGTGTGGACCCTCACCGACGGCGGCGCCACCACCGACTGGACCGTCGTGTCCGACGAGCGGGAGATCGAGCTGCCGCACAGCGCGCAGCTCATCGACGAGGAGACCGTGCTCAGCTTCAGCCGCGGCCCGCTCGGATCCCCGGAGACCCCCGCCGGGTGCGCGTGGGTGACCGAGTTCGCGCTCGAGTCCGCCACCCACGTCGCCACGCCCAGCTGGCACTACGACGCCGACGAGTGTGTCACCGTGCCGTTCCTCGGCCAGGCCCGGCGCATCGACGACCACAACACGATGATCAACTGGACGGCCGCCGGTCGCATCTCCCAGACGGACGCCGACGGCGAGATCGTCTACCAGGTCGACCTCGGGCTCGGATCGGCGTTCGGGACGGGGAAGTGGGTCGCGTCGTTGTACTGAGCGTGTCCCGCCCTCAGGCTTCCTTCTGCGCTTCCGTCCGGCGTGCCGCGAGCATCCCGCACGCCGAGTTCTGGTCCTGCCCGACCGAGTAGCGGCGCACGACCGGAACCCCGAGCACCTGGAGCCGGTCCAGGAACGTGCGCAGCTCGTCGGGGGTGGCGCGCTCGAAGCCGTCTGGCCGGTCGTCGTTCACGTCGATGAGGTTGATCCGGAGCTTGAGCTCGCCGAGCATGGCGCGGAGGCCCTCGACCTCGTCCTCCCCCGTGTTCACGCCGCCGATCACCACCCAGGCGACGGTGGTCCGGTCCTGCGCGACCTCCGAGTACTCGCGGATCGCCGCGACGAGCTCCGAGAGGTCCGTGCGCCCGGCGACCGGCAAGAGCTCCACCCGTCGGCTCGCCACCGTGGAGGTGAGCGACACGATGAGCTTGTAGGGCTGCCGCTCGCGGGTGAACCGCCGGATCTGCGGGACGAGCCCCACCGTCGAGATCGTGATGTTCTCCTTCGCCACGCGACCACCGGCGGGCTCCGAGAGCACGCGGGCGGTCTGGATCACGGCGTCGTAGGAGTGGAAGGGTTCGCCCTGCCCCATGAACACCGCCCCGCTGACCCGCCCCCCCACCTGGTCACGGGCCTCGTCCCGGACCGTGAGGAACGCGGACATGATCTCCCACGGGGCGAGGTTCCGCGTGAGGCCGAGGCGCCCGGTGGCGCAGAACGCGCACTGCATCGCGCATCCCACCTGCGAGGAGAGGCACACGGTGTAGTGGTCGGGCTTGTGGAGGCCGATGCGCACCGCCTCGGAGAGCGCGCCGTCGGGCGACCGGAAGAGGTAGCGGACGCTCTTGCCTTCCTCGTCGGGGACCCGCTCCAGGACCTCGAGGCGGTTCCACGTCGTGTGGCGGCGGAGCGCCTCGACGAGGAGGCGACGGGGCTCGCGCTTCGGGGTGGGGTCCGCCGAGCCCTCGGAGATCACGCGGGAGAGGACCTGGCGCGCCTCGGTGAGCGAGCAGCGTTCGCCCTGGGCTTCCATGTGGGCGACGAGGTCGGCCGGGAGGAGGCCGAGGAGGTTCACGGGGGGGAGGGACATCGGAGGCGGGTCGTAACGCGGGGCGACGGTGGGACGCCGGTGGGACGAGGGCGCCGAAGGGTGAGGGGCGCCCGGGCCGACCCATCGCTCACGACGCCGCCGATCGCGTCGACGCCACCGGCTCCCCACGGAGGACCGCGGCCCGGGCCCGGAACACCTCCCCGATGTGCCGCAACACCGCGCGGATGCGGGCGATGCGGTGCACGTCCTGGTGGACCGAGGTCCACACGTCGAGCGCGGCGATGGGCTCGGCGGGCAGGAGGCGGCGCAGGGCGGGGTCGGTCTCGCCGAGGAAGCACGGGATCACCGCGATGCCGACGCCCTCGGAGGCGGCCGCGGCGACGTTGAGGATCGTGTTGCCCCGGAACACGCAGCGCCGGTCCGTCGACACGTTGGCCATCCAGCGGGCAGCGGCGAGGTAGCCGAGGGTGTCGCTGTAGCCGATGAGGTCGTGACCCTCGAGCTCGTCCAGGGTGGCGGGGACGCCGGCGCGTGCCAGGTAGGCCTCGGAGGCGTACATCCCGAAGGCGGCGACCCCCACCTTCTTGACCACGAGGTTCTCCTGGGTGTTGCGACGCGCGCGCACCGCGATGTCGGCCTCGCCGCGCCCGAGGTCCAGCATGCGCGAGTCGCACACCACCTCGATGTGGATGGCGGGGTGGCGGCGCCGCAGGGCCGGCAGGCTCGGGAGGAGGAGCCGGTTCGCGAAGGCCTCGTTCGTCGTGACCCGAACCTCCCCCTCGAGGCGCGCGTCGTCCCCCTCCACGGCGCGGGCGAGCGACAACATCGCCTCCTCGACCCGTTCGGCGGTCGGGAGGATGGCATCTCCCGCGGGCGTGAGGGTGAACTCGCGGGTCTGCCGGGAGAACAGACGTGCGCCGAGCGCGGCCTCGATCGCCGCGAGTCGCCGACCCACGGTGGTCTGGTCGACCTTCAGCGCGCGCCCGGCCCCCGAGAGGCTGCGGCTGCGGTGGATCGCGAGAAAATACCGGAGGTCGTTCCAATCCAGCATGGCTGCATTCTTGCACAGGTGCCCTGCGATAATCGACCCTTCCCTGCCGGGGCGCACGGGGCACATTGAACATGTCTACTTTTTCGCCGATACCGGCGGCCACGAACCCTCACGGGGGATCACGGAGCCCAGCTCGCGCGCGGACGGCACTCTGCGCACGAGCCACCGTGGGGCGTGGCCGCCGGTGCCGGCGACTCTCTCCCGGCGACATCCATCTACTGTGGACCCCCGGATACCGTCCATTTCTCGCGCATTACGGAACGGCCGAGGATGCGTTAGGACGCGGGGATGACCCGAGTACCGGCGGTTCCGCCGTTCGACACGGCAGGAGCCGCACTCCCAGCGTCCGGGGGAGGGTGCGAGGAGGCGAGCATGCTCGCCCACGACCTCAACAACCCGCTCACCTGGATCTACAGCGGCATCGAGTTCGCGCTCGAGGCGCTCGCCAAGGGGAACGTCGAGCAGGTCCGGACCGACCTCGCGCAGGCGCGGGAGGGCGCCGATCGCCTCCACGCGGTGGTCCGCCGGCTCGAGGCGTACGCCGCCTCGGGAGATCCGGGCGCGCTGCGCCCCCCCGCGCCCACCGTCGCGACGGATCCGACCCCGACCGAGAACCTCCACGCGTCGCGCGTGCGGGTCCTCGTCGTGGACGACGAGCCCGCCCTCGTCGAGCTCCTGGAGCAGGTGTTGGGGGCCACGCACGTGGTGGTGGCCAGCGGATCGCCGCGCGCGGCGCTCGAGCTCGTCGCGGCCGGGGAGCCCTTCGACGCGGTGTTGTGCGACTACGCGATGCCGGAGCTCGACGGCCTGGCCTTCCATGCCGAGCTGCTCCGCGTCGCGCCGCTGCTCTCGACCCGCTGCGTCCTGATGACCGGCGGGGCCTCCACCCCCCGCGCCCACGCCCTCCTCGAGGCCTTTCCGGGCCCCCGGCTCGCCAAGCCCTTCAGCCTCCGGGCCCTCCGGGAGGTGCTCCGCGTCGTGACGGGCCCATTCGTGGAGGGCGCGGCGGCCGCCGACACGCGGATCGGGTAGACGGCCGGAATGCGCACCCCCCTCCTCGTCTCCCTGCTCGCCCTCCCGCTCCTCGCCTGCACGGGGGAGGAGGGCACGTCGGGTACGTGCTCGCCGGACGTCTCCCTCGAGGCCGGCGGAGTGGTGGGCACCATCGACGGGGCGGCGTGGTCCACCACCGCCACGTGGCTCTGGCAGGGAGAGAGCCTCCAGATCAACGCGGACCCCGCCGACGGCTGGCGCTTCAGCCTCGTGGGTCAGCTCGCCGACAGCGGTGAAACCGTGAAGGCCGCGGTGGACGCCGGGAGCTTCCCCGTCACCGTCCCCCTCGGCGAGGCGGGCGCCTGGGCGCTGGTCTACCCGACCGACGGGGACAGCTACCACACCGCGAACGCGGCGGGCGGCACCCTGACGATCACCGACGTGGCCGACGATTTGACGGGCTGCTTCGCCTTCGACGCCGCGACGGACGGCGGGGAGGCCGTCTCGATCACCGACGGCTCCCTCCGCGCCGTTCCCTTCTAAGCCGAGGCGCAGCCGCGGCGGATCGTAGGGGCCTGCTCGGCCCTTCCCGAAGACCGTGGGTGTCGCTATCTCCGAGGTGTCGGGATTCGGCCGGCGCGTCGGGGGAATACTTGCGCATCGCGATGATCGCGCCGCCCTTCGTGGCGGTGCCCCCTCCTCGCTACGGAGGGACCGAGCTGTTCCTGGCGGGACTCGTCGACGGACTGCTCGCCCAGGGCCACGCCGTGACGCTCTACGCCTCCGGCGAGTCCACCGTCGGCTCGGTCGTCCGGGCCCACTACGCCCATCCGGTGTGGCCGCCCGACCCCACGCGCGAGCTGGTGCAGGCCGCGAGCGCCGTCTGGGACATCCTCGACCGGCGGGAGGTCGACATCGTGCACGCGCACTGCGGCTCGGCGGTGGCGTTCGCGCCGCTCCTCCCGATGCCGATGATCTACACGGTCCACCACGCCCGGGAGGAAGGGGTCTGCGAGCTCCTGCGGGCGGCGAACCGGGGGGGCACGCTCACGACGGTGGCCATCAGCCATCGGCAGCGGGTGCTCCTCGGCGACCTGCCCGCGCAGGTGATCCACCACGGCCTCCCCGCGGAGCGGTACCCCCTCGGGCGGGGGGATGGCGCCTACGCGGCCTTCCTCGGGCGGTTCTCGCCGGAGAAGGGGGTGGGCGAGGCGTTGGACGCGGCCGCGCTGGCGGGCGTTCCGATCCGGCTCGCCGGACGACCCCACGCGGTGGACGCCGCGTACTTCCGCGACGAGGTCAGCCCCCGCCTGGAGAAGACGGGGGTGCGCTGGTTCGGGGAGGTCGGGCCGGAGGGGAAGGCGAAGCTCCTCGGGAGCGCCGCCGCCACGCTGTTTCCGGCGAAGTGGGAGGAGCCGTTCGGGCTGGTGATGATCGAGTCGATGTTGTGTGGCACTCCGGTGATCGCCTACGGGCGGGGGAGCGTGCCCGAGGTGGTGGACGAGGGGGTGACGGGCTTCGTGGTGGACTCGGTCGAGGCCATGGCCGAACGGCTCGCGCGCCTCGTCGTCGGGCGGCCCGCCTTCGACCGCAAGCGCTGCCGCGCCGTCGCCACGGCGCGCTTCGGCCTCGCGCGCATGGTGGGGGCCTACACGGAGCTCTACCGGGTGGCGGCCACCCGCCCCGTCTACGCGATGGAAGCCCGATGAGCGAGACCGAGGAGGTGGACGAGCCCACCGTCCCGATGGCGCCGCCGCTGGAGCTCCCGCACGCGCTGGGCGTGTCCCGGCTCGTGCTCTCCCGCGGCAACCTGTTCACCGTGACCGGCGCGGGCGGCAACATCACTCCCGCGGGCGCGCGCGAGCTCGGCGTGTTCTTCCAGGACACCCGCCACCTCTCCTACTACGAGCTCGTGCTCCCGGGGCACCCGCCCACCCTGCTCTCGTCGGAGACGGAGTCCTCGCTCGCCGCGCAGATCGACCTCACCACCACCGACGAGGAGTTCGGGGGGCTCCTCGGCGAGCCCATCAACGTGCTCCACCTGCGCCGGCGCCAGCTCCTCGACGCCGACTTCATCGACCAGCTCGCGCTCACCAACCACATGGGGCGCCTCGTCGAGCTGGAGTTCGAGATCCGCTTCGCGGCGGACTTCGCCGACGTGTTCGAGGTGCGCGGCGCGCGGCGCCCCGGCCGCGGCCACGTGCTGGAGCCCGAGGTGCGCGGGGACAGCGTGCGGCTCGCCTACCGGGGGCTCGACACCGAGACCTACATCACCACCCTCCACTTCCACCCGGCGCCCGACCTCCTCGAAGGCGGCGCCGCGCGCTACCGGGTGGTGCTCGCCCCCGGCGCCACGCACACGATCGAGGTGATCGTCCGTTGCTTCAGGGGCCCCCCCGCCGCGCCACGGCCCCGCCGCTCGTTCGCCACCCGGCTCTCGCTCGTACGGGGCGAGGTGTGTCACTTCATCGCGGACTGCACGCGGATCCGGTGCGACAACGAGATCGTGCAGCGCGGCTTCGAGCGCTCGCTCGGGGACGTGTTCGCGCTCCGCATCCAGCACGACGACCGCTGGGTCGTCGGCGCGGGCATCCCCTGGTTCGCCGCTCCGTTCGGGCGCGACTCGATCATCACGTCGGCTCAGGTGCTCGCGTTCGCGCCGCACCTCGCCGCGGAGACCCTCCGGTTCCTCGCCGCGCACCAGGGCCGGGAGGACAATCCCTACCGCGAGGAGGAGCCCGGCAAGATCATGCACGAGCTCCGTCGCGGGGAGCTGGTGCGCACCGGCGAGATCCCGCACGCACCCTACTTCGGCACCGTGGACGCCACGCCGTTGTTCCTCGTGCTCGTCGGCGAGTACGTCGAGTGGACCGGTGATCTGGCGCTCGTCGAGGAGCTCTGGCCCGTGATCGAGGCCGCCGTCGCCTACCTCGACCGCAACACCACCCAGGGGGCCGACTTCCTGCGGTACGAGCGGCGGAGCAAGCGGGGGCTGGACAACCAGGGGTGGAAGGACAGCCGGGACGGCGTGCCGTTCCCCGACGGGACGCACGCGATACCGCCGATCGCGCTCGTGGAGGTCCAGGGCTACGTCGTGGATGCGTGGCGGCACGTGTCGCGCATCGCGGCGTTGCGGGGAGACCCCGCCCGGGCCCGGATCTGGGGGGACCGCGCGATGCAGTTCGAGGTCGCGCTGGAGCACGCGTTCTGGTGCGAGGAGCACAACTACTACGCGATCGCGCTGGACGGCAACGGGCTGCGGGTACCGACGATCACCTCGAACCCGGGCCACCTCCTGTGGAGCCGTGCGGTGAGCGAGGACCGCGCGCGTCGGATCGTGACCATGCTCCTGTCGCACGACATGTACTCGGGCTGGGCGATCCGCACCCTCGCGCGCGGGCAGCCCGTCTACAACCCGTTGAGCTACCACAACGGCAGCGTCTGGCCGCACGACAACGCCCTCGCCGCCCTGGGGATGTCCCGGTACGGGCACGTGAAGGCGGCCCAGAAGGTGTTCTCCGGGCTCCTGGCCGCCGCGGATCACTTTCACCACCAACGACTTCCGGAGCTGTTCTGCGGCATGGATCGCGGCGAGCGGGAGTTCCTCGTGCACTATCCGGTGTCGTGCAGCCCCCAGGCCTGGGCGTCCGGCGCGCTCCTGATGTCGCTCCACGCCGCGCTCGGCCTCCAGCCGGACGCGCTCGCGGGGCGCCTCGCGATCCGCAACCCGCGCCTCCCGTCGGCGCTCGGCCGCCTCGATCTCGTCAACATGCGGGTGGGCGGGGCGCGGGTGGACCTCCGGTTCGTGCGGAACGAGCAGCACACCCACTGCGAGGTGCTCGACATCCGCGACGCGCAGCTCAAGGTGGAGATCGAGGTCAGCCCCGGCGGGCGGGAGTAGGGGATACACGACGTGACCAGGGCGCCCTCCGAGCCGTCCGGAGTCGTGACTACCTCGTACGTGTGAGTGGCCGCGTCGGTGATTCGAACGAGAGCGCGGACGACCGCGTGGTGAAGGACGTGCTTCTTCGCACGGTCTCGTTGCTCGGGGCTGCCCTCGAGTCCACGGCGGACGGCATCCTCGTCGTCGACGTCGAGGGGCGGATCACCCTCACCAACCGCAAGTTCCTCGAGATGTGGGGGATCCCCCCGCAGGTCGCGGCCACCCAGGACGACGATCGGGTCCTCGCCTCCGTGCTCGACCAGCTCTTGGACCCGGGGTCGTTCCTCACCAAGGTCGACGAGCTCTATTCGCAGCCGCGCGCGGAGAGCTTCGACCTCCTGACGTTCAAGGACGGGCGGGTGTTCGAACGCTACTCGAAGCCCCAGTGCCTGGGCGAGGAGGTCGTCGGGCGCGTGTGGAGCTTCCGCGACGTCACGGAGCGGGTGCGCGCGGAGGAGGAGATTCGCCTCCTCCAGACCCTGACGGTCGCGATCGTCGAGGCCGAGAGCCTGGATGCCGCGATCCGGGTGGCCCTCCAGCGCGTGTGCGAAGCGACCGGCTGGTCCCTCGCACAGGCCTGGATTCCGTCCGACGACGGCACGACGCTCGTGGGCGGACCGCTGTGGGTGTGCGGCGCCATCGCCGGCGGCGTCGCCCGCTACCGGGGGCTCGCCGAAGGGTGGCGCTTTCCCCCCGGCGTCGGGCTCCCGGGGCGCGTCTGGGTCACCAAGGAGGCGGCGTGGGTTCCGGACGTGGTCTCCGAGCCGACCTTCGTCCGTACGGAGGCCGCGCGCTTGCTCGGTCTCCGCGCCGCGTTGTGGGTCCCTGTGACCGAGCGGGGCGAGCTGCTGGCGGTCCTGGAGTTCTTCGTGGGCGAGCCCCGGGCGGAGGACGAGCGGCTGGTGCGCGTCGTCTCCACCGTCGCCGCGCAGCTCGGCGTCGTCATGGCGCGGAAGCGCGCCGACGAGGCGCTCCGCGAGAGCGAGGCGCGCTACCGCACCCTCGTGGATCATGCCCCCGAGGCCATCATCGTCCTCGACCCCGAGCGGGGCACGTTCGTGAGCGGGAACGAGAACGCGGTGCGCCTGTTCGGGCTCTCCCAGGAGGCGCTCTCGAAGGTGGGGCCCGCGGACGTGAGCCCGCCCACCCAGCCGGATGGCCGCTCGTCCGCGGAGGTGGCGGCCGAGCACGTCCGGACGGCGGTGGAGGGGGGCGCGCCGGTCTTCGAGTGGGTCCACCGGAGCGCGGCGGGGACTGACATCCCGTGCGAGATCCGGTTGGTGCGCATCCCGGCCGCCGGGAGGGTGCTGGTACGCGGGAGCATCACCGACATCACCGAGCGGAGGCGCGCGGAGGACGCGCTGCTCCGCTACGCGGCGGAGGTGGAGGACCTCTACGAGAACGCGCCGTGCGGCTACCACTCCGTCGGGACGGACGGCACGTTCATACGGATGAACAACACCGAGCGCTGCTGGCTCGGCTACGCCCGGGAGGAGGTGGACGGGAAGCTGCGGCTGCGCGATGTCCTCACGCCGGAGAGCCAGGAGGTGTTCGAGGAGGCCCTCCCACGCCTGCTGATGGAGTCGGGCGGGGTGCGCAACCTGGAGCTCGAGATGGTGCGCCGGGACGGCACCCTCCTCTCCGTGCTCGTCAGCGCCACGGCCGTGCGGGACGCCCACGGCGCGGTCCGTCTCCACCGCTCGATCGTCATGGACAACACCGATCGCGCACGCGCGGAGGCGGCGCTTCGCGAGAGCGAGGAGAAGTATCAGCAGCGCACAGAGGAGCTGGGGTCGGTGATGGCGTCGGTGCCGGACGTGGTGTGGAGCGGCGAGGTCGACCCCGACGGCCACTGGCACTACCGCTACGTGTCCCCCGTGGTCGAGAAGGTCCTGGGCCGACCGGTGGAGTACTTCCTGCCGGGGCCGGAGCGGTGGCAGAGCATCATCCACCCCGACGACCGGAGCCGCGCGTGGAGCGCCGTCCAGCGGCTCCTCTCCGGGGAGTCGACCAGCGAGGAGGACGCCTACCGCGTGGTGCTCCCCGACGACACGATCCGGTGGGTCCGCGACAGCGCGCGGGCGACGCGCCTCGACGGCGGCGGCATCCGCATCGACGGCGTCTCCAGCGACATCACCGAGCGCAAGCAGGCCGAGGACGAGCTGGCGAGGTATCGCGAGCACCTCGAGGAGCTGGTGACTGCGCGCACCCTGGAGCTCGAGGGCCTCAACCAGGAGCTCGAAGCGTTCTGCTACAGCGTCTCCCACGACCTGCGCGCGCCGCTGCGGAGCATCGACGGGTTCAGCCAGGCGGTGATGGAGGACTACGCGGAGCGGCTCGACGCCCAGGGCCGCAGCCACCTGCTCCGCGTGCGCGCGGCGAGCAAGCGCATGGCGGGACTCATCGACGATCTGCTGAACCTCTCCCGCGTCAGCCGCGGGGACATGCACACCGGTCCGGCGGACCTGTCCGCCCTCGCGCGGAGCGTCGCGGCCGAGCTCGTGGAGACCGACCCCGCGCGCGACGTGACCTTCGTCATCCAGGACGGGGTCGTGGCCCAGGGGGATGCCCACCTGCTCCGCGTCGCCCTCGAGAACCTGCTCGAGAACGCGTGGAAATTCACGTCGAGGCACGACCGCGCCCGAATCGAGTTCGGCCGTACGGAGGTGGACGGCACGCCCGCCTACTTCGTGCGGGACGACGGGGCGGGGTTCGACATGGCCTACGCGGACAAGCTGTTCGGGGCGTTCCAACGAATCCACACCCCCGCGGAGTTCGAGGGCACGGGCATCGGCCTCGCGACCGTGTGGCGGATCGTCCATCGACACGGCGGGCGGGTGTGGGCCGAAGGGGAGGTGGAGAAGGGCGCGACGTTCTACTTCACGTTGTCGCCCGCCATCGCGACCGGTTGACAACGCCGGCGCGCCCGGTGATGGGCGGGGCCTTCGGAGTGGAGCATGCGGCCCGTCACCCCACAGGACATGAGCTCGCCCGGCGCGCTCCTGGAGGCCGCCGAGCGGATCGGCGTCGAGGCCGCCCTCGACACCCCCATCCTCCGGGTCCTCGACGAGGCGGTCATGGCCCCCCGCACGCACGGGCTCGTCCTCTCGCTGGCCGTGAGCCAGGGCTGCGGCACGCTGGGCGGCCTGCTCCGGGCGCCGAAGGTGTGGAACGCCCTGGGCGGCCAACACGGGCCGCAGGTGCTGGACTCCCTCGGCGCGTGGTTGGCGTTCCTGCCGGAAGAAGCGGGTGCCGTCGCCGCCCCCGGTGTCGCCGTCGCCGCCGCGCCCCTCGGGAAGCCCCCCGCCGGGCCCCTCGCCGAGCCCGCTCCCACGCGCCGCCCCCGCGGCACCCCCGCCCCCGAGCCGCGCGCGCCCCAGCCCCCGGCGCTCTCGCCGGGCATGTCGCTCGAGGACCTCCAGGCGTGGGCCGAGGCCAACAACGTCAGCGCGGACCTGGACCGGAGCTTCCGCGTCCTCGACGACCGCGTCTCGGGGCGCGCGCGGTACTGGTTCTGGCAGGGCGGGGACCAGCGGATCGCCGACCTCGTCACCGCGCGCCCGAGCCGCCGATCGACCGGTGACATGCCCGGGGAGATCCAGGACGCCGCGATCGAGTGGCTGCGCGAGCGCGTGTCGCGGGTCGAGCGGGCCCTGGCGGAGGAGCGGAAGATCCTCGCCGTCGGCACGCCCCCCGAGGAGCCCGTGCTCCGGGCGCTCTGGGACCGGGTCGAGGCCGCGCGGGCCCTCGTGCGCGCCGAAACCGTGCCCGCGCTGGCGAACGAGGTGTCCCAGGCGCGCCTCGTCCTCACCGACGATCCGCCCACGTGGAGCCTCCGGGAGGGATGGCCGCCGCTGTGCCCCCACAGCGGCGGCGGCCTTGCGCGGGTGCACCTCCAGGCGGCCGAGGGCGAGCCCTTCCTCGCCTGCGAGTGTCCCCGCGCCAACGCCCGCTGCGCGCTCGGGCTCGCGACGCTCGACACGCTCCGCATCACCATGGCCACCTCGGTGGGGGCCGATCGCCCCTGGCTGCTCCGGACGCTCGCCACCCCCGCGTGGGCGCGCGCCCTCGCCGATCTCGACATCCTCCTCGCCGCGAACCTGCGCCCCCCCGACGACGTGACCCTAGGCTGGCGCGTGGACCTGGACGCGCCCACGCTCCTCCCGATCGCCTGCCGCCCCCGGAAGCGCGGCACCGGCTACAAGCTGGCGAAGATGCCGCTCGACGACCTGCGGTCGCGTCCGGACCGCTGCGTGCTCCCCGCCGACCACGAGGTCCGCGCCATCGTGCTCGCCGAGCGCCCCGACGCCCAGCGCGCGGGCCAGTCCGTGTTCCCGACGCTCGCGCGGCTCGTCGGCCACCCGCGCGTCTACATCGGCACCGACCCGGTCATCGTCCGCCGCGGCACCCTCGAGACGGACTGGGCGCCGACCCCCGACGGCGGGGTGCGGGTGGGCGTGACCGTGGGCGGCCTGCCGCGGGAGGCGCGGGAGCTGTACGCGGCGGCGACCCACGACGCCCGCGGTGGCTGGTTCGCCCTGCGCGACCGCACCACCGAGGGCGACATCGTGACCGTGTTCCCCTTCGACGACGCCGCCACCGCGCTGCTCGCCACCCTGTCGCGTCGCGGCGGCGTGTTCCCCCCGGAGGCCACGGCCGGCCTCCTCGCCCGCCTCACGCCGCTCTCCCAGAAGGTGCCGGCCCGCCTCGCGCCCGAGCTCCGCGGCGCGTCGGTCGCCCCCGAGGAGCGGCCCGTGGTGCGCCTCGACACGCTCGCGGAGGGCGGGCTCCTGGTCCAGGTGCTCGTGCGCCCGCTGGCCGGGGGCCTTGCGTTCACCCCGGGGGAGGGGCCCTCCGAGCTGCACGCCCAGCTCCCCGAGGGGCGGGTCCACGTCCAGCGCGCGCTCGCCGCCGAGCCGGCCCGCATCCGCGCCGCCCTCGCCCCGCTGCCGCTCCCCGCGGACGCCGAGGCCCCTCAGTTCTCGTGGACCCTCCTCGACCCCGACGTCGCCCTCGACGTGATCAGCGCGCTCCAGGCCGCCGCGGTCCAGGGCCCCGACCGCGGCCCCTTCGCCGTCGAGTGGGCCGACCCCGGGCGGCGGCGCGGCACCCGCACCGCCGAGGCGAAGAACCTGACCCTGCGGGTCAAGACCGCCCGCGACTGGTTCGGCGTCGAGGGCGCGGTCGCGGTCGGCGAGGCCTCCGTCGAGCTCGCCGCGGTGCTCGCCGCCGTGCTCGCGGGCCGCCGCTACGTCGCGGTGGACGACACCACCTGGATCCGCCTCGGCGATCGCCTCACCGAGCAGCTCGCCGGCGTGGCCGAGGCCATCCACACCGGCCGCTCCGGCCTCGAGGTCCCCGCGCTCGCCGCGCCGCTCGTCGACGCGCTCAAGGACGCCGGCGCCGCCATCGACGCCCCCGCCGGCTGGGCCGACGTCCTCGATCGGGTGCGCGCCGCCGACGGCTACGAGCCCGATCTGCCCGAGGGGTTCACCGCCGAGCTGCGCGACTACCAGCGCGCCGGCTTCCGTTGGCTCGCGCGCCTCGCCACCTGGGCCCCCGGCGCCTGCCTCGCCGACGACATGGGCCTCGGCAAGACCGTCCAGGCCCTCGCCCTGCTCGCCCACCGCGCCGCCCTCGGCCCCGCCCTCGTCGTGGCCCCCACCTCCGTCGGCTTCAACTGGACGCGCGAGGCCGCCCGCTTCGCCCCCAACCTGCGCGTCCGCATGTACCGGGGCCCCGCCCGCGCGGCGCTGCTCGCGGACCTCGGCCCCAACGACGTGCTCGTCACGAGCTGGGATCTGCTCCCGCGCGACGCCGCCCCGGCTCGCGACGGGGCGCCCGACGCCGCCCCGACGGGCCTCGCCGCCGTGTCCTTCGCCACCCTCGTCCTCGACGAGGCCCAGGCGATGAAGAACGCCGGCACCGCCCGCGCCCGGGCCGCCGCCGGGCTCACCGCCGACTTCCGCGTCGCCCTGACCGGCACCCCCGTCGAGAACCGCGTCTCCGAGCTCTGGAGCCTCTTCCGGGTCATCGCCCCCGGCCTCCTCGGCAGCTGGGACCGCTTCCGCGACCGCTTCGCCTCCGCCATCGAGCGCGACAACGACCCGCGCCGCCGCCGCGCCCTCGCCCGCCTCCTCCGGCCCTTCCTGCTGCGACGGGTCAAGTCCGAGGTCGCCACCGAGCTGCCCCAGCGCTCCGACGTGAACGTCGAGATCCTCCTCTCCCGCGAGGAGCGGACCCTCTACGACCACGCCCGCGTCGCGCTCCTCGACGATCTCGCCGCCGCCTCGGGACCGCCCGAGCAGCAGCGCTTCAAGGTCCTCGCCGCGCTCACCCGCCTGCGCCAGCTCGCCTGCCATCCCCGCCTGCTCGACCCCACCTCGACGCTCCCCTCCGCCAAGCTCACCCGCCTCCGCGAGCTCGTGGCCGAGCTGCGCGCCGAGGGCCACCGCGCGCTCGTCTTCAGCCAGTTCACGCGCCATCTCGCGCTCGTCCGCGACGCGCTCACGACCGACGGCGTCCCCATGCGCTACCTCGACGGCAGCACCCCCGAGGCGCAGCGCCGCGCCGAGGTCGACGCCTTCCAGGCCGGCTCCGGCGACGTGTTCCTCATCTCGCTCAAGGCCGGCGGCACCGGCCTGAACCTCACCGCCGCCACCTACGTCATCCACCTCGATCCGTGGTGGAACCCCGCCGTCGAGGACCAGGCCAGCGATCGCGCCCACCGCATCGGCCAGACCCAGCCCGTCACCGTCTACCGGCTCGTCGCGCGCGGCACCATCGAGGAGCAGATCCTCGCCCTGCACGCCGAGAAGCGCGAGCTCGTCGCCGGCCTCCTCGACGGTAGCGGCGCCGCCGCGGCGCTGAAGACCGACGAGCTCCTCGCGCTCCTCCAGGCGGGGGACGACGACGACGGCCTCGACGAGCTCGTGGCGGTCGGGGAGGAGGGGGTGGCGGGGTAGGGGCGGCGATCCGGGCGCGCCCCGCGCGGACGCGGGGCCGGGTGTCCTACGGGGTCGGCGCGGGGCGCCTCCGTCGGCCCGCCGCGCGCGGCCCGACCGGCGCGGG
>JAKFCH010000057.1:0-11859 GCA_036676765.1 Deltaproteobacteria bacterium
GTCAAGGTCCTACCTGACGAACAGGTCCCCCCTCCATGGCTGCCACTCGGCCGACAAGGTCCTACCTGACGAACAGGTCCCGCCTTCGTGGCCGCCACGCGGCCACGGAGCCACCCCCTGACGAACAGGTCCCACCTCCGTGGCCGCCACGCGGCCACGGAGCCACCCCCTGACGAACAGGTCCCCCCTCCGTGGCCGCCACGCGGCCATCGAGGCCTTACCTGACGAACAGGTCCCCCCTCCGTGGCCGCCACGCGGCCACCGAGGCCCGCGTGAGGTGCCTGCATGGCGGCCGCGCGCTCGGGCGCGGCCGGTCCCGCCCGGGCGGCCCGGGCGGACCGAGCCCGCAGGGCGAGCCTGGAAGGGACCGACCCCGCCGTCCGGCGGGGGCACGCCCGTATCGGGGCGCGCCCGGATCAGAACAACCCCAACTGCCGCCCCTCCCCCGGCCGGCGGAACGGGCTCGGGCCGGCGGGGACCTCGCCGTAGCCATCGCCATAGCCGAGCTTCTCCCGCCACACGTGGAACAGCGCGCGCGTGGCCTCCCACTCCTCGCCCTCGCCCCGGAAGCGGTGGCCGAAGCGCCCGTCGTTCAGGTTGCCGCCGCGGGCGCGGCGGATGCGGGCGAGCACGCCGTCGGCGCGGAGCGGGAGGGCCTCGCGGAGGCGATCCTCGAAGTACGGCGCGACGGGGCCCGGCAGCCGCACGAGCAGGAGCGCCGCCCAGGTGGCGCCGGCGGCGCGGGCGGCCCGGAGCACGGCGGGGATCTCGCGATCGTTGAGGCCGGGGATGACGGGGCCGATGTTCACGCCGACGGGGATGCCGGCGGCGGCGAGCGTGCCGAGCGCCCGGAAGCGGCGCGCGGGGGTGGGCGCGCCGGGCTCGATGGCGCGGGCGAGCACGGGGTCGTGGAAGGGGATGGAGAAGGTCACCCGGGCGGTGGCGACGCGATGCACCTCGGCGAGCAAGGCGACGTCGCGCTCGACGAGGTTCGACTTGGTGATGAGCGACACCGGATTGCGATAGCGGAGGCACACCTCCAGGCAGGCGCGCGTGAGGCCGAGGCGGTGCTCGAGCGGCTGGTAGCAGTCGGTGTTGCCGGAGAACAGGATGCGCTCGCCGGCCCACGACG
The DNA here is from genome assembly GCA_036676765.1 of Deltaproteobacteria bacterium. GTDB lineage: Bacteria > Myxococcota_A > UBA796 > UBA796 > SXON01 > CAJBVW01. The sequence continues at coordinate 1,133 of JAKFCH010000057.1, forward strand.
GCGCGTCGAACGCCGCGGTCAGAAGCGCCGCCGCGTTCCGCTTCACGAGGATGCGCGTGTCGAAGTCGGTGCCGGCGCCCCAGCCGAGGTACTCGTGGCTCGGACGCGCATAGCAGTACGTGCACCCGTGCGAGCACCCCCGATACGGGTTGAGCGACCAGCGGAACGGCAGATCGGGAGAATCGTTCTCCGAGAGGACGCTGCGGCTGTCGTCATCGTAGACCTGCAGGCGCGCGGGCGGTGCCCCGCCCTCGAGCTCGGGATCCCAGGTGACGTGCACCTCCTCGAAGCGCGAGGGCGGGTTGGCGGTAGACCTGAACATGCGTTCCCGTATAATGCCCGAACGCCCGCCGGGTTACCTCCGTCGCATGTCTGTCCTGCTCGCCCTCGCCCTCGCCTGCGCTCCCGGATCGGAAGAACCCGCCGAGGGTGCGGACACCTCCTCGGTCGCCCTGCCGATCGTCCCGCTCCCCGCCTGCGAGCCCCTCGCCCCCTCGGACGACATCGACATCGAGGCCGGCTGCGTGTTGGGGGCGTGCGCCGGGACGACGTACGCCGATGTTCCGCACGGTGCTGGGCGAGGCCGACGATTGCTACCCCAGCTACTCCGACACGATCCGCTGCGAGTGGGACGCCGGGGTGTACAGCTACTTCGAGGACGCCGACGGCGACGAGCTCGTGGAGGACACGTCGGAGAGCTCGTTCCTCTACCTGGGTGCGCCGGGCCTCGCCTCCCCCGAAGGGCTCGGCCTCGGCGTGAGCCTGCAGTGCTTCTTCGACGCGCTCGGCCTCCCGGAGGACATCGACCTCGCGGTCGACGAGCTGACGGGCGACACCTACTTCGTGGAAGGATTTCAGTACAAATCGCTTGGGCTCTACGTCCGGGCGGCCGCCGACGGGCGATGCAGCAGCTTCGGCCTGGACGGGCCGGACTGAAGCCATCCGCGCCCGGATCCGGTTAGAGCCCGCGGCCCAGGAGGTCCTTTTGTCCGACACCGAGAAGCCCGCAGAGCACACGAGCCACGAGCTCTTCCAGTCCACGTCGCTCGCCAGCACCCCGACGGCGCCCCCCGGCGCGCTCACGAGCGCGTCCGACATCACCGCGCGGCCGGGGTTCCGCAGCCCGTCCAACAACAAGAGCAAGGCGTCGAAGCACGCCGCGAAGAAGAAGAAGTAGACACATGCGCAGAGCCATCGGCACCTCGGGCCTCACGGTCGCTCCCATCGGGCTCGGCGGCATGCCGATGTCCATCCGCGGCCGGCCGTCCGAGGCCGACGCGCTGCGCACGATCCATGCCGCGCTCGACGCGGGCATGGACCTCGTCGACACCGCCGACGTCTACTGCCTCTCCGACGACGACATCGGCCACAACGAGCGCCTCATCGCGAAGGCGCTGCGCGAGCGCGCCGACACGAACGGCGTCGTGGTGGCCACAAAGGGCGGGCTCGAGCGGCCGGGGGGCGACTGGACGACGAACGGGCGCCCCGACCACCTGCGCCGCGCGTGCGACAAGAGCCTCGCCGCCCTCGGCGTCGACCGGATCCAGCTCTACCAGCTGCACGCGCCCGATGACGACGTTCCCTTCGCCGAGTCGGTCGGCGCCCTCGCCGAGCTGCGAGCCGCCGGCAAGATCGCGCACGTCGGGCTCTCCAACGTGAGCGTGGCCGAGATCGAGATCGCCCGCGCGATCGTGCCCATCGTCAGCGTGCAGAACCGCTGCAACCCCTTCGACCGCTCCGCGTGGACCGACGGGGTGGTTCAGTACTGCACGGCGAACGGCCTCGCGTTCCTGCCGTACAGCCCGGTGGGCGGCGGCAACGGCAAGGCGAGGGTCGCGACCGACGATACGCTCGTAGCCGTCGGAAAGCGGCACGGCGTCTCGCCGTTCCAGGTGGCGCTCGCGTGGCTCCTCGCCAAGTCGCCCGTGATGCTGCCGATCCCCGGCGCGTCCAAGGTGGCCAGCGCGGTCGACTCCGCGGCGGCGATGACCCTCGCGCTGTCGACCACCGACCTCGCCGAGCTCGACGCGGCGTTCCCGACGTGAGCTCGACGGAGCGGCGCACGTTCTCGGTGGGGATCTTCGCCCGCCACGCCGGCCGGGTGCTTTTGATCCACCACAAGCGCCTCGGCGTCTGGCTGCCCGTGGGCGGCGAGATCGAGCCGGGGGAGACGCCCCTGGAGGCCGCCCGCCGCGAGCTCCTCGAGGAGACCGGCTTCGTCGGCACGTTCCCGCCGACCCCGGGGGTGGACGGCTCGCCGCCCGGCCTCGTCGGCTACGAGGAGCACCCCGCCGGGTCGAAGGGCCTGCACCTGAACTTCGCGTTCGTGGCCGACGTGCCCTCGTTCGACGTGCGCGGGAACGACGAGTTCGACGATCACCGCTGGATCGGCCCGGAGGACACCTTCGAGGCGCCGAGGAACGTGGTTCAGCTCGTGCGGATCGCGCTGGCGACGGCCGGCGGGTAACCAGCGGCGGGCAGGGCGCTCGGAGCGGCGCTCGGCAGTAGGGCGTTCGCGGCGCGGACACGCGCCGTCACGTCGTCGACGGCCGCGAGGATCCCGCGCGCGGAGACGAGCAGGGCCTCCCCCGCCACGGTGGGGTGCATGCCACGCGCCCCGCGGTCGAACAACGAGACCCCGAGCTCGTCCTCCAACGCACGCACCTTGCGGGTGAGCGGCGGCTGGCTGATGCGGAGCCGGCGGGCGGCGCGCACGATCGTGCCCTCCTCGGCGATGGTGACGACGGCGCGGAGCTGATCGAGGCTCATGCCCCCAGGGTAGCACCGGCGCGGGAGAAGGGCCCCATACCGAGTCGGTATGGGCGCACCGGGCGCCCGCGCGTCATCCTCCGTCGTGAGGAACCGCCCCATGACGCGCCTGAGCCCGGCCGACCAACGCCACATGCGCCGCGCCGGCCGCGCCGCCGCCGGAACGCTCGCCCACGTGGGCCGGGCGCTCCGCGCCGGGCTCTCCACCGCGGACATCGACCGCCTCGTGCGGGAGGACACCACGCGCCGGGGCGGTCGGCCGAGCCAGCTCGGCTTCCACGGCTTTCCGGCGGCGGTCTGCACGAGCCGCAACCACGTCGTCTGCCACGGCGTGCCCTCCCCCACCGAACACCTCGTCGACGGCGACATCGTGAACGTCGACGTGACCACCTGCCTCGGCGGCTTCCACGGCGACACCTCCGCGACCTTCTGCGTCGGCACGCCCTCGCCCGAGGCCCGGCACGTGGTCGAGACCGCCCGCCGCTGTCGCGACGTCGGCATCGCGGTGGTGCGCCCCGGCGCCCGGCTCGGCGACATCGGGCACGCGATCCAGACCCTCGCGCACGCCGAGGGGTGCAGCGTCGTGCACCTGTTCGGGGGCCACGGCATCGGGAGGGAGATGCACGAGCCGCCGTTCGTGGCCCACGTCGGACGGCCGGGGGACGGCCTGGTGCTCCGCGCCGGCACGGCGTTCACGATCGAGCCGATGATCAACCTCGGCGGCCCCGACGTGGACGTGCTCGCCGACGGCTGGACCGTCGTGACCCGGGATGGGCGCCTCTCGGCCCAGTTCGAACACACCGTGCTGGTCACGACGGACGGTCACGCCATCCTGACGCTGCCCTGACGCCGCCGTGAGCCCGTGCTCAAGCCTTGAGGTTCGACCGGAAGAACGCCAGGGTCTCCGCCCACGAGCGGCTCGCCGCGTACGGATCGAACGCCTTGCGATCCCAGCAGTGGAACCCGTGCTGGGTGCGCGGCCACACCTCGATCGTGCCGCGGGTGGGCCCCTTCACGAGGGCCTCGGCGCACGCACCCACGGCCGTCGGGGGGATGGAGGCGTCATTGGAGGCGAAGTGCGCGAGGAGGGGCCCCCGCATCGTGGGGGTGCGTTCGAGGGGCGGCACCCCGTCGAGGCTCGGGGAATGCGCGCGGCCGTAGAAGCTCACCGCGGCGTCGGTGGCGTGGAGGCCGTGGACCTCCCACGTCAGGAGCCCGCCGTAGCAGAAGCCGAGCACGCCCACGCGCCCGTTGCCCGCGGGGTCGGCCCGCATGGTGTTCACGAGGCTCTCGAGCTCGGCGTGCAGCCGCCCGAGATCGAGGCTGGTGACCTGCGCGCGCCCCTCCGCCACGCCCGCCTCGTCGTAGCCGGACAGGAAGTTGGGCGCGTTGCGATGGAACAGGTCGATGGCCACGGCCACGAACCCGGCCGCCGCGAGCTCGCCGCACACGCCGCGGATGTAGGGGTTCACCCCGAAGATCTCCTGCAGGACGAGGACGACCGGGGGCAGCTCTTGCGTGGCGGGAGGGTCGGCGCGAAAGCACGGGATGGGGCCGAACGGGCCCGGGGGGTGGAAGTTCATTCCCGGCTTCTATCGCGGCGTCCGCGCTGCAAGAACCCCGGTCAGGTCCGCCAGTAGGGATACTCGAACGGCACCTTGCGGCGGTCCTCGGCGCGCCACCGCTCCCAGTCCTGCTGCGCGACCCGACGCTCGCCCGACCCCGGGGCGGGCGGATGCGGGCCGTCCGCGGCGCCGGTCGCGGTCATGTCGGGAGCCGGCTGCGGTGGAATCACGTGGCCCGGCGGGACCACCGGCGCCTGCCCGACCTTGTCTCCCGGGCCGACCGGGTTCGCGTGGTTGCCCATGGCGCCCGGCGGTGGTTGGGAGGACGACTCCCCGATCGCCGGCCGTTGGGGCTCGTGGGCCCGCGGCGGCGCCCCGAGGAGCAACGGCTCCTCCACCACCGGCGCCAGCTGCTCCATCGGCTCCGCCACGCCCCGGGAGCGGATCGGGCTCAACGTCTCCCGCTCCCCGCGCTGCTTCGCGTCCGGCTTCCGCTCGTCACCCATGCGCCCTCCCTTCGCTTCTGTTCGAGAGTTCGGTCGAACGTTCAAGGCGGCCTACGAGAGCAGCACCGCCGCGAAGAACACGAGGGACACGTACCCGTTCAGGTCGAAGAAGGCCTTGTCGATTTTTGACAGATCGCCCGGCTTCACCAGGGCGTGCTCGTAGGCGAGCACCCCCGAGATCAGCGTCCAACCGACCCAATAGGCCCATCCGAGCGGCACGAGGAACGGCAGGCTGGCCAACAGCGCCACGGTGCCGACGTGCAAGCCCCCGCTCACCCAGAGGGCGCCCACCTGTCCGAGGGCCACGGGGATCGAGCGGAGGCCCTGGCCGCGATCGAAGTCCTCGTCCTGGAGCGAGTAGAGGATGTCGAAGCCGGCCACCCACGTCATCACCGCGACGGCGAGCACGACCGCCACCGTCGACACCGTGCCGGTCACGGCGAGCCACGCGGCGACGGGCGCGATGCCGAGCGCCGCGCCGAGCCAGAGGTGCACGAGCGCGGTGAACCGCTTGGCGTAGGAGTACCCGCCGACCACGAGCAGGGCGACGGGCGAGAGGGCGCCGCAGGCCGGGTTGAGCGCGAAGGAGGTCACGACGAAGAGGAGGCCGGCCGCGCCGGTGATGGCCCGCGCGGCGCCCAGGCTCATCTGGCCGCTGGGGATCTCGCGGATGGCGGTGCGCGGGTTCCGGGCGTCGTAGTGGCGGTCGACGATGCGGTTCACCCCCATCGCGAACGAGCGCGCGAGCACCATGCACACCACGATGAGCGCGACGGTGGTCCAGGCCACGGGCGTCTCTCGCGCGGCGAGCACCGCCGACGCGAGCGCGAACGGCATCGCGAAGATGCTGTGCGAGAACTTGATCATGCGGCCGTAGACCGCGATCGTCTCGGCGAAGCCTACACGCTCGGACATGCGAGCCACCTCCGCGGCCAGACCGTGCCGTCGAAGAGGGCCCCGAGGGGGTCCTCGTCGGGCACGTCGAGCAGCAACAAGCCGGGCGCCTGGCCGATCGCGAGCCGTCCGAGGGGAAGATCGAGCGCGTCGGCGCCGCCCTCGGTGAGCGCGTGCAGCCACACCTCGGGCGCGATCCGCGGGAACGCGCGTCGAAGGGCCGCGGCCTCGGCCAACGGGTCCAGATCGGGCGCGGAGGCGAGCGAGTCGGTCCCGATCGCCAGCGGGATGCCTCGATCCAACAGCCCGTGCACGTCGGGGAGCCGGCCGGTGATGTGTTGGTTCGACCGCACGCAGAGGCACACGCGCGCGCCGGCGATCAGGTCGAGGTCGGCGCCTCGGGTGCACACGGCGTGCACGAGGAGCGCGCGCCGATCGAGCACCCCGAGCGAGGCGAGGTAGGCCGCCGGGGAGAGGCCGGGGATGGGGAAGGCGTCGAAGTCGCGCCCCGACCGCGCCATGTAGGGGCGCCACTCGCCGGTGCCCGTGGCGAGCCACGTGGCCTCCTCGGGATCCTCGTCGAAGTGAATCGACCACGGCCCCGGCAGCGCCGCGGCCGCGCGGATCATGTTGGGGTGGGTCGAGTGGGGGCCGTGGGGCGTGAGCCTCGCCGACACGTCGCCGGGGACCTCGACACAATCGATGCCGAACACCTCGTGCCACACGCGCGCCGGCATCCGCGCGGCCGAGAGCGCGCCGGCGGAGAGCCCGTTGTTGGTGATCTCGCCGAGGGCGGCGGTGCCCGCGCGGATGGCCTGGTACACGCCGCGCCCGGCCTGCGACGCCGAGGGCGGCGGCCCGGCGCGGAACTGGCCGACCCAGCCGACGAAGCCGGCCTGGCGGGCGGTCGCGACGGGGGCGAGCTCGAGGTGCGTGTGCGCGTTGACGAAGCCCGGCAGGAGCAGGCCGCGGCGGTCCTCGACCGGGAGGCCCGCGGGATCGCAGAGGAACCCGCGCTCGTCGACACCGATCACCGGCGCGCGGACGAGGCCCTCGGAGGTCCACGCCCATGCGGGGCGGTAGGCCCGCGCGTCCGCATGCGATCGCGTTCCGGGGGGGGCGTTGCGGGGGGCCGCGCCCCCCGCCCCAGGATCGTCGGGACCCAACGTCACACCCGGGCCGACGGCGCGATCACGGCCCCGCGCAGGTCGAGGTGGTCGTAGCGCATGTTGCGACGCACGGGCACGAAACCGGCCTCGCGGATGTTGTGCTCCACCGCGGCGATGTCCATGCTCCACGTGCTGCCGGCGGCGCTGACCACGTTCTCTTCGAGCATGACGCTGCCGAAGTCGTTGCAGCCCATGTAGAGCGAGGCCTGGGCGACCCCGGGCCCCTGGGTGACCCAGCTCGCCTGCAGGTTGTCGAAGTTGTCCAACATCAGGCGCGCCACCGCGTTGACACGCAAATAGTCCGCCGCGGTGTTGTTCGCCGGGGTGATGTACGTGTTGTCGGGCACGAACGTCCAGCAGATGAACGCGGTGAACCCGTTGTATTCGTCCTGGAGGTCCCGCAGGCGCATCAGGTGCTCGACGCGGTGGGCGGGGGTCTCTCCCATGCCGAACATCATCGTGGCGGACGAGCGCAGGCCGCGCTTGTGGGCCTGGCGCATGACCTCCAACCACTCGTCGCTCGTGCACTTGAGCGGCGCGATGCGCTTGCGCACGCTGTCGACGAGCACCTCGGCGCCACCGCCGGGGATGCTGTCCATCCCCGCGTCGATGAGACGGTCGAGCGTCTGGTCCATCGTGAGCTTGGAGACGTTCATGATGTGGAACACCTCCTCCGGGGAGAGGGCATGCAACGCGACACCCGGCCACCCGGCCTTCATCCAGCGGAAGAGGTCCTCGTAGTACTCGATCCCCAGCGCCATGTTGAGCCCGCCCTGGAGCAGGGTCTCGATGCCGCCGACCTTGACCAGCTCGTCGAGCTTGACGCTGATCTGGTCCTTGGTGAGCGTGTAGGCCTCCTTGTGGTTCTTGGGCCGGTAGAACGCGCAGAACTTGCAGGCGGTGACACACACGTTCGTGTAGTTGATGTTGCGGGAGATGATGTAGGTCACCTCCTTGCCCGGGTGCAGCGTGATCCGGCGCAGGTGGGCGGCGTTGCCGAGGTCCTCGACGCGGGCCTCCGTCGCGAGGCGCACGCCCTCGGCCTCGGTGAGGCGCTCGCCGTCGGCGCCCTTCGCGAGCAGGGTGTCGAGGTCGACGCGGATCCGCGTGCGCGGCGGCTCGTAGAGCGACACGTCCTCCTTCGGGAAGAACCCGGCCGCCTTGCCGAGCGCGGCGAAGCGGCGGAGGCCCATCAGCGCGCGGTCGTCGAGCTCGTAGCGCATCTGCTCGGTGAGGTAGGTGCGGTCCTCGGGGGGCGCGCTCGCGCGCTCGGGGAGGCCCTTGGCGGCGGACGCGCGCAGCCCCTGGATCGCCTCGTGCGGGAGGTCCTTGCGCCCGGCCCACACGGCGAACACGAACGGGAGGCCGGTCCACTCCTTCCACACCTGGCCGAGGTCGATGCGCGTGGTGAGCCGCTCGGGCAGGTTGCGCGCGGCGTCCCCGATGACGACGGCGCCGGTCTTGCCCTGGGCGTGGAACGCGGGGGTGCCGGGATCCACGTTGAACACCCGGAGCTCGCGGCCGCCGAGACGCTCGGCGAGCGGCCCGCGGAGCAGGATCTGGGCGAGCACGACGGAGGTGCGGCTCGCGCCGTCGAGCGCGACGGCGTCCCACTCCTCGATGGGGGTCTCTCCCACGAGGAGCACGCTGGCGACGGCACCGTCGCAACCGAGCGCGAGCCCGGGGACGACGCGGTAGTCCCCGTCGGAGAACAGGCTCGCGACGGGGATCAGCCCCACGTCGGCCTCACCGTTGGCCAGCTTGCGCGCGGCCTCCGACGGGACGGAGCCGGACACGTCGAACAGCTCGGGATCGAGGTGGCGGGTGAGCGGCCAGGAATTGGTGTACCCGACGCAGGCGACACGGTAGCGCTGGGTGTCAGTGGGGCTCATCTAGGCCTCCGCGACGATGTGGTAGAGGGTGTCCCGCTCGACGGGCACGCGCCCGGCGTCACGGATGAGCTGCACCAGCTCGGCGCGGGTGAGCTCCTGCGGGGTCTTCGCACCCGCCATGTGGTAGATGCGCTCCTCGCGCACGGTGCCGTCGAGATCGTCCACGCCGAACGCCAGGGATACCTGCGCCAGCTTGATGCCGAGCATGATCCAGTACGCCTTGATGTGGTCCATGTTGTCGAGCATCAGGCGCGACACCGCCATGGTGCGCAGCGCGTCGTAGCCGGTCGGCTCCGGGAGGCGGCGCAAGCGGTTGTTCTCGTTGTGGAACCGCAGCGGGATGAAGGTCTGGAACCCGCCGGTCTCGTCCTGCAGCGCGCGCAGGCGCACGAGGTGGTCCACGCGCTCCTCGATCGTCTCGATGCTGCCGAAGAGCATGGTGCAATTGGACCGCAGGCCCAGCTTGTGGGCGACACGGTGCACCTCCAACCAACCGTCGGCGTCCACCTTGTCGTGGCACAACTTCTTGCGCGCGCGCGGGTGGAAGATCTCCGCGCCGCCCCCCGGCAGCGAGCCGAGGCCGGCCTCGACGAGCTCGGTGAGGACCTGCTCGTAGGACTTCCCGTACTTCTCGGCGAAGTAGTGGATCTCGACCGCGGTGAACCCCTTGATGTGCAGGTCGGGCCGCTCGGCCTTGATGCCACGCAACAGGTCGGTGTAGTACTCCCACGGCAGGTCCGGGTTGAGCCCGTTGACGATGTGGACCTCGGTGATGAACTCCTCGCGGAGCGCGCTCACCCGGCCGATCGCCTGCTCGAGCGACATCGTGTACGACTCGGGATCCCCGGTCTTCAGCCGCGCGAAGCTGCAGAAGATGCAGCTCGCCTCGCAAACGTTCGTGGCGTTGACGTGGAGGTTGCGGTTGAAGTACGTCAGATCGCCCCAACGCTCCTCGCGCACCCGGTTTGCGAGCGCGCCGACCGCGGCCACCTCGGGGGTGCGGAACAGTTGGATGCCGTCCTCGACGGACAGGCGCACGCCGGCCTCGAGCTTCTCGCGGATCGGCCCGAGGCCGGCCGCGTCGACGGCGCGGCGGGTGGTGCTCCCCAACTCAATCATCGTGGACCTCGTTGTCATCCCCGGCGTCGAGGCCGGTCCAGCGGCGGACCAGGTCGTTCTCGATGCCGACACGATCGAAGGCCCGCGCGACGACGGTGTCGAGCAGGGCCTCCATCGTCTTGGGGCGGCTGTAGAAGGAAGGCGCCGCGGGCATGATCATGCCCCCGGCCGATGTCACGGCCTCCATGTTGCGGAGGTGGACGAGCGAATAGGGGGTCTCCCGGAGCACCAGCACCAGCGGGCGGCGCTCCTTGAGCATCACGTCCGCGGCGCGGCCGAGCAGATCGCTGCTCACGCCGTGGGCGATGCGGGCCATCGCGCCCGCCGAGCACGGGATGACCAGCATGGCGTCGTACCTCGAGGAGCCCGACGCGAACGGGGCGGTCATGTCGCCCGCGGGCCAGATGCGCAGGCCGAATTCGGCGGGGTTGGTGCCAATCTCGTGCTGCCACACCACGCGGGCGGTCTTGGTGAACACCACGTCGGTCTCGATGCCGGCGGCGCGGCCGGGGCCGGCGAGGAATTGGAGGGCACGCTTGGCATAGGGCGCGCCCGATGCTCCGCTCACGCCGAGGACGAGCTTCATCGGGCCTCCGGGGGCGCGGCGTCGGCAGGGGCCGGGCGCCGAGAACCGCGTCCCGGGGCCCAGCCCCAGCCGCCGTCGCGCGGGAGGCCCACAACTGCCCGGGGGCCGGCCACGGGGGTCTGGCCTTGCAGTTCGACACCTGCCGTTCGGAGCCTGGGCGCGGCCCCGGCGCGGACGCCGGGGGCGGTGGCCTGCGGGGTCGGCCTGCGGCCTCCGTTGGCGCGATC
>JAKFCH010000058.1:0-5897 GCA_036676765.1 Deltaproteobacteria bacterium
GGCGCGCGCGCCTCCGTCGGCCCGCCGCGCGCGGGCCGACCGGCGCGGGCGTTGGTTCACCGGGCGGCCCTCCGGGCCCGCGACATGCGCGCGCCCGCGCCGCCCTCCGGCCCCCCTCGCGCGCGTGGCGGACACCGCGTCGTCGCGGGCGAGCAATACGACGCCCTCTTGTGGTTCGACGTGGTCGGCCCCGCGACGAACGACCTCTGGCGCGGGAGCCCCCTCGAGGCCGCCGACGCGGTCGGCGCCACGCGCGACAATCGGGGCGCGCTGCATCGCACGCCCGGCGGCATGCCGCCCCCGTGGAGGGCAGAGCCCCCTTCGACGTCCACATTTCGGAACAGAGCCCCCTCCGACGTCCGCGATCCTCCCCCTGGGACGCGCGCCCTCGCGCACTGGGGGGCTGGGCACGTAGATTCGCCTGCTTTGCCCGTCGCGGGGCGAGCCCCTCTCCCGGCCGTGGCGCCCTTTCCGGACATTCGGGGCGGCTCTCCCCCGATTCGCGGACGTTGGGGACGGCTCTGTCCCCGCGGGGCGTTCGAGGCCCGCTCCGCCATGCTACCAGCCCGCCCCCCCGGGCCCCCCGTACGCGCCGTCGCCGTCGCGGAGGCGCGCCTCGCCGTCGCTACGCCTGTGCCCGGTCCGCTCCCGCGGCCAGCACGATGTGGGCGCACGCCTCGGCGTCGCTCGCGGCGTCGTGGTGGCGGAGCGCGATGCCCAGGTGACGGCAGACGTCGGGGAGCTTCGCGGGGTTGAGCGACCACGAGGCGCGCGCGAGCTTGACCGTGCACAGGAACGGCGTGATCGGCGCGGGGATGCGGGCGGTGGCGCAGCAAGCGTTCAGTACGGAGCGGTCGAACGGGGCGTTGTGCGCCGCGATGAAGGCGGCCCCCTCGAAGATCGGGGCGATCCTCGGCCAGAGCTCCGCAAACGTGGGCTCGCGGCGCACGTGGTTCCACGTGATGCCGTGGATGCCGCTGAAGAAGAACGTCGACCGCGGCGGGCGCACGTAGTGCACGCTGCGGGCGACGATCGCGCCGTCCTCGACCCGGATGGCCGCGATCTGGCAGGCGCTGTCGCGCCCGTGATCGGCGGTCTCGAAGTCGAGGGCGACGAAGGTGCGGCGCGCAGGCGGCGATGCGTCGAGGAGGTGCGCGATCGGGGGCATGCCGGGCTCGGGAACGGCGCCAACCTACCCCAGGCCCGTCGGGGATGCGGGATGAACCGCCCCTACCAGCCCGCGCCCGCCGGCCCGCCGTACGCGCCGATGTCGCTCCGCGTGCCGTCTGCGTCGAGCACGCCAGGATCGCCGGCGTCGATCAGCGGCGAGCCGGGCGCCGGGCGCAGATCCCAATCGAGCGCCTCGCTCGCGGAGGTGTCGGTGAACAGCGGGTCCGCGGCGATGTTGCCGTCGACGCCGGTGGGATCGTCCATGTTCTCGACCGCGGCGACGTGATCCCAGAGGTCGCCGTAGGAGGCGTGGACCGGGCCGCCGTACCGTGGGCCCAGGTCGTAGATCGCCACGCCCGAGGTCGTCGTGGACCGCTCCCGGTTGGAGGTGATGGCGACATTCACGAAGACCGGCTCGGACGTGCGGTTGTAGAAGCCGGCGCCGTAGACGGCTTCGGTCACGTCCGCGTCGTTCCCGGTGATCGTCACGTTCGTGAACGTGCCGACCGTGTCGGCCGTGCCGTTGAAGTACACGCCCGTCCCCATGACCTCCTCGGCGCCGGTGACGAGGTTGCCCGCGACGACGAGGTTCTGGACGTCGAGCCCGCTCACCTGTGCATACAGGCCCGAACCGTAGACGTGCCGGGCACTGGCGGCGTTGTCCGCGATGACCACGTTGCGGAGCGTCGCCGTCGAGTAGGCGACGGAGAGCCCCGCGCTCTCCACCTCGTTGCCCGACCACCCGGCGGTGGCGACGTTGCGCGCGATCCGCACCCGCTCCAACACGAGGTCCCCCTCCGAGACCGCGACGCCACAGCCGGTCGTGTCGTCGCGGAGCGGCGCGCACACGTTGTCGAGCACGTCCACGTCCGAGAGGTGCGCGGCCCCGCGGTCCACGAACACGCCCGTCCCATCGCAGGTGTAGAAGTCCGCGCACGAATTTCCGGACACCTCGAGGTCGCTGAGCGTGGCGCTCGCGTCCTCGACGAGCACCCCGGAGACGTGGGTGTAGTCGTCGCCCCCCTCCGCGCCGGTCACGGTGAACCCAGTCAGGACGGCCGCCGCGGTTTCTCCGCTGCGGAACGTCACCACCGTGTCTCCGCCGGCGCTCCGGATCACCGTGCCCGCCCGGCCGCCGGCGCCCTGCACGACGATGTCCTTCCCGCTGAAATCGATCGACTCGACGTAGGTGCCGCCGGCGACGCACACCAGATCCCCCGTGACCGCGGCGTCGATCGCCGCCTGGATGGTCGCGTGGTCGGCGGGCACGCGGAGGCCGAGGTCCACGACGTCGTCGCAGTCGTTGTCCACGTCGTCGCAGCGCTCCTCGCCGCCCGGGTGGGCGCGGGCGTCGGTGTCGTCGCAGTCTTCTCGGGCGATCCAACCGTCTCCGTCGGCGTCCTCGTCGGGGTCGACCGCGCCCGAGTCACCGGTGTCCGCAGTGTCCTCCACGCTGGAGGTATCGCCCGCCGTTTCACCACCGGTGTCCGCGGGCGCGCCACTGTCGCCCTCATCGCCCCCCACGCACGCCGCGATCAGCAGCAAGGTCATCGACGGACCCACGCCGGAAAAAGCTGACCTCACGGAACCTCCGGCCCACACTGATAGCATCCCCCACACATCCTCGGATATGCGACGGACGCGCATGCCCCACCGCCTCCTCCTCCTGCTCGCCGCCACGCTGACGGCCGCCTGCTCCACGCCGCCCCGCTTCGGCGTGGCCCTGCGCGTGGTGGACGAGGCCGGCGCTCCCCTCCCCGACGCGACGGCGGACGTGGGCGACACCCTCTACGAGGCCGGCGCCGACGGGCTCATCCACCTCCGCGCGCTCGATCGTCCCGTGCTCGCGGTCGTGCGGGCGCCGGGGCGCATCGCCGAGCCGGTGCCTGTCGGGCGCGACGACGCCGGGCCCCCTGTCGACGTGCCCCTCCTCGACGACAAGGGCGGCACCCGCCGCGTCGTCCACACCGCGGGCGACGTGATGCTCGGCCGCCGCTACCTCACGCCCACGACCGGCGCGCCGCTCGTCGTCACCGGCGATGGCGGGGCGTCGGCCCTCGACGTGGTGTCGGACATCGCACCCGCGTTCGCGGAAGCCGACCTCCGCATCGTCAACCTCGAGACCGTGGTGGGCGACTTCCCCGCCGAGGCCGCCTACCCGAAGAAGCGCTTCCTCCTCCAGACGCCGCCCGAGGGCCTCGCCGCGCTCGCCGGGATGGCGACCGACATCGCCTCGCTCGCGAACAACCACCAGCGCGACTGGCTCGACCTCGGCGTGGCGTCCACGCTCGACGCGCTCGACGCCGAGGGGCTCACCCGCCTCGGCGCCGGGGTGGACGCCGCCGGCGCCGCCGCCCCCGCGCGCGGCACGGTCGACGGCTTCGACGTCGCCGTGTTCGCCTACACGTCGGTCGACGGCGACTACGTGAACGACCAGTACCCGCTCGACGGCGCCACTCCGCCCGACGCGCTCCTCCCCGAGGAGGAGTGGCAGTGGGAGGCCCGTGCCTGGGGCGCGCCCGCGCACGGGATCGCCGACGCCAGCCGGCGCATCGGGGGGGCGTGGCAGGCGTACGCCGACGCCGAACCGCTCCTCGACGACACCGATCGCGCCGCCGTGTGGGCCTCGCTCGTATCGGTGTACCCGGAGATGCAGGACTGGGTCGCCCGGCGCGGGCACGGCGGCGCGAACCACTGGGACACGGACCGCGCCACCGCCGAGATCGCCGCGGCGGCCGACGCCGACCTCGTCATCGTCGAGCTCCACATGGGGTTCCAGTTCGCGGCCGCCCCCGGCGTGGCCGTGCGCGCGGCCGCCTACGCCGCGATCGACGCCGGGGCCGATCTCGTCGTGGCCCACCATCCGCACGTCCTGCAGGGCGTCGAGTGGTACCGCGGGCGCCTCGTCGCGTGGAGCCTGGGGAACTTCCTGTTCGACCAGGACTTCCTCTCCACCTTCCGCTCCGCCTTCCTCCGCACCGTGTGGGAGGCCGACGGCACGCTCGTGCAGGCGCGCATCGTGCCGGTGTTCCTCGACCGCTACCGGCCGCTCCCCACCACGGGCTCGCTCGCGCGCGACACGCTCCGGCTCCTCTGGGAGGCGTCGCTCGTGGAGGGCTCCTCCGAGCGGGGCGTCGATCTCGCGGTGCGGACGGTCGCGGCGGCCCCCGCCGAGGGCGTGCGGCCGGCGAGCTTTCGCCTCGTCCACGACACCGCGGTCCTCTCCGAGGGCCTCGGCACCTCCTCGCCCCTGCCCCTCCAGGTCCCCGCGGTCGGCGAGGTCGCGATCGACGCGCCGCTCGTCCGGCGCCGGCTGTCCGAGGCCGCGCCCGCCGGTATCGAGGTCGGGCGCTCGGTCTTCCGCGTCGGGAGCTTCGAGGACGAGGAGACCGACGCCGTCGCCGGCGACACCGTGGGCTGGGCCTGGGAGAGCGACGACGTGCGCCTCACCACTCGCGCCGCGCCCAACGGCGTGGCGGCGCTGGAATTCGTCCGCGGGCCGAACGACGCCGAGCGGGTCTCCGCCCGCACGCTCGCGCGCGGCCTCCTCGTCTCCCACCGCCTCCACGCCGATCAGGAGGGCGTCACCCCGCTCGACGGCGCCGCCACGTGGTCGCTGCGGCTGCGCGCCTGGCTCTCCGGCGAGTCGGACGTCGCGGCGCTGCGGGTCGCCTACTACCACTTCTACGACCTCGACCCGACCGAGGATCCCGAGTCCACCTTCGTGCGCGAGGTGGAGTACCCCCTCCACGCGGCGCCGGGCGGCTGGCGGGACGTGTCCATCGACCTCGCGGCCGCCGACGTCGCGCCCTCGGCGGACGGGCTCGTCCCCAACGCCGTCCTGCTCTACGTCGGCCTCTCGCCGCCACGCATGCGCACGACCGTGCTCCGCGTCGACGACGTCGAGCTCATCGAGTGGCGCGCCGCCACCGACGAGCCCGAAGGCTGGGGCGCCATCGACTGGCTGCGCGCCACCGACGGCGCCCCCCACACCCTCGCGGTCGACAGCCTGACCTGGTGAAGGGGACGCGGACGCCGATCCAGACCCCCCCCACCTCCTACGCCAACCACCCCCCCTTCTGCCGCTCCGTCAGCCGCTTGAGCTCCGACTGGGCCCGCCGGTGCGAGATCCGCCGCGCCACGAGGTCCGCGAAGATGCGGCGCGCCCGCCGGCTCCGCAGGATCGCGTCGAAGGGATCGACCATCCGCTCGAGCAGCCACGCCAGCCGCCCCTGCTTGCGCCCGCCCCCCGCCCCGGGGGCGCGCGCCGCGAGGAGCACGGCGAGGCGGGCCTCCACGCGCTGGAACACCTGCGCCGCCCGCGCGCCCACGTCCGGATCGCCGAGGAGCGGCCGGAGCGCGTCGCGCGCGGCCTCGCACGCGAGGGCGGACCCGAGCGGGTTCTCGTCGATGCCCGCGAGCGCGAGGCGCCGCCGCTGCGGATCGCGGTCGGAAAGCCGCGTCAGGAGCTGGTGCAGCTCCCGCCACCACACCCACTGGTACGCGAAGTCGAGGCCGGTGCCCTTGATGTTCTGGACCCCCATGATCCACACCTCGGCGCCCGGCGGCGCGGCGGCGACGGCGATGGCCATGATGCGGTCGCCGCTCGTGCCGGAGTCCTCCACCAGCACGAGCGAGGCGCGGACGAGCTCCCGGTAGGCGAGGCGCACCGCGTCGGCCGGCGCGCCGCGCGCGGCCCGCCAGCAGGTCCAGCGCGCGAGCGCCTC
>JAKFCH010000059.1:0-9396 GCA_036676765.1 Deltaproteobacteria bacterium
GGGGCTCCGCGCCGGCTACGCGCGCGCCGGGCGGGCCGCCCCGCTGGGGACCGTGCCGTGGGGCGGCGATCCCCTCCGTCGCGCCCTCCGCGGCGCGGTCGTCCAGAAGCGGGCCGGCGGCTTCGGCCTCGTGGCCGGGCTGGCGGCGACCGGCCGCCCCTTCGACGAGGCCGTGGCGCTGCTCCACGCGGTGCAGGACGTCTACGCGTGCGGGGCGATCACGCTCGCGGAGTGAGGGGCGGGCCGACCGCGGGGTGAGGGGCTGCGGGCCGAGGCACGAGGCGGCGAGAGCCGGCCGAGAACGTGCTTAACAGTTGGACATGTGGTTCATTGGCCCGGCCCTGGCGGCCGAGATCGAGGTCTGTTCGGAGTTCGGGGCCACGACCGCGCCCATCGTCGTGCAGGACATGCCGGAGCTCCAGTCCTCCGGCGTGGCGGCGTCCCGCTCGCAGCCGGGCCGGTTCTTCACGCATGACGACGCTGGCGGCGATCCGCTCCTGCAGGTCTTCGAGCGCACGGCCGACGGGGCCGCCTACGTCGGCACCCAGACGGTCAGCGGCGCGACCAACCTGGATTGGGAGGACATCGCGTCCGGCCCGTGCCCGGCGTCGATCGACGCCGAGTCGTGCCTCTGGATCGGGGACATCGGCGACAACGACGAGGTCCGCACCACCATCGACGTGTGGGTCATCGCCGACACGATGACGGCCGGCGGCGAGACCAGCCACTGCCCGCTCGTGTACGAGGGGGGCGATCGCTACGACGCCGAGGCGCTCTTCGTGTCCCCGAACGGTACGCTCCGCATCGTCACGAAGGAGAAGGACGGGGAGGCCAAGATCTACCGCCTCTCGAACCCCGTGTGCAACGGGGGCGCGGCCCAGGTCCTGACCCGCGAGGCCGAGATCTTCCCCGGGGAGGAGATCACCGGCGCGGCCATGAACGCCGACGGCACCGCGGTCGTGCTGCGGGGCCTCGACCGCGCGTGGCTCTGGACCGGCTGCGAGATCAACTGGACCGACGCGCCGATGGAGGTCGATCTCGGCGCCCAGCCTCAGGGGGAGGCGGTGACCTTCCTCGCCGACGGCACGCTGGTGACCACCTCGGAGGGCGAGCCGCTGCGCATGTGGGAGACGCCCTGCGCCGAGACCACCGTGCTGGATTGCCCCGCGTGCGGCTGTCCCGGGGGCGGAGCGGCCTCCTTCCTCCTGATCCCCCCGCTGGTCGCCTGGCAACGCCGCCGACGCAACCGCGCGCCGGCCCACCCAACGGAGTCCAAGTGAACACCCGCCGCCGACCGTTGCTCCGACTGATCCGCGCGAACCTGGGCCGCCTCGCCTTGTTCACGGTGTGGTGCGGCGCCGCCGTGACCTGTGTCGTCTGGCTGGTCGACAAGGCGCCGCCCGGCGTGTCCTCGGCGGTCGCCACGGTGCGCCAATTTCCGGTGCTCCCGCCCGTCGACGGGCGTCTCGCCACGGTGTCGGTGACCCCCGGGCAGGTCGTCGAAGCGGGCCAGGAGCTCGCGGTCATCGAGGTTCCCGGGCTCGCCCAGCAGATCGCGGCGGCGTCGGGGGCCGTCCAGACGCTGGAGGCGGAGCTCCTGCTGGAGGGGGTCGACCTGGATCGCAAGTTCAGCCGGGACGCCGAGGCCGCGCAGGCCCGCATGTTGGCGGCGACCGTCGATCTGCAGGCCTCCCGCTCGGAGCTCGCCGCCGCGGACACCGAGCTGGCCCGCTACTCGGCCGAGGGGGTCGGGGCCTCCGAGAGCGTGCTCGCCAGCTTGCGGCTGCACAAGGAGGGGCTCGCGCAGGAGCTGAAGGCGCGGGAGGGCGAGCTGGCGCAGCTCCGGGGCGCCTGGCAGGGCGCGCGCGGCCGGAAGGGGCCCGCCATGGACGCGCTGCTCTCCGCGTCCCTGGCGACGGCGCGCGCCGAGCACGACGCGCTCGTCGCCCTCCGCGAGGCCTGCGTCCTGCGCGCCCCCGTCGCCGGCATCGTCGGGATGCCCTACATGGAGATGCGCGCGGGCTCGCCCGTCGGGCACCCGGCCGCCATCTCGCCGGGCCAGTGGGCGCGCGCGGGCGTGCCGATCCTGACGCTCACCGAGAGCGTGGGCTTCGAGGCGGTCGCCTACGTCGCGCCGCGGGTCGCCCGGACGCTCGAGGCGGGCCACGGGGCGCACCTCGTGGACGGGGACGGCCTGACGCTCCTCGCGACCGTGATCTCGGTCGGGGGGGCCGTCGAGCCCATGCCGCTCCGCCACATCCAGGACCCCTCGCTCCCCGAGTGGGGCATCCCGGTCACCGTCCGGACCTCGGACCGTCCGTTCACGCCCGGCGAGGAGCTGTCCGTCCGGTTCGTCGACCGGGCGCCGAGCACCCCGCCCGAGACCGTGGCCCGCTAGCCCAGACCCAAGGAGGCAAGGTGGTGTTGATGCTGGTGGGCGCGGCGCAGGCCCTGACACTCGAGCAGGCGGTCGCGCGCGCGGGAGAGGTCGATCCGGACGCCGTGGTCGCCGAGCTGGAGTGGCGCAAGCTCCGCCTCGAGGCCGCGGAGTCGTGGTCGGAGATGACGGTCACGCCGGAGCTCACCGTCGAGCGGTCCTGGCTCGGAAACGTCGCGGTGGACGAGGCCGGGCTCCAGGTGACCGTCGGCCTCCTCGATCCGCCGCTGTGGTTCGAGGCGCTCGATCGGTCTGCCCAGGCCCGCTCGGCGCGCTGGGCGGCGGACGCCACCACGCTCGACGCGCAGTACGCCGCCGCGCTGCTGTACTTCGAGGCCCTCGCCGCCGACGCCGCGGTGGAGACGGCCACGCTGACCGCCGCTGACGCCCAGGCGACGCTCGCCGCGACCCGCGCCCGCGCCGCCGCCGGCATCGACGACCCGCTGATGACGCGCACCGCCGAGGTGCACGGCCTCGAGACCGCGGCGACGCTCACCCGCGCGCGGGCGGCCTCCCGGAACGCGCGGACCCGCCTCGCCCGCGCGCTCGAGCAGGAGATCGACGCCCTCGCGCCCGCCCCCGTCCCCGCGCTGCCGGAGCCCGCCTCGCGCTCCCCCTGGCTCACGTCCTACGACGCCCTCGCCGACGCCGCGCGCTTCGAGGAGCTCCAGGCGTGGGCGGAGCTCGCCCCCTCCGCCGAGCTCCGCGCGGAGACCCAGCCGGGCGCGAGCGACTGGCGCGTCTCGCTCCGGGGAACGTGGACGTTCGACGGGATCGGCCCCTTCCTGCGCGCCCGCCGCGCATCGTTGGAGGGCCGCCAGGCGCGGGTCACCCGGGACGGCCTCCGCCGGGACTTCGACGTGGTCATCGCGACGGGGGCCGAGGACGCCCGCGCCTACGCGGAGGTGGCGGAGGCCGCCCGGGCCCGCGAGGCGCTCGCGGCCGAGGCCCTCCGGATCGGCCAGGCGCGCCTCGGCGCGGGCCTCGTGGACACCCTCGATCTGATCCAGCTCCAGCAGGACGTCTGGAAGGCCCGCGAGGACCGGGTCGAGGCCGACCTCGCCCAGGCGTACGCGGTGCTCGAAGCGCGCCGCCTCGCGGGCATGGAGTGGTGAGGCCCGAGGTGCCGCTCAGGGCGTGACCGTCAGGGCGTGAACGGGACCCGGGCCCACCGCGACGGCGCGACGCAGGGCTCCCCCGGCTTGCCGTCGCCGTCGGTCACGACGAGGAGCGCGCCGTCGGGCTGCCGCGCGATGCCCTCGGCGCCCGCCGGGAGCACGCCCGCGAGCCGCTCGGGGGCGCTGCCCGGCGCGGGGATGCGGTAGAGCACGTGCTCGCCGTCGCCGCCGCCGCTCGGGCCGGCGAGCACGATGAGGGCGCCGTCGTGGACGAGCAGATCGCGCACGCCGCGCCCGCCGAGGTCGACGGGCACCGTCTCCTTCACCGCCAGCGCCGCCCGCGGATCCCCCTCCATCTTCAGCAGGAGCGCCTCTCCGCCCACCACGGGCGACCGCACGCCCAGCCACAGCTCCCCCGCCCAGGACGCGGCGCCCTCGATCGAGAGGCCGCCCTCCTTCGGGGGCCGATCGCGGGCGGACACGCACACGGCGCAGCCGGACAGGTCGGGGGTGACCGCGGGGTGCCCCTGGACCACCACCCGCTCCCGCAGCGGCTTGCGCTTTCCATTCTTGTTCGCGCCCTGCGAGCCGACGACCAGCAGGCTGCCGTCGGGGAGGAGGGTCACCGCCTCGATGTCCTCGACCTGGGCGGACAGGGCGAGGGCGGGGAGCGGGGCGAGCGCCCCGGAGAAGGGGTAGAGCGCGCCCTCGGTCTCGTTGTCGCCGACGAGGTAGCCGCCGCTCCACGGGACGACCGCGGACGCCTCGCAGAACCCGTCGAAGACGGCCCCGGCCGCGCCCGGGAGCGCGGCGGCCCCGGGGGTCGTGGGCGGCTCGCTCTTCGGCAACCCGGCGCGCTCCGCCGACCCCGCGCGCCCGGCGGCGAGCACGCCCCCTCCGAGGAGCACCAGCGTGGTGACGGCCAGGGCGATCTGCTGCGTTCGGGTCATCGTGCCTCGCTACTCGAGTTGATACCCCTCCGACAGCCCCACGTCGCGCAGGTAGGCCCCCGCCGCGCGGGGAGGCCGCCACCCGGGCCGAAGGCGCTCGATCCGCACGACGCCGCGCCCCGTGGCGATCTCCACGCCCTCGTCCAGCCGCACGATCGTGCCCGGATCGAAGCCCGCGGGGGTCTCCTCGGCCACGACCCGCGCGTCGAGCAGGTACACCGGGTTGTCGCCCACGTGGGCCCGCGCCCCGCCCCACGGCCCGGCGCACGCGCGGACCCGCGCCGCGATCGCCGCGGCCGGGCGCGCCCAGAGCAGGTACGCCTCCTGCGGGCGGAAGCGCCCCCCGATCAGCGGGCGCGGGAGCGGATCTCCGGGGGTGTCGGCCACCAGGGCCTCCCACCCCTCGTCGAGCGCCTCCACCGCGCGGGTCGTGGCGTGGTCGAGGAGCGCCTCCGCGTCGGCCCCGGGCGGCACGTCGAGCGTCCGGCGCGCCCACGCCGCGGCGCCGTCGGCGGTGACGAGGGCCATTTCCCAGTCGCCCGGCTCGAGCAGCGCCCGGTTCACGTCGGGCGAGCGCGCGTTCGACGGGGCGAGCACCCGAAGCATGGGGCCCTCCCCGCGGATCGGCCGGGCGTCCGGATCGAGATCCAGCACGAGGTCGGCCTCGCGCCGCCCGATCGCGATGCCGTTGGCCTGCGCGAGCCCGCGCACCGGCGCGAACCACGGGAGGGCCTCGTCCTCGGCCCCCGGGTCGATGGCGACCACGCGGGCGCCGCGCCGCTCCAGCAGGTACGGCACCACGACGCGGGCGAGCCGTGACGCGCCCAGGATCTGCACCCGCAATGCCATGACGGCTCCCCGCTTTCCCTCCTAACTCCGGCGGTGTATAGGGGCGCCCCGATGGACCCCGACCGGTCATGACCGCCCATCCCCCCGGCCCCTACGGTCGCCTTGCGCAGTACGTGCTGCGCCATCGCGGCCAAACCCTGGCGTTCATCGCGATCGTCACGATGCTCGCGGCCATCTTCGCGGTGCGGCTGCGCGTCGACAGCGACATCCTCGGCCTCATGCCGGAGGACGAGCCCTCCACCCAGGCCCTCAAGCGCCTGGACGAGCAGGAGGGGGGCATCAACTTCCTCACCATCGCGGTGGACGCGGAGGATCAGGCCAAACGCGACCTGTTCCTCGCCGACCTCGCCGAGCGCCTCCGCGCGCTCCCCGAGGTCGACTACGTCCTCTACGAGCTCGATCCCGCCGTCGCGTTCCGCCTCGGGCTGCTCCAGGTCCCGATCAGCGATCTCGAGCTCATCCGGGACCGGCTGCGGTCCGCCGTTGCGCTCGGCCCCGCGGCGCTGAGCCCGTTCATCTCCGGGCGCCTCCTCGGCGATCTCGGGCCCCTCACCGAGCGCCTCCAGTCCGCCGCCCAGCCGATCAAGCTCAACAGCGGCGACCGCATGGGCCGCATGGTGATCCGCCCCACGGGCTCCGCGCACGACCTGCCGTTCGCGCGCGTGTTCATGGCCAAGGTCGAGCGCGCCATCGAGCAGGCGGACCCCGCGGGCCACGGCGTCACCATCCCGTGGATCGGCGGCGCCTACCGCCACAACGTCGAGGACTACGAGGGCATCGTCCGCGACATCGGCTGGATCACCGGCGCCAGCTTCGTGATGGTGCTCATCATCATCGCGGGCGCGTTCCGCCGGCCGCGGGCGCTGCTCATCATCTTCGTCCCGCTCGTGCTCGCCAACCTGTGGACCCTCGGCGTCGCCGGGGTCACCGTCGGCGCGCTCAACACGTTCACGTCCTTCGTCAACGCCGTGCTCATCGGGCTCGGCGTCGAGTTCGGCGTGCACCTGTACTCCCGCTACCGCGAGCTCCGCGAGTCCGGCCACGCGGTCGAGGCCTCGGTCATCCGCGCGTGGGATCTCGTCGGGAGCGCCTGCACCTCGGCCGCGTTCACCTCCGCCGCAGGCTTCGCCGCCCTGCTCGCCGCGCACTTCGCGGGCTTCCGGCAGCTCGGCTGGCTCCTCTCCCTCGGCCTGCTCTTCTGCCTGATCGCCGAGCTCGTGTGCATGCCGCTGCTGCTGCTCTGGCTCGACCGCGAGATCATCCCCCCGCCGGTGCACCGCCACCACCACAAGCACCGTCGCAAGCGCCCGGCCTCCTACCGCGTCGCCCCCATGGCGCTGATGGTCATCAGCTTCCTGACGATCGTGGCCGGGCTCATCATCCCGCGCATCCAGTTCGAGTACGACCTCTCCGAGCTCCGCCGCTCCGGGCTCGCCTACGAGGACCTCTCCGAGAGCGAGAAGGCCCTCGCGCGCGACTCCTACTCCCCGCTCGTCGTCAGCTACGACACCGCCGAGGCGCTCGACGCCGACTACGCCCGCATCTCCGCGCGCATCGGCGAGGGGCGGTTCCCCGAGGTCTCCGCGGCGCTCTCGATCCGCACCGTGCTCCCCACCGACCAGGAGCAGAAGCTCACGCTCCTCCGCGAGATCGTCACCATCGGGAAGAACCCCGACGCCGCCTACCTCCCGCCCCAGGTGCGCGCGAACCTCGCCCGCCTCTCCGAGGTGTCGCTCGCCACCGTGACCCCCGCCGACCTGCCCGCCGCGCTCCAGCACGTCCTCGGCGCGAGCAACGGCCAGCACCGCCTCCTGCTCCTCCCCGCCGGCAACATGTGGGACATGCGCGAGGCCGCCGCCCTCGCCCAGGCCGTCGAGCGCGAGCTCCCGGGCCAGGAGGTCGCCGGCGAATACCTCACCCTCGGCGTGCTCTACGATCTCATGCAGCGGGACGCCCCGATCATCGGCGCCATCGCCCTCGGGCTCGTCGTCCTGTTCACGCTGCTCGACCTCCGCTCCCTCCGCGCGACCGCCGGCGCCATCGCCATCCTCGTGGCCGGCGTGGCGTGGTGGGGTGCGCTGCTCGTCGCGGCGGACATCAAGATCTCGATCGTGAACTTCGTCGGCATCCCGATTGTGCTCGGCATCGGCATCGACGTGATGATCCACCTCATCCACCGGATGAAGCAGGAAGGCCCGGGGCGCATCCAGAAGGCCCTCGCCACCACCGGGTGGGCCGCCGCGCTCGGCACGTTCACCACCATCGTCGCGTTCGCCGCGCTCTCGCTCGCGTCGTCGCAGGGCATCCGCTCGCTCGGCATGCTGGTCCTGCTCGGCGAGAGCGCCGTGACCATCGCCGGCTTCGTGCTCGTGCCGCTCGGCTTCGCCACCGGGTGGCGCCTCCAGGGCCGCCATCCCACCGGCCACGAGGACACGAACCCCGGCGCGTGAACCGACGCGCCCCCCCCGTGCATCGTTCCGCGCATCCTTCCGCGCGGGCGCACGTGGGGAGTGCCGATCGGCCCCGCCCTGGTGTACAACGGAGGCATGCTCGCACTCCTGCTCTTCGCTTGCGCCGACAAGGCCTCCACGGACGACACCGGCACCCCCGACGACGGCGGCTGCCAGAGCCCCCCGATCCTCTCCATCCTCTCGCCCACCGCGGGGGAGACCTTCGCCTTCGGCGACGAGGTGACCCTCACCAGCGAGGGCGAGGCCGACATCTACCTCTGGGCCATCGAGGGCGACGTCGTGCTGCCCCGCGCGAGCGGCACCTGGAGGGCCGACGTCTCCGGGGAGCTCGAGCTCGTCCTCCAGGGCGAGAACGACTGCGGCACCCGGCAGGCGAACGTGCGCATCACCGTGGGTGCCGCGCCCGACGACACCGGTGGGGACACCGGTGACGACACCGGAGACACCGCCGACACCGCCGACACCGGCGAGCCGCCCCTCGAGGCGAGCGTGACCGCGTATGGCCCCGAGGTCGGCCTCCCGGTCGGCGCGTGGCACGGCCTCTCCATCGGCGCCGACGGCATGGTGTGGGGGGCGAGCACCGCCGGCCTCGCGCGCCTCGACCCCACCGCCGGCTCCGCCCGCGTGTACGGCCTCGCCGACGGCCTCACCACCGACGGCCCCACCGCCGTGCTCGCCCACAGCGACGGCACCGTCTGGGTCGGCCACGTCGGCACGGTCGACCGCCAGGGCGAGCAGGTCACCGTCGGCACCGACGGCGCGCTCACCGTCGTCCGGCCCATCGACTACACCGAGAGCAGCGAGATCACCGCCGTCACCCGCCTCGCCGAGCAGCCCTACGGCGCCGGCGTGGGGGATGTGTGGATGGGCACGAACGAGGGCCTCTGCCTCTGGGACGCCGACCTCGCCGTCTTCGACGAGCACGCCCACCCCACGCACCCGCACGGCGACACCGCGGGCGTGGCGTTCACCGACGACGGCGACATCTGGAACGGCGACGAGCACCAGCTCTCGCGCTGGCGCTACACCAACGACGGCTCGCTCTCCTCGGGGGACGACCTCGTCGAGACCCTCGCCACCTGGCCCGTCGAGGTGGGCTCGCCCATCGGCATCACCGACCTCGACGTGGACGGCGACACGTTGTGGGTGGCCTCCTCCCTCTACGGCGTCGCGAGCGTCTCGGTGGTGGACGAGGTCGGCACGAGCCCCGTCTCCCTCCACGCCGAGCCTGCCACCGCGCGCGCGATCCGCGCCGACGGCGCCGGCAACGTGTGGATCGGCACCGACACGGGCCTGCTCCGCTGGGACGGCGCCACCTTCCACACCGTCACCGGCGCGTGGCTCCCCGCCGACGGCGTCGAGCAGATCGTGGTCGACCGCGCCACGAACCCGCCCACCGTGTGGCTCGGCACTTCGGGCGGCCTCGTGCGGCTGATCGGGGTCCCGGAGTAGGCTTCGCGCGGATCCGCGTGCGTACGGGCGGTCCGGAGCCGGGGGCTCGGCCGCCCCCGGCTCCGTCGCCGGCCTCCGGGTTCAGGCCGCGGGGCCCCGAGGCGCGCGTCTTCGCGCGG
>JAKFCH010000060.1:0-2778 GCA_036676765.1 Deltaproteobacteria bacterium
AGCGCGGAGCGCGCGCCCGCAGGAGGCCGGCCCCCGCGCGAGCGGGGGACGCGCCCATCGGCGCCCAACCCCGCGCCATGCCGCCTCCGCGGCGGTAAAGTGGCCCATGCTCCTCCTCCTGCTGGCCGCCTGCAACGGCAACATCTTCCGCCCCGACGGCTGCTGCTTCGAGACGGGGTTCTCCCGCTTCGACTCCGGCGGCGTCGACTCCGGGCTCTCGGGGGTGACCGTGGACGCCGACGGGATGGGCGTCCTGGTGAGCTGCTCGGTGCGCTCCGGGAACATGCACGTGGGCGCGTTCGCCGAGGGCGTGGTGCGGGTCCTCTACGACGTCGGGGGCGAGCGGGACTCGTGGGCCGTGCTCCCGCCGACGGAGGCCCCGGACGCGCCCTCGATCGTGGTGTACGCCGACGTCGTCGTGTTGCGGACGGCCACGATGAGCGTGGTGGTGGAGCCGGGGAGCTGTCGCGTGACGGTCGAGGGCCCCGACGGGCAGGCGCTCATCGAGGAGCCGGCCGACGGGGGGTACACCGCCTACGACACGCTCACGCGCAGCCTCGCCGAGGGGGAGCACATCTACGGGCTCGGCGAGCGCACCGGGAGCCTGGACCGGGTGGGCGGCCGCTACACGTGCTGGAACACCGACGCGTTCGAGGCGGAGCACGGCGGGTGGGGGCCCGCCGCGGACCCGCTCTACCAGTGCATCCCGTACTACGTGACGCTGCGCGACGGCACCGCCACCGGCGTGCTCACCGACGTGACGTGGGCGTCCGACTGGGACGTCGGCGCGACCGAAGCGTCGGCGTTCACGGTGACGGTCGAGGAGGGACCCTTCGCGCAATACCTCGTGGCGGGGCCGACCTTCGCGGACGTGGCGCGGCGCTACACCACGCTGACCGGCCGCGCGCCGCTGCCGCCGCGCTGGAGCCTGGGATTCCACCAGTCGCGATGGGGCTGGTCGCCCGACACCGAGGTCACCGACGTCGTGGACGGCTTCCGCGCCCGCGATCTGCCGCTCGACGCCGTGTGGCTCGACATCCAGCACATGGACGGCTTCCGGTCGTTCACGTGGGATCCGGACACGTTCCCCGATCCGGCGGGGCTGGTCGAGGCGCTCGCGGCGGACGGGGTTCGCGCCGTCTCGATCGTCGACCCCGCGATCAAGGTCGACCCGGGCTGGGCGGTCTACGACGACGGCCTCGCGGCGGGGCACTTCCTCGGCACCGACGGCGAGGCGTGGGTGGGCGAGGTGTGGCCGGGGGACGCCGTGTTTCCCGACTTCACCGACCCGGCGGCCCGCGCGTGGTGGGGGGATCTCGTCGCGACGGACCTCGGCTACGGCATCGCGGGCTTCTGGCTCGACATGAACGAGCCCTCCGAGTTCACGCTCGGCACGGTGCCCGACACGCTCGACGCCGACGGCGAGGGCGTCGCCACCACGATGGCGGAGGCCCACAACGTCTACGCGCTCACCGAGGCGAAGGCGACCTACGCGGGCATGCTCGCCGCGGCGCCCGACCAGCGGCCGTTCCTGCTCACGCGCGCCGGCTACGCGGGCATCCAGCGCTACGCCGCCGCGTGGACCGGGGACGCGCCGAGCACCTGGGACTCGCTCGCGGGCACGCTCCCGATGCTGCTCGGCATGAGCGTGTCCGGCGAGGCGTGGGTCGGGAGCGACGTGGGCGGGTATTCGGGCGGGGCGTCGGGAGAGCTCTACGCACGGTGGATGCAGCTCGGGGCGATGTCGCCGTTCTTCCGGGCGCACCTCGTCGAGGGTGCGGCGGACCAGTACCCGTGGAGCTTCGGCACCGAGGTCGAGGACATCTCCCGGAGCGTGCTGGCGCTGCGGAGCTCGTTGTTGCCCTACCTCTACAGCCTCGCGTGGACCGCGAACCAGGAGGGCACCCCCCCGCTGACGCCGCTGGTGTGGACCTTTCCGGAGGACGATACCGCCGCGACCGTGGGGGACCAGGCGCTCGTCGGGCCGTGGCTGCTCGTGGCGCCGATCGTGGTGGAGGGCGCGACCACCCGCGACGTGTACCTCCCGGAGGGGCGGTGGTTCGAGCTCGAGACGGGCACGATCCACGACGGGCCCGCCACGCTGGCCCTCACCGACCTGCCGCTCGCGGCGCTCCCGATCTTCGTGAAGGAGGGGGCGATCCTGCCGCGCGGCCCGGTGATGGCGTGGGGGGAGGCGGCGCCGCTCGACCCGCTCACGCTCGAGGTGTGGCCCGCGGAGGTGGAGACCGCGTTCACCGTCTACGAGGACGCCGGCGACGGCTTCGACTACGCGGACGGCGCCTACACCGCGACGACGTGGACGCTCCAGGGCTCGGCCACGGGGGCCACGCTCGTCGCCACGCGCGAGGGCACGTTCGTGCCGCCGGAGCGGACCGTGCGGGTGCGGGTGCGCCGGGTGGACACGGCGCCGACGGCGGTGCGCAAGGATGGGGCCGCGGTCTCCTCCGTCGCGTCCGAAGCGGCGCTCGCCGCGGTGGACGAGGGGTGGTGGTGGGATTCGAACGACCTGTCGTTGTGGGTGGTGTTCCCGGACGAGGGCGCGGTCTCCCTTGCGATGACCTATGACCCTGCGATCGTGGATCCGGCGCCCGCCGTCGCCATGCCGTTCCGCGTGGCGCTCCCCGAGGGCACCCCGACCGACACGCCCATCTGCCTCGCGACGAGCGCCGACGGCTGGGCGAGCCACACGCCGCTCACCCGCGACGGCGACGAGGCCCACGGGACGATCCAGGTTCCCCGCGGCGAGTACGTCTACTA
>JAKFCH010000061.1:0-31789 GCA_036676765.1 Deltaproteobacteria bacterium
GGCTCCTCGCCGCCGGGCTCGCCACCGTCGTGGGGACCGTCCCGGTGACCCTCGCGCGGGGGCTCGGCGCCGGGGGCGTCGATCTCGCCGTCGTCCCGTTCGCGGTCGTTGCGCTCGGGCTCCTCCCGCGGCCGGAGCGGTTGGCGAAGCTGGTGGGCGGCCTCGCGGTGCTCGCGTGCGCCGCGTGCGATGCCCGCACGGGCGTCATCCTCGGCCTCGCGGCCGCCGTCGCGGGCGGGGGCGGGTGGGCCCTCCTCGCCGCGCTCGTCGCGACCGGTTTTGGGGTCTCCGCGGGCGCGGCGGCGGGTGTACTGGACCCGGTCGATCTCTTCGCGCCCGCGCTGACGTTGCGGGACGGGGCCCTCCTGCCGGGGCTCGCCGCCCTGGCCGGCGCGCTCTGGATCATCGGCGACCGCGGGCTCCGTCGCGCGGCCGCCGTCGGCTTCGTGTGCGCCCTCGGCCCCGTGCTGACGGCCTTCGGTGATCCGCTCGTCGTCGGCGGCGCGGCGATTCCGCTCCCGGCGGCGGCGCTCGCGGCGTTCGTCCCGTCCGGCGAGGGCTGGGCGGGCGCGCTCGTCGTCGCCGCGGTCGCCGTCGCGCTCGGCCTCGGCCGCCTCGAACGGCCGCGCCTGGCCCTCCTGCTCGCTCCGCTCGCCCTCTTCGAGGCGTGGACTGCGGTCGGGGCACCGCCGGAGTGCCTCGCCCTCGACACGCCGGTCGCGCTCCGCTCGCTCGCCGAGCGCGAGGGGGGCGTCCTCGACCTCCCGATCGTGGCCGAGGTGGATGGCGTCCTCGTGGGGGGACCCGCCGGCGCTCACGGGCTGTACCTCTACCAACGCTCGCTGCACGGGCGCCCGCTGGCGACGGGCCTCGCGCCGCTCGGCGCCGCCCACCCGCTCTACGGGGAGCCGGGCGTGGTGCTCGCGCTCGACGCGGTGGAGGGCGTCGATCGCTGGCTCCTTCCGCCGACGCGGCCGGGCGAGGTGCTCCGCGGGCTCGGCGTCACCGAGATCGTCGTGCACCGCTCGCTGTTCCCCGCGCGGTCGCTCGCGCTGATGGACCCGGTGCTGTTCAAGCTCTACGGCGCGCCGCAGCGCGACCACGCCGGCAACGTGGACCTGTACCGCGTCCCCGTGACCGGCACGACGCGGTCGCCGACCGCGGAGGTCCTGCACGCCTCCGACGGGCCGCCCGTCGAGGGGTGGACGAGCCTCGCGGCGTACCTCGCGGGCACGACCCCGGTGGCGGGGGGCGCGGGTGCCGCGCCCGGCGGCGAGGCGAAGGGGCCCGATGCGGAGAACCCCCGCCGTCCCGCGGGGGAGAAGGGCCCCGGCGCGCCCGGATCGGGCGAGCGTCGGCGCGCCCGGCCCCGCGATGACCGGGGAGCGCCCACCCCGCGGTAGCGCCGCCTCCCGACCGTTTTTGCCTGCGGGGTCCGTGTCCGCTCGCGCGCTCGTGCTCCATGAGCCTCCGCTCGACGGAGGATCGGATTACGAGGCGGAGAAAGGAAGTCGGATGCAGGATCGGATCGATACGGTGGCTCGCGGGTTGCAAGCCCGTTTTGGCGCACCGCCCGTCGTCGGCGTGGTGCTCGGGAGCGGGCTCGGCGCCTTCACGGCGGCCCTCGAGGCGCCCGTCCGGGCGTCCTACCCCGAGGTCGGGTTGCCGGGCTCCAACGTGCCCGGCCACGCCGGCGAGCTCGTCGTGGGGACCCTCGGCGGCCGTCGCGTCGCGGTCTTCTCGGGGCGCCTCCACCTCTACGAGGGCCACGATCCCGCCACCGCCGCGCTGGGCATCCGCGCGCTGGCCCGGTGGGGCGCGCGCGGCGTGGTGCTCTCCAGCGCGGTCGGCGGGGTGGACCCCACGCTCGGCACGGGGGAGCTCCTGCTCGTGTCCGACCACATCAACCTGCTCGGCGCCAACCCCTTGCGCGGCCCGAACCTCGACGAGATGGGGCCCCGCTTCCCCGACCTCTCGAACATCTACACCCCGCGCCTGCGCGCGCTCGCCCAGGAGGTGGCCGGGCGCCCCCTCCGAGAGGGCGTGTACGCGGCCATGCCCGGCCCTTCCTACGAGACCCCCGCGGAGGTCCGCATGTTGCGCCTGCTCGGCGCCGACGTCGTCGGCATGAGCCTCGTCCCCGAGTCGATCGCCGCCGCGCACGCGGGCCTCGAGGTGCTCGCCGTCTCGGTGATCGCCAACCCGGCCGCGGGCCTCACCGCGGAGAAGCTCGCCCACGCCGACGTGACCGCCGCCGTCAACCGCGCCGCCACCGCCTTCACCGCGCTCGTCCGCGACGTGGTGGCCGCGTGGTGACCCCCTCCGAGCTGGTGGCGCTCGCGCGCGCGGCCCGGGAGCACGCCTACGCGCCCTATTCGCGCTTCGCCGTGGGCGCCGCCCTCATCGGCGGCAGCGGCCGCGTGTACACGGGCTGCAACGTCGAGAACGCGAGCTACTCCCACACGTGCTGCGCCGAGCGTACCGCGGTCTTCAAGGCGATCTCCGAAGGCGAGCGGACGGTGCTCGGCGTCGCCATCGTCACCGACACCTCGCCGCCGGCGTCCCCGTGCGGCGCGTGCCGCCAGGTGCTCCACGAGTTCGGTGCGGACGCCTACGTCGTGTGCGCCAACCTCGAGGGGGTCGAGCTGCACTCCACCGTGCGCGCGTTCCTGCCCGACGGCTTCGATCCCGCGGTCGTGCTCTCCGCCATCCGCCGGGGCGAGAGCACCCGGTAGACCCCAGGAAGGCCCAGTAAGGCTACTCGGCGGCCTCGGGCGCGTCCGCCGTGCGCCGCCCGCGGCGCCGACGCCGCTTCTTCGCCCCGTCGACCGGGACGAGCACCGCGGCGTCGTCCAGCACCTCGTTGACGAGGCGGACGAGCGTGGCGCCGTGGGTCTCGAGCTGCCACTCGCGGATCTCGGGCACCGCCGCGAGCTCCTCGAGGGTGCGCGGGGCGCGCCGGGTGATCTCCTTGAGGAGCCCGTTGGCGGCGATGGTGATCGGGGCGACGTTCGCGCCGCGACCGACCATCTCGTTGCGCCACTCCTTGAGGCGGTTCAGGAGGCGCTCGGCATCCCGCCCGCGCAACATCGTGGGGCCGCCTTCCTGGGCGCCACCACCGCGAGCGCCGCCGCGGCCGCCCTCGCGCGACGCGGGCTCGGGGATGGGGGTCTCGTCGGCGAGGCCGGCAACGACCGTCTCCGCGAGGCGGGTGCCGTGGCGGCGGACGAGGCCGGATCCGCGCCGCATGAGGCCGGCGACGCCGTCCAGCGTGGTCGGGCGGGTGCGCGCGATGTCGAGGAGCACGGGATCGGGGATGACCTTGAAGGCGGGCCGGTCCATCGACGCGGCCTCCTGGTCCCGGTAGGCGTAGAGCGCGCGGAGGACGCGCTGACCGGGCTCGTCGAGCTGACGGGCGCCCTTTACGCGCAGGAAGTCGGCGGGGTCGTGCACGCGGCCCTGCCACTCCCGGGTCTCCATCATGCGGCACTCTTCGAGCACGGGGCGGAGGCGGCCCATCCGCTCCAGCTTGCTCGTGAGCACCTCGCGGAGCGCGGGGAGCCAGTGGGTGTCACCGCGGGCGTACTCGAGGTGCTCGAATTCGAGCGGGCGCGCGGCCCAGTCGTGACGCTGGTAGCGCTTGTCGATCACGTGGCCGAAGTACTGGCCGATCAGATCGGCGAGGCCGATGCGCGGCAGGCCGAGGAATTGGCTCGCGATCATCGTGTCGAACAGGTTCGAGAACGTGAAGCCGTAGTCGCGCTTCAGGCTCACCACGTCGTAATCGGCGCCGTGGAAGATCTTGACCATCAGGGGGTCGGCCATCAGGTCCCCGAGGGGGGACATGTCGTCGATGGACAGGGGGTCGATGATGAAGTCGGCCTCGTAGTCCGAGATCTGCACGAGGCAGACCTTTTCCTGATAGTGGTGGAAGCTGTCGGACTCGGTGTCGATACCGAGCACGGTCGCCTTCCGCAGGCGGTCGACTGCGTCGCGTAGCGCTGCGTCGCTCTCGACCATCACGAGGGGGGTGTCACCGAACATGGCATCGCCATTAGTCCGGCGCAGCAGCGCGGACAATGGCGGCGCGGGGGTTGACGGTCGAATCAGCCCAGCGAGGCGACGCAGTCGATCTCGACCCGGGCGTCACGCGGGAGGCCGGCCACGGCCACGGTGGCGCGCGCCGGGCGCGAATCTCCGAAGAACTCGGCGTACACCATGTTCATCGCGCTGAAGTCGGCCATGTCGCGCAGGTACACGGTCGTCTTGAGCACGCGCGCCCGGCCGGTCCCCGCGGCGTGGAGCACCGCGTCGAGGTTCTTGAGCACCTGGCGGGTCTGCAGGCCCACGTCCCCGTCGATCATGGCCCCCGACTCGGGATCGAGCGGGATCTGCCCGGAGCAGTAGAGGATCCCGCCATGAACCACGGCCTGCGCGTAGGGCCCGATGGCGGCGGGAGCGTTGGGCGTGGTCACGACAGTCATTCCTTCTCCGAGAATCAGGGCGAGTAGACGGCGACGTAGGGGAGGTTCCGGTAGAGCTCGCCGAGGTCGAGGCCGAAGCCCACCACGAACTCGTCGGGGATGGTGAAGCCGACGT
The DNA here is from genome assembly GCA_036676765.1 of Deltaproteobacteria bacterium. GTDB lineage: Bacteria > Myxococcota_A > UBA796 > UBA796 > SXON01 > CAJBVW01. The sequence goes on from JAKFCH010000061.1 coordinate 4,600, forward strand.
AGGACAGCTCGACCTCGACCTCCCGGTTGTCCGGCTTGTCGAGGAGCGTGGCCACGTGGAGCGCGCGCGGCCCGCGGACCTTGAGCATGCGTACCAGGTAGTCGATGGTCAACCCGGTATCGACGATGTCCTCGACCAGGATCACGTTCTGCCCCTCGATGCCGTGGCGCAGGTCGTGGGTGATCTGCACGACGCCGCTCGACGAGGTGCCGCCGTGGTAGCTCGCGACGCCGAGGAACTCGATGCGGACCTCCCCCGGGATGGCGCGCATCAGGTCCGCCACGAAGAGGAAGGACCCCTTCAGCACCGCCACGAGCGTGATGGGCTCGTCGGGGAAGTCGGCGCGGATGCGGGCGCCCAGCTCGCGCACGCGGGTCTGGATCTGCTCCTCGGAGAGGAGGGTGCGAAGCGTTCCGTTCATGTCAGACCCACGAGTTGTTGAGGACCTCGCCCAGGCCGCCGGCGCCGGGGACGATGTACTGGTGTTCGTCGAGGCCGCGCTCCTCGTCCTTGCGCGATCCGGGGATCTGCTCGAGCGCCGCGGCGCTGGAGAAGGCCCGATCGAGCCGGATCGCGTGGATCACGACGTGAGGATGGGCGGCATGCACCCGCTGGACGTATTCCGGCGTGACCACGAGGTGCACGAAGACGACCCGTGCGGGCGTGCCGGCGCCGATGGCATTGTAGTGGTCGAGCACGTGGCAGAGCGATCCGCCGGTCGCGCCCATGGGATCGGGGATGACGAGGAGGGCCCCCTCGATCGGGCCCCCGATCTTCGCGGCCGCGATCGCGGCGCCCGTGACCTCGCCGTCGGTTCCGGTCGTGCGGCTCACGAACATGTGATCCTGGCGGACCCCGGCGGGATCGAGCGCCTCGTTGAAGCGGTCGTAGAACAGCTGCGCGGAGAGGATGCCCGCGCGGGCCACGTCGACCACCACCACGCGCTGCCCGCGCGCGAGCACGATGCCCTCGTAGGCCTCGTCGGGGTGGCGGGCGGTCATGCGCGTCGGGACGCGCGTGGTCTCGACGGGCAGCTCCCTGTTGGCCACCTCGCTGAACAGGTACTCGAAGAGGCGGCCGGCGAGGCGCCCGACTTCGGGCTGGTGTGTGTCCGGGTGCCCAAGGCGCGCGAGCATCGACAACGCGAGCGGCGTGCCGTGGAGGTGGAGGTTGGGCCCGTAGGCGTGCGGGACGCCCGCGCCGCCGGTGACCAGGGTGTTGTGAGCCTTGTCCCTCATGGGGCCTCTTCGTGGAAACGCGTGGGGAGCAGGTTGGCGAGCAGCGCGAGCGTATCCAGCAACACGTCGAGGGTGCCGCCGTGTACGAGGCGCGCGGTGAAGGGGAGGGGGCCTTCCTGCACCAGCTCGGTGCGCGTGGCGGCGTCGTGCAGGGCGTCGGCCTCCGCGAGCACGAGGAGGGGCCGGGCCAGGGTGGTGTTCTCGAGGGCGTCCGCGAGGGCGTCGAGGGTGGCGAGCCCGGGATCGGCCCCGCAGAGCGCGCCCACGTGGTCGAGGGCGCGGGCGGTGAGGGCATCCGACTCGGCCAGGAGCTCGCCCAGCGCGCCGAGCGTGGTCCAGGTGCCCTCCTGGGCGAGCGCGGCCTTCACGGGGCCGGCCAGGGCCGCGGTGGGGGTCTCGAGGGAGCCGGCACCGTCGCTCGGGCCCGCCGTGAGCAGGAACGCCGCGGTGTCCCAAACCGTGTCGAAGTCGAGCGGGGGCGTACCGGCGGGGAAGTAGTCCGCGTCGTGCCAGGCCCACGGGTCGAGCAGGGTCGGCAACAGGTCGACGAGGTCGGCGGCGAACGCGGTGTCCGCGGTGTCGCGCAGCAGCTCCTCGATCGGCGGGACGAGGCCGAGGGCGTGGGCCTCCCCGATGGTGTCCACGAGGGCCGGCACCTGGCCCCGATCGTCGAACGTGGCGAGCACGTCGAGCAGTACGTACAGCAGCTCGTCCGTCTGGGGATCCGCGAGGCGGTCGACCGCGTGCAGATCGGCGACGAGCTGGGCGTCGATCACCGGGCACACGCCGCTGTCCGCGACGGCGTCGAGGATGTCGTCGGTGAGCGGGACCCCGAGCAGATCCCCGAGCAGGCCCACCCCGCCGTCGACGGTGTCGGGATCCTGTCGCGCGAGGAGCTGGAGGAGGTCCACGGAGAGGTTGCCGAGGGAGATGTCGATGTCGAACACCACGAGGTCGATGGAGCAGTCCACCTCGGTGTCGGCGTCGTGGAGGAGCCGGAGGAGGGAGACCAGGGCGCTGTCCTCGCCCGCGGAGAGGGCGCCGCCCCGCGCGTCCACCGTGACGAGGTAGCGGACCTGCGCCGGCAGGACCTCGACGCGACCGGCGTCGACCTGGTCGGCGAGGTCGAGCGCGAGGGCGTCCCGCAGGCCGATGTCGGCGAGGACGGGCGCGAGCGGGTCGGAGAGGTGGTCGAGGGTGATCCGACCATCCGCCTCGCGGGTGAACAGGGCGGTCGCCACGTCCCGGAGCGAGTTCCCCGAGGCGCGGCTCCAGCGGTCGTTGTCCCCCTCCGCGACGCGCGCGATCACGTCCGAGACGTCCAGGGCCCACCGGGCGTCGATCGCGGACAACGTCGGGTCGGTGGACGCGCCGACGCTCGCGAGCGTCCAGGCGAGGCGCCGGGTCACGTCGGAGCGCACGGCGTCGGCGAGGGGAGCGAGCGGCGCGAGGTCCTCGTCCAGGACGGCCCCGGCCACCGCGCCGACGACCGGGAGCGCCGGGACCAGCAGCCCGTCGTCGAGCGCGGTCTGGCTGTTGAACGGCACGGCCCCGCCGAGCCAGGGCCAGGGCTTGCCGTAGACGAGCTCGAAGCCGAGGTGCAGCGTGTCGAAGAGCCCCGCGGGCTCGCGCAGGAGCGCGAGGGCGTCCTCCACCAGCGTGCCGAGCGACAGATCCGCCGTGGGTAGCTCGGCAAGCCAGCCCGCGAGCACGAGGCCCACGGGGCCGTCCCGCGTGGGGCCGTCGAGCGCAACGTCGAGGGGCGCGTAGGCGTCGAGCGCGCCGGTGCCGTTGAGGCACGCGAACACGGCGTGCGCCTCGGCGGTCGACGCCCGATCGAGGCCATCCAGGAGGTTGGCCTCGAAGCAGGGCCCCGAGGGCCCGATCTGGTCGCGCCAGTCTTCCCCGGTGGCGGCGAAGGAGCACCCTCCGAGGACCACGCCGAGGAGCGGGAGCCGCACGGTCAGTCGAACAGGTAGCGGACGCCGAGGTAGGCGTTGGTCGTCGGGTAGAAGCGCTTGCGGAAGCGCGCCCCACCGGTGACCGAGGCCGCGACCTGGACGCGGCGCGCCGCCATCCACGTGCCGCCCACGCCGGCCTCGCCGAGCGCGTAGCCCGTGAAATCGTTCGTGAAGACACCGGCGCCGAGCGTGCCGACGATGGTGAGCTGGAGCGCGCCCGGATCCCCGAGGATGCCCCACTGCAGACCGGCGTTGATCACGCCGAGGTCGCGCGACTCCTCGCGGATGTTGAAGATCGGCCCGTTCTGGGGCTCCTGCTGGGGCGCGTCACGCAGGTAGTACCCGCGAAAGATGCCCATGATCTTCAGATCCTTGTCGCCGAGGACGATCTCGAGCCCGCCGCCGTAATTGAGGTTGAGCTGGTTCTCGGGGTCCAACTGCGTGGCTTCGCCGGTCGCGTCTTCCTCGTAGGAGTAGACGCGATCGCCGTGGAGGCCCGCGGTGGTGACGAGGCCGACGCCGCCTGCAAAGGCGGGCCCCGCGTAGAGGGTCAGGGGGGCGAGGGCGAGGAGGGCGAGAGGATGGATGGGACGCATCGAGCGACGGTCTCCGGGGGAGCGGGAACAGATACACCAGAAGGGGGGTGCAGCGCAACCCGTGCTGTTTGTCGCCGTCGTGACGAAGCGGCCGTTGTTCTGTAGCCTGTCGTACGAATGGCGCATCCGCACCGGCGGGTATTTGGAGCTTCGTTCCCACGAGGCGGAGATCGCTCCGATGTGCGTCAGCACGGCGTTCTCGGGTCATCGCGGGCTCAAGTGTGGAAAATTGCTCGTCAATAACTAAATTGAATGCGCCCCTCCCGCCGTTCACCCCCCTCCGATCGCGCTGCTATGCGGTTTTTCGACCGCCCTCCCGTGTCCTCTGCCACGCCGAATTCTGGTATACAGGTCCGGTCGTCGCGCAGCTCCCGCTTCGCGAACGCACGCCAACCAGTCCCCAACCGGAGTCCGCTCATGAACAAGAAGGAACTCATCGCGAAGCTCGCCAAGACCACCGGCCTCTCCCAGGCGAAGGCTGGCGAAGTTCTCAACGCCCTCTTCGACGCCGAAGGCGCCAAGGGGATCTTCGCCGTCGAGCTCGACGCCGGCAACAAGGTCACCATCCCGGGCTTCGGGACCTTCGGCACCAAGAGCCGCGCCAAGCGCACGGGCACCAACCCGGCGAACGGCGAGAAGATCCAGATCGAAGCGAAGAAGTACGCCTTCTTCAAGCCGGGCAAGACCCTCCGCGAGCGCGTCGCGAAGTAGTCGACCGCGTCCGCGCGCGTGCGCGGGCCGACGTTCGGGGCGCCTTCGTGGCGCCCCGACGTGTTTTTGGAGATCGGGGACGCGCGCCTACGGTTCGCCCGCGCTCACAACGCGGGCGGCGGGAGCACGGTCAGCGCGGCCCGATCGCTGCGCCCGTGGCGGTTCACGATCTCGACGGACCAGTCGCCCTCGGCCACGTCGGGCACGAGGAAGCTGACGGTCTCCACGCAGGACGCGCAGGTGTCCTCGCAGCTGTCGCACGCCTCGCAGGAGGAGCACTCCTCGGTCACGCGGCAGTCGTCGCACGCGTCGCACGTGGAGCGATCGAGGTCCACCAGCTCGGCACGCGCCGCGCCGACGGTGATGGCGGTGTCCCACACCTCGGTGAGGGGCCGCGTGTACGCGATGACCACCTCTCCCGGCGCGGCGCTGGTGGGCGCGAGCTCCACCCCGTCGAGGGTGCACGTGGGGGAGGTGGAGATCGTGGTCTCCGCGCAGGCGACCAGCAGGAAGAGCGACAGGAGCATCAGAACTCGGAGGTGAGGAGGTCTTCGGAGGTCTTCTGCCCGGCGGCGGCGGCCACGCCCGAGGGCGCGGTGCCCTGGAGGAAGGGCATGGAGCGCCCCCCCTTCATGGGGCGGCCCGACTTCTCGTCGATGGCGACCCAGCTCACGTTGGGCGCCGCCGGGAACGGCTTGTCGGCCGCCTCCGGTACGGCCACCGCCATGTAGTCCATCCAGATGGGGAGGGACGTGTAGCCGCCGGTCGCCGAGGAGCCGAGCGACTTCGGCTGGTCGTAGCCCACCCACACGGCCGTGAGCACCTCGGCCGTGTAGCCGACGAACCAGGCGTCGTGGTAGTCGTTGGTGGTACCGGTCTTTCCGGCGACGTGGAGGCCGAGCCGCTGCGCCTTCGCGGCGGTGCCGCTGGAGGCGACCTCCTGCAGGAGCCAGCTGGTCACCCCGGCGACGTTCGGATCGAGCACCTGCTCGAACGGGGCGGGCGCCCACGCCTCGAGCACCTTGCCGTCCCGATCGAGCACGCGGCCGATGGTGTGGGGCTCGACCTTCTTCCCGAGGGTCGCGAACGCGGAGTAGGCGCGCGCGAGCTCGGGCATCGTGAGCGAGCTCGATCCCAGGCCCATCGAGAGGTCGACCTCCATCGGGCTCTCGATGCCGAGGCGGCGCGCGAGCTGGTAGACGGGGTCGAGGCCGATCACGTCGAGCACACGGATGGTGACGACGTTGCGGGACTGGGCGAGGGCGTTGCGGAGGGTGATGTCCCCCAGGTAGTCCTCGCCGTAGTTCTCCGGCTTCCAGAGCTGGGACTTCAACGTGTTGAAGACGATCGGGGCGTCCTGGACGATGGTGCCGGCGGTGAACTTCTTCGTCTCGATCGCGGCTGCGTAGACGATGGGCTTGAACGTGCTGCCGACCTGCCGCGACGCCTGGGTGGCGCGGTTGAACTCGGTCGCCTTGAAGTCGACCCCGCCGACCATCGCCAGCACGGCGCCGTCCGTGAGGCGGTAGCTGTAGAGGGCGCCCTGGACCTCCGGGGCCTGGTAGAGCTCGGCCGCCGCGTAGGGGCCCTTGCCCTCCCACTCGGCGCCCTCGAACGGCTTGGCCTGGCGGAAGTCACGGAACTTGATCTCGACCTTCACGGTGTCGCCGCGCTTGAGGGCCCGCGTGAGGTCGTCCTGCTTGCGGTACTTGCTGTTGCGGTTCGCGTCGGGTTTGTACGCCCACTCGGTCCACGCGAGCGGGACGATGACCTCGGACTCGCCGAGGCTCACGACCGCGTGCTTCTTCTCCGCGCTGACCACGACGCCGTCGTAGCGGGCGCCCTCGGCGAGGCTCGTGTTCACCTTCGCCAGCTCGGCGAGGCGCGCGGGGAGGGCCTCCTCCGCGACGAACTCCCCCGGGCCGCGCCAGCCGACCTTCTCGTCGGTGCCGGTCACGCCGTCGGTCACGGCCTGTTGGGCCTTGCGTTGGAGGTCGAGATCGCACGTGGTCTCGACCACGAGCCCCTCGTTGAGCACGCGCTCGGACCCGTAGGTGTCGACGAGGTAGCGGCGCACGTGCTCGGTGAACCAGGGCGCCGTGAGGAGGAACTCGTTGGTCCGCTCCACGATCTCCAGCGGCTGGGCATATGCGGCGTCGGCATCGGCGCGGCTGAGCTTGCCCTTGTCCACCATCTGGTCGAGCACGTACTTCTGGCGCACCTTCGCCTTCTCGAAGTGCCGGTGCGGCGAGTAGGCGCTCGGCCGCTGCGGCAGCCCCGCGATCATCGCGGCCTCGGCCACGTCGAGCTCGCCGACGTGCTTGCCGAAGTAGACGCGGGCCGCGGCCTCGACCCCGTACGCGCCGGAGCCCAGGTAGATCTGGTTCAGGTACAGGTAGAGGACGTGGTCCTTGTCGAAGGCCTCCTCGATCCGCCACGCGAGGAGCACCTCCTTGATCTTGCGCGTGTAGGTCTTCTCGTTCGTGAGGAGGAAGTTGCGCGCGACCTGCTGCGTGATGGTCGACGCGCCCTGCGCCTTCCGGCCCTTGGCCGCGTTGCGGAGCACGGCGCGGACGATGCCCATGTAGTCGACGCCGTCGTGCTCGTAGAAGCCGGCGTCCTCCGCGGAGAGGAAGGCGTCCTTGACCTGGACGGGGATGGCCTCGAGCTCGACGACGTAGCGCCGCTTCTCGTAGATCTCCCCCATGAGCTGGCCCTTCTGGTCGTACACCACGGTGACCGTGGGCGGGCGGTAGACGGCGAGGGCCTCGACCGTGGGGAGATCCTGCGCGTGGTACCACCCGATCCCGACGATGCTCCCGGCCCCGAGGACCGCGCCGGCGACGGCGAGCGCGAGCCCGCCGAGGACGATGCGCCCGAACCAGCCCCGCCGCTTCGGAGGGCGGCTCCGGGGGCCCTTGCCGGACGGCGGGCCCTTGCCCCCCGGGCCCTTCCCGGCGGGGGGGAGGCCCCGCGGGGCCGTCAGCCGGGTCGCGCCGGTGGTGGCCGTGCCGGAGGCGGTGGCGCCGGCCGACGTGGCGGCGGATCGCGAGGGCGCCTGCAGGCGGGGCGACGGCACGGGGGCCGCGACCCGGGGGAGGGCGATGGGGCCCGGCGCGCGGGAGGACGTGGCGTCGAGGAGGGCCTCGGCCTCCTCCCCCCCGACACGATGGCCGAGGGCCTCGGTCGCGTCGTACTCCTGGGGCCCGCGTCGCTCCTTGACCGTGGGCGGATCGAAGGAGGTCGTGAGCACCCGGGGCCGGAGATCGGGGGGCGGCGGAGGCGGCTGCGCGGCGGCCGGTGGGGGAGCGGGCGCGGCCAGCGGGCGCGGCGGGAGCTTCGAGGTGGCGTCGAGGGCGGGCTGCGCGAGATTCGGGACGCCCGGGCCCGAGACCGCGGCGGGCGGGCGCGGTGTCACGGGGCGCGCGGAGAGGGGCTCGGGCTCCTCGTTGGCGAAGCGCTTGCCCTCACGCCTGAGGGACTCCATACGGCCCATCGGGTACGTGATCATCAGCGCGCGACCGCAGATGCACTGACGCTCCGTGCCCGGCAAAGGATAGGGTTCCTCCAGCCGGATGGGATTGCCGCAGTGGGGACAGGTGATCTTCAGTGCCATGGATGAGCGGACGCCCCTGCTACTACCCCTGCCCCCCGTGCGCCGCAAGCGGGGCGTCCTCCTGTCTCCGTACGTCAATCCTCTGAAATCCTTGGGCGTTCCCCCGGGGATGTCGCATATACACGTCTCTTCCACAGAAAGCCGGCCGCCGGGGTCGCTTGCGTGTGCCTCCGGGCGCGCCTATCTTGCGATCACCCGGATGCCACCAATGCGCAGCCATGGCTCCCTGCACGGCCGCAAACCAATCGCGCGGAGCTAGCATGAAAAACGCACTCGGACGCGTGGCAATCCTCGGAGCCCTCGGAGCGGGGGTCCTGACGAGCTACCACTTTGCGGCGGGGGCGGCGCCGCGCGTCGCGTCGACCGTGCGGGGCGGTGACGACCAGGGCGAGCCAGGCGGCGTGGCCGAGATGATCCGGCAGATGACCGCGCTCGGCGGGGGCTACCGGCTCTCCTCGCTGAAGAACCTCGCGTTCGGGGACGACTACATCGTCCAGAACTACGTCGATCCGCAGCGCATCGACTACGCCGGGATGTACCGGTCCGCGCTCGACGGCGTGGAGCGCCGTGTCCCCGAGGTGCTCCTGCGCCTCGAGAACGGCGACAAGCGCCTGCACGTCGCCGTCGGGAACTACACCACCGTCCTCACCGTCCAGGCGCTCGACAGCGTGTCCGCGATGGAGGCCGAGCTCAAGCGCGTGGCGGTGATCCTCGAGGAGCACCTCGACAAGGACGACATCCCCCACGAGGACGTCGAGGCGGCGATGATCAACGGCGTGCTGGAGACCCTGGATCCGCACTCCGTGTTCCTGCCCCCCGAGAGCTCCAAGAAGATGGAGGAGGACAACGAGGGCGAGTTCGGCGGCCTCGGCATCACCATCGTGCTCGTCGAGGGGCAGCTCACCATCGAGTACCCCCTCGAGGAGACGCCCGCCGACCGCGCCGGCCTGCGCGCTCAGGACCGCATCACGCGCATCGAGGGCGAGAGCACCATCAACATGGACCTCGAGGAGGCCGTGTCGAAGATGCGCGGGCCCCCGGGCTCGCCGGTCACGATCACCGTGGAGCGTGACGCGTGGGACGCCCCGCGCGACTTCACCATCGTGCGCGACAAGATCAAGGCCAGCCGCGTGAAGGGCGAGCTGCTGGAAGGCGGCATCGGCTGGGTCTACATCAACCAGTTCCACATCCAGGTGGAGCCCCAGCTCGAAGAGGTGCTCGCGCGCCTCGCCCGCGAGGCCGGCCCCGCCGGGCTCAAGGGCGTCGTCCTCGACATGCGGGACAACCCCGGCGGCTTCCTCCACCAGGCCATCGCGGTGGCGGACAAGTTCCTCGTCCAGGGGCCGATCGTCTCGACCGTCGAGCGCAACGGGAAGAACCGCGACCAGCGCAACGCCGCCGCGTCCGGCACCGAGCCGGACTACCCGATGGCCGTCCTGATGAGCGGCAACAGCGCCTCGGCCGCCGAGATCGTGGCGGGCGCCCTGAAGAACCAGGAGCGCGCCATCATCATCGGCGAGCGCAGCTTCGGGAAGGGGTCGGTCCAGAACCTCTACTCGTTCGCCGACGGCTCCCGGCTCAAGCTGACCGTCGCCCGCTACCTGACCCCGGGCGATCACTCCATCCAGAGCGTCGGCATCCCGCCCGACATCGCGGTGGAGGGCGCCGTGCTCCTGCCGCCCCGCGAGATCGACATCGAGGAGGGCGGCGTCAAGCGCAAGGAGATGAGCGGGCCCCGGGTGTCGTTGTTCTCCCGCGACCGGGTGCAGCGCGAGGCCGACCTCGAAGGCCACCTCGTCAACGACGAGAACCTCGAGACCCCGCCCGTCTACGGCCTCCGCTACCTCGCGCCGATCCCCGACGAGGATCAGCAGCGCACCGATCGCCGCGACCCCCGGAACGACTTCCAGGTGATGTTCGCGCGCGACGTGCTGCTCGCCGCCCACGGCTCCCGCCGCGCCGACGTCCTGCGGGACGCCGCGACGGTCGTCGCCGCCCGCACGAAGGTGGAGGGCGCCCGCATCGAGAAGGCGTTCGACGAGCGGGTCGGCATCGACTGGGACGCCTGCGCGAACCCCGACGACGCCAACACCAAGTTCGACCTCCAGCTCGGCGTGGACGGCGTGCTCGACGCCGGCCAGCTCGAGGTGGTCAAGCTCACCGTCACCAACCTCGACGCGAAGCCGCTCTGCCAGGTCGCGGCCGTGTCGAAGAGCGGCAACGACGCCCTCGACGGGGTGGAGTTCTACTTCGGCAAGATCCCCGCCGGAGAGTCGCGCAGCTACGAGACCAAGGTGCGCCTCACCGACGGGTACCCCACCGAGGTGTCGGTGATGGACGTGTCGTTGCTGGACGCCGGGCGCAAGGCCCTCTCCTCCACGAGCCTCCCCGTGAAGACCCAGGGCATCGACCTTCCCCGCTACGCGTGGAGCTGGACCTTCTCCGACAAGGCGGGTGGAGACGGCGACGGGACCGTCGAGGTCGGCGAGACCATCGACATGAACGTGGACGTGCTCAACGTCGGCCCGGGCACCGGCGGCGTCGCGCGCTTCGAGCTGAAGAAGGACGCGGCGATGGGCAAGGCCGTCGAGCTCCGCGGCGGCAGCTTCAGCCTGCCGCGGATGGCCCCGGGCACGCGGGCGACCGGCAAGCTGAGCTTCCTCGTCACGCGCGCGCCGAGCGAGGGGGCGCCGATCGGCCTGGAGCTCCGGGTACGCGACGCCGAGCGCTACGACTACGCCTCGATCATCAAGGGCGAGTTCTACAACTACTACACGCAGACGGAGACCTTCGCGGTCCCCCTCGGCAGCGTGCCGCCCGCTGGCAAGCGCGAGCCGCCGGGCATCACGCTCTCGCGGTCGCCCGGCCTCACGTCCGATCAGGGCGAGGTGACCCTCTCCGGCCTCGCGACCGACGATGTCGGCGTGCGCGACGTGATCGTGTACCACGGCACCCAGAAGATCGCGTACGCCGGCGGTGGCGACGGGACCGCCCTCGCGTCCGTGCCGTTCACCGCCAACGCCACGCTCGAGCCGGGCAACAACCTCATCGTGGTGCTCGTGCGCGACACGAACGGGTTGACCTCGACCCGCGCGATCGACGTGTACCGGCCGCCGGTGTCCACCGCGGTGGCGCCGCTCCCGACCGAGAAGAAGGCGACGCCGTAGGCGGGGCCTTCCCGGCTGATGCCCCGCCCGGTTCAGGAAGCCCTGGCCCGGTTCAGGAAGCCTTGGCCAGCTTCAGGAGCCCCTGGACCTCGCGCCGGAGCCGCAGCACGTCGTCGCTGTAGAACCGGTAGGTGCGGCTCGACGCGTTGCGGCACTGGTGCTTGCGGAGCGCCAGCGTCGTGACGGCGCGGATGTAGGGCCAGTGGGGCACACCGCGCGGCACCCACTTGGGGTCGCTCCGCTGGAAGTAGCTGGCGATGGCCCGTGCGTGCGGGAGCGGCAGGAGGCCCTGCTCCACCTCGTCGGCGAGCTCGCGGCGGATCGTCGCCCGCTCCTCCCAGAGCGCGAGCTGGAACACGCCGAAGAGCAGGAGGAACTCAAGCGGGAAGATGGCGAGGTTCACGGTGACGAATGCCTCCGTCTGCATGAAGTCGCCGATGGTGAGCAGCCCGTTCCAGAGCGCGTGGATGCCGATCGCGCCGCCGAACCCCACCGGGAGCGCGAGGAGCTTCGGGAGGACGCCGCGGAAGCGCGCGAAGCCGAGGGCCGCGCCCACCCAGGAGGTCGCGCAGGCGTGCATCACCGCGGAGAAGAGGGTGCGGATGACGACGGTCTGCATCCACGTGCCGACATCGCCGGAGGAGGCGACCTGCACGAAGTACAGGAAATTCTCGGTCATGCCGAAGCCCAGGCCGGCGGCTGCGCCGTAGACGAACCCGTCGGACGCGTTGTCGAAGTGCCGCGAGAACATCACCGCGAAGAGGATGAGGGCCTTCATCGGCTCCTCGACCAGGGGCGCGATGATCACGGCCGAGAGCTGGTTGGCGGTCGACGCGCCGAGCATCCACTCGAGCGGCACCATGAGCGTCGTGCTGCCGATCAGCGCCAGGAAGATCGACCCGATGGCGCCCCAGAGGAAGGTGAGCCCGAACAGCCAGAGGGGCTCGCGATCATGGCGGTCCATCCACCACACGAGCACGAGGAACACGAGCATGGGGACGGTCGCGCACACGACCGAGAGCAGGGCGAGGAGGACGTACATCGAGGCTCCCGGAAGGGCGACGGCGGGGGGCGACGGCGGGGAGCGGAGACTACCACCTGTACATCCGGTGACGCAGGCCACCGCGGCGCGGCCACCGGTGCGCTACAACGACGCGAAGAGGTTTCACATGGGCATCATCGATCGGATCAAGCGGCGTCTCCCCATCGTCGGCGGCTCGCCCGCGCCCGCGCCCGTCCGGACGGTGACGCTGGCCCCCACCCGGGCCGAGCGCGTCGAGGAGGAGGAGCGCGAGGAGCTGTCGCCCCGCGGTGACAAGCCGGTCGCCGCCTACATCGACGAGCTCGTGAAGGGCAACGCCGTCGTGCTCTTCATGAAGGGCTCCCCGGCGTCGCCCCAGTGTGGCTTCTCCGCCGGCGCGAGCGGCATCCTCACCAGCTACGGCAAGCCCTACGCCACCGTGAACGTGCTGGCGGACCCGGACATCCGCGACGGCGTGAAGGACTACACGAGCTGGCCGACGATCCCCCAGGTGTTCGTGGGCGGCGAGTTCGTCGGCGGCGCGGACATCCTCAAGCAGCTCCACGAGAGCGGCGAGCTGAAGGACCTCATCGCGAAGGCGTCGACGCCGGCGGCGTAGCGCACGGACACGCGCGGCAGGTGACCGGAGGGCGGCCGCGCGTCCGCGCGCGGACGGTCCGGCGCCCGCCCCGGGGCGCCGACCGAGCGGCTTCGCCGCGAGCCCGAAGGGGGCCGTCAGCCGCCCGGATCCGCGTGGGTCACGCGCCCTTTCGCCCCGCCCGCCGCTGCTCTTCCGGGGGCCACGGGCAGTGGCGGCAGCCGTTCCCGCAACAATGGCCGCGCCGCGTCAGGTAGCCGGCGGTGAGCACGAAGTAGCCGGTCGCGGGGTCGATGTAGCCGTCGCGCCCCTGGGCATCGGCGGCGTCGTGACTCCGCGTCGCTTCGGGGGGGATTCCGCTCATGTGGTCGAGGCCGCGGCGCGTTGGGAGACCCGCGGCACCAGCGCCAGCGCCGGCAACGCGAGCAGGAAGGTAACCAGGAACCACTCGGCGTAGCCCACCCGCGCGACCGCCACGCCCGAGATGGACCCCGCGAGCGTGCGCGTGAGGCCCACGATGGCGGTCAGGATGGCGAACCGGGTCGCCGCTTGCGGACCGGTGGCGGCGCGCATCGACAGCGCGAGGAGCGCGGCGGTGCCGAGGCCGGCGGTGAGGCTCTCGCAGAAGCTCGCGAGGTAGGCGGCGGTGTGGGTGCCGGTCGCGGCGGCGGCGGCGTAGCCGAGGTTCGAGACCGCCTGGAGCGAGCCCAGGATCAGCACGCCACGGGTCATGCCGATGCGGGAGAGCAGATCGCCGCCGACGATGGCGCCGATCGACACGAGGAGCGCGCCCGCCGTCGTGGAGAGGAGCCCCACCTCGGTGGCGGTCAGGCCGGTGTCGAGAAGGAAGGGCTTGACCATGGGGCCCATCGCGCTGTCGCCGAGCTTGTAGAGCAGCACGAACGCGAAGAGCAGGCGGGAGCCGGGCTGCGACACCCAGTCGCGCAGGAGGGCGAGCCAGTCCGCGGCGGGCGTGTGCGGCGCGGGCGGCACCTTGGGGAGGCGCGCGAGGACGAGCAGGAAGGAGAGCAGCGCGATCGCGACCGCGCCGAAGGCCCAGCGCCAGTCGAGCTTGTCACCGATGACGACGGCGCCGCCGCCCGCGAGGGCCATGGCCCCCCGGTAGGCCGCGACGCGCACGCCGGTGATGCGCCCCTGCTCGCTCGCGGGGACCGCGGAGACGAGCCACCCGTCGATGGCGATGTCCTGGGTCGCGCTCGCGATGGCGAGGGCGACGAGCGCGGGGCCGAGGAGCGCGGGGGTCGGGCCGAGGATGGGCAGGAGCGCGACGGCCGAGGCGGCGCCGCACAGGCCGGCAGCGATCCAGCTCTTGTAGGTGCCGACGCGGTCGACGGCGGGGGCCCAGAGGGCCTTGAACGTCCACGGCAGGCCCACGAGGGTCATCGCGCCGATGGCGGCGGTGTCGACGCCGTTGACCTTCAACCAGACGGGCACCAGCTCGGTGACGACGCCGAAGGGCATGCCCGACGCGCCTTCGAGCACCACGACGGCGACGAGGAGCTGCAATCGCGTGGGCGCGGCCATTCCGGCCGGGCTGTAGCACGGCAATCACGGCGGGGACGCGCTCGTACGCCTTCATGCCTCCCAGGCGACGCGCAGGAGCCACGTTCGCTGGTTGGGGAGCGCGAGCCCGTCGGGGAACCGCGGATGCGGGGCCGTGCGCAGGGTCCGCGCGCCGACGGGGAGGGTGGGGGCGAGCGCGCCCTCGGCCGCCGCGAGCGCCGCCGCCCGTAGCGCGGGGAAGCCGAGGCGCGGATCGCCGCGGCCGGGCACGAGCGTCGTGAGCTCGGGACGCCCGACCACGTCGGCGAGGCCGACGGTGGCGATCTCGATGCCCGGCGCGCCGTGGGTGAGCCGCACGGTCACGTCGGGGAGGGGACCGCCCTCGGGAAACAGGGGCGCGACGCCGTCGGTCGGGCCGAGGCCGAGGTCGAAGTGCGCGGCGCGGACGAGCCGGACGTGCTCCCGGGTAGCGGTGGGGTCGGGCCACGGCCCGCACCAGCCGAGCGCGGCGAGGGCGAGCACCACGCGGGCCTGCTTCTTGCGGTCGGCGCCGGGGCGGGTGCCGAGGGTGTAGGAAACGGATCCCTCGGGCGGGCGGCCGGCGACCATCGCGGTCAGATCCTCGGGGGTGCAGCGGATCACGGCGTCGACCGCGTCGATCGGTGCGGAGAGGAACAACCCCCGGTCACGAATCACCCACGCCTGGTGCCCGGCCACGAGCGCGATCACGGGCCGCTCCTCCCAGAAGCGGCTTCGGGTGAAGGGGCTCGTGGTGAGTCGGGTGAGGAGGTGGACTTCGAGGCTCATTTTCGCTTGGGGAGAGGGGAGGAAGAGAGGGTTCACCACAGAGGCACAGAGGACACAGAGAAGAGGAAGAAAGGAGGAGATCAACCGCAAAGGACGCAGAGGACGCAAAGAGAGGCGGAAGACGGGGAAGTACGGGAAGGGAGGTCTGCTCCCTCTCCTTCTCTTCCTTTGCGTACTTTGCGGTCGACTTCCGGATCCCCCTCTTCCCTCTTCCCTCTTCCCTCCTCCCTCTGCCTCTCCGTCTCTGTGACCTCTGTGAACTCTGTGGTGAACCTGCCTTTTCTTCCTGCACGGCCTACAGATACCGCCCCGTCCGCGACGAAGCGGAAGCGCGGATCGCCGAGGGAGGCCCCGACGCGATGACCGCGCCGCCCGCCGCGCCCGCGCCCGGGCCGAGCTCGACCAGCCAGTCGCAGGCGCCGAGGAGGACGGGGTCGTGTTCGACGGCGAGCACGCTGCCGCCTTGCTCGACGAGCTGGCGGAGCGCCTCGACGAGGAGCGCCACGTCGGCGGGGTGGAGGCCGACGGAGGGCTCGTCCAGGAGGTAGAGGGTGCCCGGAACGTCGCCGCGGCGGCCGAGCTCGCGCGCGAGCTTGACCCGCTGGGCCTCGCCGCCCGACAACGTGTCCCCGGGCTGGCCGAGCGCGAGGTAGCCGAGGCCGAGGGCGTCGAGCGTCGCGAGCGGGCCGGCGATCTGCGGCACGGCGGGGAATAGGTTCCGGGCCTCGCGGACCGGCATCGCGAGCACGTCCGCGATGCTCGCGCCCTTCCACGTGACGGCGAGGGTCGCCTCGTCGAAGCGGCGGCCGTCACACACCTCGCACGGCACGGTCACGTCGGGGAGGAAGTGCATCGCGACCCGACGCACGCCCTCGCCCTCGCACGCCTCGCACCGGCCGCCCGGCTGGTTGAAGAGGAACCGCTCGGGGCCGAAGCCCCGGAGCTTCGCCTCGGCGGTCTTGGCGAAGAGCTGCCGGATCGGGTCCCAGATCTTGGTGGCGGTGGCCGGGTTCGAGCGCGACGAGCGACCGAGGGGCGACTGGTCGACGCGGACGAGCCGCGTGATGACCTCGGCGCCGTCGAGGCGATCGTGGGGGAGGGGCTCGGGGCCCCCGAAGCCCAGCCGCCGGGTGAGCGCGCGGCCGAGGGTGTCCTCGACGAGCGAGCTCTTGCCCGAGCCGCTCACGCCGGTGACCCCCACGAGCGCGCCGAGGGGCAGCCGCACCTCGGGGGCACGCAGGTTGTGCCCGGACGCTCCGGTGAGGGTGAGCCAGCGGTCGAGCTTGCGCGCCGGCCCCGCAGGGATGACCTCTCGGCCCGACAACCACCGGCCGGTGGCGGTGTCGGCGGCGAGCAGCGCGTCGGGCGTGCCGACGAACACGACCTGGCCGCCGGCGCGCCCGGCGCCGGGGCCGAAGTCGACGACGAGGTCGGCCGCGCGGATGACGTCGAGGTCGTGCTCCACGACGAGCACGGTGTTGCCGGCGTCGCGGAGGTCGGTGAGCACGGCGACGAGCGCGCGGGTGTCCTCGGGGTGGAGGCCCGCGGTGGGCTCGTCGAGCACGTAGAGCACGCCGGAGAGCTGGTTGCCGGCCTGCGCGGCGAGGCGGAGGCGCTGGAGCTCGCCGCCGGAGAGCGTGGCCGCGTTGCGATCGAGGGTGAGGTAGCCGAGGCCGGTGCGGAGCAGGAAGTCGAGGCGGCGACCGAGCTCCTCCTGCAACGGCGCCACCACCGGCCCCGCCGGGAGGTCGGTCACGAAGGCGCGGGCGTCGGTGAGCGCGAGCGCCGACACCTGCGCGAGCGAGCGCCCCGCCACCCGCACCGCGCGCGCGGCCGGGCCGAGGCGCGCCCCGAGGCACGCCGGACACGTTCGCTCGGCCACTCCGACGGTGCCCTTCTTCTCGGCGAGCGCGACGGCGCCTTCGAGGCGGGGAACGACGGTGGCCTCGGGCGGATCCCCGTAGAGGACGAGGTGGCGCTGCTCCCACGGGAGCTGGCTCCACGGGATGTCCGTCGGCACGCCGCGCGCGCGCACGGCCGCCTCCAACGAGCGCTTCAGGGCCCCCTTCCAGCCCTCCACGGCGCCGTCGGCGAGCGACTTCGCGGGGTCGGGCACGAGGCGGTCGGGATCGACGGTGCGGAGGACGCCGAGCCCCTGGCACGCGGGGCAGGCCCCGATGGGCGAGTTGAAGGAGAACAGGCGCGGGGAGGGCTCGGGGAGGTCGAGATCGCAGGCGAGGCAGCGTAGGACCGAGGTGAAGCGCTGGTCCTCGCCGTCGACCTCCGCGACGAGCGCGCCCTTGCCGACGCGCAGCGCGGCATCGACCGCCTCCTGCACGCGGTCCTTGCGGTCGGGCGCGACCTTGATGCGGTCCACGACGACATCGATGTCGTGGGGCACCCGGGCGTCCATCGTGGGGACCTCGTCGAGGGCGACGGTGACGCGGTCGATGCGGACGCGGGCGAAGCCCTGGCCGGCGAGGCCTTCGAGCACGGGCTTGAGGCTGCCGGTGCGGCCCCGCGCGAAGGGGGCGCAGACGACGAGGCGGGCCCCGACGGGGAGGGCGAGGAGGGCGCGGACGATGGCGTCGGCGGGCGTGCGGGTGACCGGGGCGTCACAGCGGGGGCAGTGGGGATCGCCGACGCGGGCCCAGAGCACGCGGAGGAGCTCGTGCACCTCGGTGAGCGTCGCGACGGTGGCGCGCGGGGAGGGCGATACGAGGCCGCGCTGGGCGACGCCGATGCTCGGGGTGAGCCCGGTGAGGAGCTCGTAGGCGGGCTTGCGCGTGGCGCCGAATTGCTGGCGCACGTAGCTCGACAGCGCCTCGACGAAGCGGCGCTGCGACTCGGCGTGGAGGGTGTCGAAGGCGAGCGAGGACTTCCCGCTTCCCGACGGCCCGGTGAAGACGATGAGGCGCTCGCGCGGCAGATCGAGGTCGACCGACCGGAGGTTGTGTTCGCTCGCGCCCCGAATGCGGATGTCCACGGTCCGGATGTCCTCGGTTCGGAAGTACAGGGTGGCGTGCGAACGTAATCGCGCGGGGCCGCCGGGACGCGCGGTACGCGCACGGCACGCGGGTTAGTCCCGCGCCCATGTTGCGCCGCTTGTCGTTCGCCTACGGGGTCCTCGCCGGCACGTTCCGCGTGCGGTTCGTCCCGCTCGTCCTCGTGTGGCTCTACGCCGGCCTCCGCGTCGCGGTGTGGGCGGCCCAGGGCCTCGACGATCTCCTGTTCCCCGCGCTCCGCCGCGCGAAGGTCAAGCGCCCCATCATCATCGTCGGCAACCCGCGCACGGGCACGACGTTCCTCCACCGCTTCCTCGTCGAGCACGGCTTCGGCTCGGGGATGCAGCTGTACCGCAGCCTCTACCCGTCGATCCTGCTCCAGAAGGTGCTCCGGCCCTTCCTGCCGATCCTCGAGAAGGTGAGCCCCGCCCGGTTCCACCAGTCCGCCGCGCACGAGACCAACCTCTCGTCCGTCGAGACCGACGACGTCACCGTGTTCTTCCGTTACTTCGACGGCTTCTTCCTCTACGGCTTCTTCCTCGCGTGGGACGAGGAGGATCGCATGCCGATGTTCGACCCGAGCGTGCGCGACACGACCGCGCGCGACTTCGACTGGCTCGAGGCCGCGTGGCGGCGGAGCCTCGTCGCGCAGGGGTCGGACCGCATCGTCGCGAAGCTGTTCTCGACCGGCCCGCGCACCCCGGCGTTCCTCGCCCGGTTCCCCGACGCGCACATCCTCTACATGGTCCGCGATCCGGTCGAGGTCATCCCGTCGACCTTCAGCCTCGTCACCGGCGTGCTCGACAAGGCGTTCGGCTACTCCACGCTCCCGGCGGAGGTGCGCGATCGCTACAACGAGCGCCTCTACCTCGCGCTGGTCGACCTGTTCCGCCGCTTCCACACCGATTGGACCAACGGCCGCATCGATCGCAGCCGCGTGATGGTGGTGTCCTACGACCGGATGATGCGCGACTTCGACGGCTTGATGGCCGAGATGATCCCGTTCTTCGACATGCACCCGTCCGAGGCCCAGCTCGCCGCGATCCGCACGACCGCCGACGAGCAGCGCGCCTACAAGAGCAAGCACACCTACAAGCTCGACAAGTACGGGCTGGACGCCGATCGCATCCGCCGCGACTGCGCGTTCGTCTACGAGACCTGGCTGGACGAGCCGGCGGCGCCGCCCGCCGAGGCCGCGAGGCCGGCCGAGTCCGCGTAGCCCCTCCCCGAATCGTCGCGCCGCAGACAGAGGAGCCGTCGTGTCCCACCCCGACGCCATCGACATCCCCGCCTACCTCGACTTCCTCCCCACGCCGCTCCTCGCCGCCCTCGCCGCGTCGGCCGAGCCGGTGCCGGGGGTGCCCGGGCTGCGCGTGGCGGCCGGCCTCCAGGCCGAGTTCCCCGCGCTCGAGCATCCCGACGTGCTCGCCCTGGTGTGCGAGGTCTATCGGGCCGTTCGGGCCGACCTGCGCGCCGTGCTCGCCCAGCGTGTCGTCGACCGCGCCTTCGTCGACGCGGAGACCCTCGCGTGCGTCGCCGCCAACGCCCTCCCGTCCGGGCAGCCGCGCGACGTGACCGACCCCGCCTACGCCACCGTCGTCGGCAAGCGCGACGCCGCCGGACGCGTCGTGGTGGGCCCCTCCGGCACGCCGGTCGACGCGCCGAAGGTGGACGTGCCGCCGTTCATGCGCGGCCACCAGGTGACCCTCTTCGGGCCGCCCGACAGCGCCAAGCTCTCGATCAACGCGATGAACGCGCTCCATCGTCGGCGGGCCGACGAGCCGGCCCTCGTCGCCGAGCTCGTCGAGGCGTCGGGCCAGGTGCCGCGATGGGGGGCGGACAGCGAGGACAGCAAGACCCCGCGGATGCGCGATCTCCTCACCGCGAGCGAGAACCTCGCCGGCTGCTTCGACGGCACCTTGCGCGTCGAGGATCCGCGCACGGGCCGTGTGTATGCGCTCGCCGACGCGGGGCGGTCCCTCCCGATCAAGCGGGTGGCGGGCCTCGCCCTGCCCGACGGCCACCACCTCCTCGACGGCAGCCCGCTCCCGCTCCACCTCGTCGAGCTCGTCCAGCACGTGTGGCGCCACCGGGCGCGACCCGAGGCGCTGGTGTTCTACCTGCCGAAGCTGGAGAACGAGGAGGAGGCCGCCTACATCGCGGCGCTTCTCGAGGCCACCGAGTCCGCGGTCGCGGCGCGGCACCCGGGCTACCGACGTGGCACCGTGCGGGTCATCCTCGTGTTCGAGAACCCCCGCGCGATCTTCCGCATTCGCGAGATGGCCGCGGCGCTTGCGCCCTGGTTCCTCGGCGGGAGCCTCGGGTGGCACGACTTCCTCGCGTCGACCGCGCGGCTGTTCCGGCACGACCCCGGCTACCGCATCCCGGTGAAGGCCGACCCGAACATCGTCATCCGCCACATCCGCGAGTCCCACCACATCCTCGTGCGCGACCTCGGGGCGATGGGCGCGCTCAAGATCGGCGGGATGTACGGGGTGTTGTTCACCGACGACGATCCCGCCTCGTTCTCGGTGAGCATGGTCGGCTTCGTCCGCGACGTCGTGACGCAGATGAAGCGGGGGCTCGACGGCTTCTGGGTCGCCCACCCCGACTTCGTGCGCATCGGCATCGCGCTCGTGGAGGCGTGGCGGCGCCAGGAGCGCGATCCGTCCGACGACACGCTCGTCCGGCTCGTCCGCGCGCTCGTGCCCGACCCCGTGGAGCAGGCACCGCTGCTCGCCTTCGTGGCGGGCCCCGACGCGCCCGGCCTCGCCGAGGCGGACCCGCGCTACTGCCGGGCCGTGCTCGCCGCGGAGCTCGGCGGCTCCGCGGTCATCGCGAACGACGACCCCGAGGAGGTTCGCTACAACGTGTTCCAGGCGCTGCAGTACCTCGCGGACTGGCTGTGCGGGAACGGCTGCGTGGCCCTCCCCGCCACCCTGCGGAACGCCCGCGGCGAGACCGTGAACGTGCGCATCATGGACGACCTCGCGACCACCGAGCGCTCCCGCTGGGAGCTCTGGGCGGAGGTGCACCACGGCCGGGTCGCGACGGCGCTCTTCGACCGCATCCTCGACGAGGAGCTGGACTTCGTGCGCGCCGGAATCGACACCCCGCGCAAGCGCGTCCAGGTGCGCTGGGCGGGCGAGGCCGCCCGGTGGTACCCGTACGCGGGGCGGCTCCTCCGCCAGCTCGTGACCGAGCCCGAGCCGCCCGAGTTCGTGACGGAGCTCCTGCTCCCGTTCACGTTCGACGTGGTGCGGGAGGCCGCGGACCCGTGGGAGGCGGCCATGGCGCTCTGCCCGGGCCGCTACCGCTGAAGCAGCGCGGGTACGCGGCGGTCCAGGCGGGCGCCGATCAGGACGCCTGGGGCTTCCAGCCGTCGAGCACGCGGCTCGCTTCCTCGATGCCGTGCTCGGTGGTCTCGTCGTCGACGGGGTAGTCGGGCGGCGGGTCGATGATCGTGAGGATCCGCGCGTTGGCGCCCGCGAGCTGCTCGCTCATCGCGGCGATGAGCAGGCGGCGGAGCGCGGAGCCGCGGGCCCCGCCCGACGCCACCAGCTCCTGGAAGAGCGCGCGCGAGATCCCCGCCACGATGGAGGGGGCCACGGCGGTGCACGTGGCGCTCCGCGTCGCGTCGTCCACCAGGCTCATGTGCCCGACGAGCGTGGGGGCCTCGAGCGTGGAGACGTGCATGGCGGCGCCGGCCGGGTCGCGACGGGACACGCCGATGCGCCCGTGCAGCAGGAAGTAGGCCTTGGCGCCCTCTTCCCGCTCGCGGAAGAGCAGCTCGTCCTTGGCGAGGGACCGGAGCTCGCACAAGGCGAGCAGCTCGGCGATGGCGCGCGCGTCGCGCACGGCGAGGTTGTAGGTGTCGCGGAAGCGCTCCGCGACGGCGTCGAAGTCCATTTCGGGTGCCATCAGTCCGTCGTGTCGAACCAGCGCGCGAGCCGCTGGGCGAGGGTGAGGCGCTCGGGGGGCGCCGGTCGCGCAGGCCGGGTCGAAGAAGGCCGGCTGGGAGAAGGCCGGGTGGGAGAAGCCCCGGCCGCGCCCGGGCGAGGAGCGGCCGCGGCCGCGTGCCCGGTGGCGCGTTGTTCCAGGACCACGCGCTGCAGGAGGGTGTTGGTGGAGCGGATGCGCTTTGCCATGGTCTCGAGCAGGTGCTGCTCCAGCGCCACGAGCGCGGGCTGATCGTCGTGCTCGACGAGGAGCGCGCGGGGGATGCGGAGGGCGGTCGACGGCGTGACCGTGACGACGGTGGCAGAGCGTGCGCGCCCGCGGGCGTAGAGCGCGGCCTCGCCCACGATCTCGCCGGGCCACACGTCGGCCATCACCCGCTTCTCCATGCCGGAGGCCACGCGCACGGACAGCCGGCCGGTCACGAGGAGCCAGGCATCGTCCGAGAGGGGATCCCCCTGGTTGAACAGGACGCGGCCCGTGGGGAACGAGACCAGGCTCGCGATCTCGAGCAGCTCGCGGATGGCGGCCGGGGCCACCTCACGGAGAGGACCGAGGCGAAAGACCGCCTCTTCCGAAGGGGACGCGGGTCCGGGAGCAGACATGCCAACTCCGGTAGCCCGCCGCTACCTCCGGCGTCAAACCTCAATCACGCCGGATCAGGGCGAAGCAGAACGGGAGCGCTCCGAGCCGCCCCCACGGCTTGCCGATGCTCACATGGCGCGACACCCGGCGCATGAAGTCGCGCGTGCCGTCGTAGACGAGGATCTGGAGCCCCCACCAGTTCGGCACGACCTTCGGCCACCCCGCGGGGACCGGCCCGTCGGGCACGCGGTGGTAGTCCACCACCCATGCGCCGCGCGGCGCCCACTCGGCGTTGCCGGCCGTCGGGACGAGCTGGAAGTAGCCGGGCCCGATGAGCCGGCGGGAGTCGCCTTCGTTGTACCCGAACAGGCGCGGGGCGCCCCCGGGCTCGGGCCGCGCGAACACCTTCTGGAACTGGCGGGACGCGCGCGGCAACGGGAGGGAGTTCCACCCGTCGTGGGTGACGGGCTCGAGGGGCCCGCGATCGGCGACGAAGTGGGCCTCGTCGAGGGGAGGGGCCTCGGCGGCGAGGTCGTAGAGGCGCCCGAGCTCGGCGCGCCCGCACGCGCGGACGGCATCGTGGCGGCCGGCGTGATCGAGGGCGTCGAGCCCGTCCCGGACGGCGTCGAGGGAGGGGGAGGGGGCGCGGAGGTGGGCGGCGAGATCCATGTGCAGGTTCTACCGCGTCGGGGCGGCGTTCGGCGACCTACCCGAGCCTCGCGCTCTCAGTCGTCGATGGCGTCGCACCAGAACGGAATGGGCTGCGGCGACAGCGTCACCTCGTCGCTCTCGAGCGACAGCGCGCCGGTCGTGAACGTGCCGTAGGCCCCGTTGGAGCCGAAGCCCTCGACGACGACCTCGATCGGCACGTCGGGGGTGTTCGCGGCGAAGTAGCGCCCGCCCGTGTGGTTCTCGATGAGCTGCACCTGGATCGTCGTGGAGTAGGTGCCCTCGCCGTCGAAGGGCTCGCGGACGAACACCCGCATGCTCCAGGCGTAGGCGTCCTCCGACCACGTGTAGGTGAGCTGGAGCTGGTTGTTGGGCGGGTGCGAGCAGATGAGCTGGTCGAAGATCGCCGGTCCGGCCGCGGCCCCCGCGAGCTGGAGCGTGAGCGGGAACGGGCTCGCCGGGAGCTCGATCGTGTCGTCCAGGTCGGTGTCGTCGGTGTCCTCGGTGTCCTCGGTGTCCTCGGTGTCTTCCGTGTCGTCGGTGTCCGCGCCCGCGGTGTCGCCCGTGTCCGAGGCCTTCGGAGAGGTGCACCCGGCCGCGAGGACGAGGGCCAGGAGGAGCTCGAGGGACGATGCACGCATGGGGGTGTCTCCGGGGTGCAGGGTGTCGCGGGACCGCGTGCGCGTCAATGGGCAATGCAACCGCGCGCCTTTCCCGTGCGTGTATCTACCCAGGAGGGATTCCCATGCTTCTCCTCGCCACGCTCCTGCTCGCCCACGCCGAGGACGCCGCCGTGCCCGCGACCGCCGCCACCGAACGCGCCGCGCCCGAGGCCGACGATCTCATCCACGGGCGCCGGTACACCCGCGCCCGCTACCTCGACCTCCCGAGCGGCGACGGCGCCGACGGTCGGGTCCTCCCCGCGGGCACGACGCCGCTCCACACCGAGCCCCTCGCGCACGTCCCCGCCCGGAACCTGCGCGCGCTGCTGACGCTCGTGCCCGGGGCGCTCCCGACGCGCGACGGCGTCCGGTTCTCCGACGGCGGCACCCCGGCGCTCTACCTCGACGGCGTCCGGTGGGATTCGCGGTAGCCCCGGCGCGCGACGTTACCGGCGGGCCCCCAGCCCGATCCGTCGCAACGCAACCTCGTAGTCGAGCACCTGCAGCGGCCCGTCCTCCGTCATCGTCACGAGGCGGATGAGGAGCACGTTCTTGCGCGCGCCCCACGCGGAGAGGAGCTCCTTGACCTCCTTCGGCAGCGTCGGCGGCACCTGCGCCTCGACGCCCAGGAAGGCCTCGCGCACGCGCGCCCGGACCCAGCTCGCGTCGTCGGTGGGGGAGAACGCGGCGTCGACCTCGCGCACCCGGCCGGCGAGCACGGGCACGTCGCGCTTCCAGGTGCGGATCTTGCCGTCGTGGACGGCGGTGATCCGGTGCACCCCGGGGAACACGCGCACCTCGGTGGGCCCGCTGGCGAGCGCCACCCCGTCGAGGTGCCACGTCGCGCCGTCGGGCGGCGGGCTGAACCGGAGCGTGCCCGTGCCCTCGCCGACGAGGCGGTCGAGCACCTCGTAGTAGGGCTTCGCCGCGGGATCGCCGACGGGGAGGGTCACGGTGCGGTTCCACGCGACGGCGGCGGCCTGGCGGAAGTCGGCCTCCGGATCCTCGCCGCGCGCCACGGCGACCGCGCCGCGGAGGTAGGCGAGGTCGAAGAGCCGCTGCGGATCGGCGGTGCCCGACCAGCGGCGGAGCACGGCGTCGGCGTCCTCGAGGGCGCGGCCGGCGTCATCCGCCCGGGTGGCGGCCCACGCGGCGCGGGCGCGGTCCATCGCGGTGTCGAATCGGTCGGAGAGCCGCTCGCCGTCCTCCCATTCGGCGCCGTCCCGCTCCAGGAGCTGGTCGAGCGGCAGGATCGCGCGCCCCGCCTGCCCGGGGAGCTGCTCGATGCGGTACGCGAGCTGGGCGCACGGCTCGTCGGTCGGGCAGACGACGAGGTCGACGCGGGTCTCGCCCGCGGGCACGTCCGTCACGACGCCGGCCAACGCGAGGGGGATCCAGAGGAGCATGCCGTTGGGATAGCATCTATCGGATGCTCCTGGCTCTCCTCGCCGCCGCCTTCCTGGGCGCCTTCCCGGGCGCATCCGCCCAGCCGGTCGCCCGCGTGCCGCCCGGCGCCGCCGCCGTCACCGTGATGGTGTGCCCGCGCGCCGACGGGTGCGAGGCCGAGTGGCGCGCGCTCGCCGCCCACACGGGGCCCCTCCGCCTGCCGATCCTCGACTTCGACGTAGTCGCCGCCGCCGGCCCGGGCGGGCGCGATCGCCTGCTCGCCTTCGAGGCGACCATGGCGCCGGTGCGCGCCGGAAACGCCGACGCCGCCACGATCTCCGGGGCGCTGCGCGACCTCGAGGGGCTCCCGTTCACGCTCCCCGAGGCCGACCTGTTCCGCCTGTGGCTCACCGAGGGCGCCAACCGCTTCCCGTCGGTCGAGGCCGACCGGGCCCTCGCGGCGGCCGCGAGCGTGTCCCAAGGCCGCGTGACCGACCTCGGACTGCTCCGCGAGGACGTGCTCGCGCGCTACCTCGACCTCGCCGCGGCCGCCAGCAAAGCAGAGGCGGGGGCCGCCACGATCCGCGTGCGCGCCGACACCCCGGGCCGCGTCTACGTGGACGGGCGCCCTGTCGGGGAGGCGCCGATCACCGTCTCCGTGCCCGCCGGGTGGCACCGGGTGACCGTCGAGCGGTCCGGGCGCCTCACCGCCTGGGTGGGGGCCGTGGACGTGCCCGCCGGCGCGTTGCTCGACGTGCGCGCCGTGCTCGGCCCCGACGACGGCGCCGCGGCGCTCGAGGCCGCCGTGATCGCCGCGCGCCGCGGGTTGCCGGCCCCGACCGACACCGTTGAGGCCCTCCGGGGCTGGGCGCGCGACAACGGCCTGACATGGGTGCGCTTCGTGGAGCTCGCCCCGGCCGGCGGCGTCGCGACGCTCACCGACGCGCCCGAGGAGCGCCTCCCCGATCCCGACCCGGGAGCGCCCGCCTGGGATCTGCACGCCGTCTACCTCGACGTGCCCGCCGGCCGCCTCGGTCCCCGCGGCCCCGGCCCCGCCGCGATGGCCGTCGCCGGCGATCCGGATCGCTTCCGCCTCGGCGTCTCCCTCGGCTACCTGCGCCTCCAGGAGCTGCAGGACACCGACGCGATCCCCGCCCACGATCACGTCACCGTCGAGATCGCCGCGCTGCTGCGCCTCCTGCCCCCGCTCGCGCTCGACGTACGCCTCGGGCTCGCCCACTCGGCGCAGCCCTACTACCTCGACGAGGACTGGCTCGACGACAACGTCTACCCCGTGTCCGTCGGCGCCCGGCTCGGCGGCGCGGCCGGCGGCCCCTACGTCTCCGGCGGCGCCCTGGTCATCGTGCCCTACGCCCTCGGCGGGCAGGTGTTCGCCGGGTGGGACCTCGCGCCGTCGACCGCGTGGCGGGTCGCACCCGAGGTGCGCGCGGGGTTCGTCGACAAGGGGTGGCTCGTCGGGGGGACGGTCGTCGTTTCGCGGCTGCGGTAGCACCGGTCGGTTTCGGGGGCGCGCGCCCGCGCGGACGCGGTCGCCGGGCGCCAATGTACGTTGAGGAGGCTCCCCCGGAGTCGCACGGCGCCCTGAAGCCTCGAGCTTGTCCCGGAGATTCTTTCCCGGGGGAGCGCGAGGGGGGCTCTGCCCCTCTCGCCTCCTGAGGAGCGGATG
>JAKFCH010000062.1:0-62576 GCA_036676765.1 Deltaproteobacteria bacterium
CACCCTCGATCGCGAGCGCACCAAGAGCCGGCTCGTCCAGCGCCTTCAGAAGCTCGGGTACAACGTCCAGATTGGGGAGGCGGCGTAGCCGGCGCGAACCTGAGTTTCTATTGAGGCACAGAGAGCACAGAGAAGAGGGACCGAAGAAGAAGGAAAGTCATGAGGGAGGACGAGACACCCGAAGAACACCTCTCGTTTCCCCGACCTCCTACTCTTCCTTCCGATCCTCCGTGACCTCTGTGCCTCTGTGGTGAACTTTCCCTTCCGGGAAGATCACCACGTCGCCAGGAACTTGTCGACCTCCTCGCGCTCGAGCAGGCCCATGGAGAGGTCGAGGCAGTCGGCGCAGATGTCGAGGCCGGCGTGGCGGTAGACGCCGCGGGACTCGAAGTGGGTGCGGCCGCAGAGGTGGCAGGCGGCGTCGTCCGGGGCGAGCCAGGCGCGGCGGTTCCGCACGATCTCGGCGGTGCACACGTCACACACGACGGCGCGGGTGCCCGCCATCAGGTGGGTGCACTCCTTGCCGGTGCGGCCGCAGGACGAGCAGTGGACGTCGTGGTGGTCGCTGCCGCCGATGGGGCGGGGCTCGGCGCGCTGGCTCGGCGGCGTGACGTGCGCCAGGAGGCGCTCGACCGTCGGGCCGGCGCCGCGCTCCTGGGCGCGGCGGACGAGGGCGCGGGCGGCGTCGGAGTCCCCACACATCACCTGCCCCGCGAGCACGGCCACCTGGAGCTCGGCGTCGGCGTCCTGGCCCCACGAGGCGAGGAGCTGGCGGGCCGAGCGGCTGCGCCGGGACGCGATCGCGAGGAGGAGGAGCGCCTGGTAGCCGCGCGCGACCTCGCGCTCGGCCTCGACGTTGCGCCGATGCGCGACGAGGTCGGAGGCGCCGCCGCGACGATCGACCGCCGCGCGCGTGATGTCCTCGACCGTGACGTTGAGCCCCGCGGTCAGCGTGGGCTCGGGGAGGACGGCGGCGGCGGCGAGGACGTTCCGCGCCAGGGCCCCCGAGTAGGAGCGGCCGGGCTCGCGGAGGCGCGCGGCGACGTCGTCGGCGACATGCCCCTGGGTGAGCGCGCAGGCGGCCTCCCAGAGGGTGAAGCGCAGGCCCTCGTCATCCGTGAGGTCGATCGCCTCGAGGACCGACGGGACCGACGAAGGGCCGACCGCGCGCAGCTCGTCGAGCAGGACGGTGATCCGACGCCGGGTGAGGGCCCGCGGCGCGCCGTCCCCGCCGACGATGGGGAGGCGATCGTAGTTG
Source organism: Deltaproteobacteria bacterium (assembly GCA_036676765.1). Lineage (GTDB taxonomy): Bacteria > Myxococcota_A > UBA796 > UBA796 > SXON01 > CAJBVW01. The sequence continues at coordinate 1,259 of JAKFCH010000062.1, forward strand.
CCGACCTCGACGGACAGGGCCTTCTGGAGCCAGGCGCCATCCCCGCCGCGGCGGCGGGTACGCACGAGCTCGAGGTAGCTCGCGAGGTCCTCGGGGTGATCCTCGAGGGTCTCCTTGAAGACGCGCAGGGCCTCGCTGGTCTGGCCCTCCTCGAGCAGCGTGCAGCCGAGGGCGTGGCGCGCGGGGAGGTGATCCGGCGCGAGCAGGAGGGCCTTGTTGTTGTACTCGCGCGCCCGCCCGAGCTCGCCGAGCTGGAGGTACGCCATGCCCATCTGGGCGAGCGCGTTCGCGTCGTCCCCATGGGCCTCGAGGTAGTGGCGGTAGTGCTGGATCGCGTTCTTGTACTTGCCGAGCGCGAACGCGACCTGCCCGAGATGCTTGCGGGCGAGGGCGGCGTGGCGCGGGTTCTCGCGGAGGCGCACGAACAGCTTCTCGGCCTCGGCGTACCGCCCGGTCTGCAGGCAACTGACGCCGAGATCGCGCATGAGCGGCGCGAGCAGGTCGGGGCTCGGATCGAGCTTCAGCGCCATCACGAGGTGGTACTGGCTGCGCTCGACGAGGCGCTGGCCGGCGACCTGGCGGGAGCGCTCGGCGAGGGTCCGGCCGAGGAGGAGGTGGACCTCCCAGGCGTTCGGGGCGGCGCGGCAGGCGGTCTCGAGGTGGCGGATGGCGAGGTGGCGATCCCCGAGGCCGCGGTACATCGCGCCGAGGGCGAGGTGGAGATCGGGGCGCTCGGCGTCGAGCCGCACGGCCTCGTCGAGGTAGCGCTGGGCGGCCTCGGGGCGGTCCATGCCCACGAGCGCGGCGCCGCCGATGACCATGGCCTCGACCGAGGCGGGATCGTCCTGGAGCGCCTTGCGGGCATGCTGCAGGGCGATCGCGCACTGGCTCTCGCCCGCGCCGTGGTAGAGCCCGCGGGAAAGGCAGGTTCGCGCGAGCTCGAGGCGCGCCTGTACGTCCTCGGGGTGCTCCGCGAGCCGCGCTTCGAGGCGACCGGCGGACCAGTCGAGTTTCTGATGGGGGTACATGCGGGGCGCCTATAGAATCTGGGCGTGCGGGCGGGCGTGCGGGGGCGTATGCTATCGCACCGTGCCCACCCCCGGGGAGCCCGCCGTGCCGACCACGACCAGATTGCCCGTTCGCGCGCGCCACGGCCAGGCCACCACCGAGTGGTTGTTGCTGATGTCGGTGGGCATCGTGGCCATCGTGGCCGCCGGCTACGGCATTGCCAGCACGTTCGAATCGTCGATGAGCAGCGCCGGACGCGGCGCCAGCCAGATCTACACCTCCGGGGATCTCGGGCGCTAGGCAAAACGTCGCTCCGGTGCACCGCTGGTTAGGGCGCGTGCCACCACGCCGGCCTTCGATGCCCCTCCTCCCCGTCGTCTTCTTCCTCTCCGGGGCCACGAGCCTCGTCTACCAGTCGGTGTGGGGCCGCGAGCTCCACCTCCTGTTCGGGACGAGCCAGTTCGCCATCGCCACCGTGCTCGCGGCGTTCATGACCGGGCTCGCCGCCGGGGGCTGGATCGGCGGGCGGTTGAGCGACCACGTGGCGCGGCCGCTTCGGATGTACGGGGTCCTCGAAGCGGCCGTGGGCGTCTACGCGCTCCTCTTTCCCTTCGTGGTGCGGGCCCTCGAGCCGATCTACCTCGGGTTCTGGCACGCCACCGACCCGAGCCCCCTGGCCTTCGGGAGCTTCCAGTTCGTGATCCTCGGCGCGGGCCTCCTCGTGCCCACCGCCTGCATGGGCGCCACCCTGCCGCTGCTCGTGCGTCACGTCGCGCCCGCGCCCGACGTGGCCGGCGCGGCCGTCGGGCGGCTCTATGCCATCAACACCGCGGGCGCGGTCCTCGGCGTGGCGGTGGCGGGCTTCTGGCTCCTGCCCGACCTCGGCGTGCGCGACACCACCCTGCTCGTGGCCTGCGGCAACTTCCTCCTCTGCGGCCTCGCCTTCTGGATGGACCGCGGCGCCGCGCCGCTCGCGCCCATCCCCGCCGCGAAGGCCGTGCCGCTACCCGTCCCCGTGCTCGTCGTGGCCGCGCTCGCCGGCATGTCGAGCCTCGCGATGGAGGTGGCGTGGTTCCGCCTCCTCACGCTCATCCTCGGCGCGAGCACCTACGCCTTCTCGGTGATGCTCCTCGCCTTCCTCGCCGGCATCGCCCTCGGCGGGCGCGTGGGCGGCCCGCTCGCCGACCGCGCGAAGGGCGCCCGCGGCGCGCTCCTCGGCCTCGCGGCGATCCAGGTCGGCGTCGCGCTGCTCTCCTACGCGGCGATGTACGTCTACGGCCTGCTCCCCGTCGCGTTCGTGAAGGCGTTCTTCGTCATCGACGGGGTCCCCGAGCTCCTCTGGCCGATGAAGTGCCTGCTCGCCTTCCTGGTGATGGCGCCGCCAGCGGTGCTCATGGGCGCGACCTTCCCGTTCCTCGTGCGCGCGGTGCTCGCCGCCCACGAAGGCGACGCGGCGCGGCCCGTCGGCGGCGTCTACGCGGCCAACACCGTGGGCGCCATCGTGGGCGCGTTCGGCGGCGGCTTCGTGCTGCTCCCGATGCTCTACGTCACCGGGACCGTGCTGTTCTGCTCGACCCTCAACCTCGTCGGCGCGGCGGTGGCCGCGGGTGCTGCGGTCACCGGGGGGGCCGCGGGCGAGCGGCGCCGCCTCGCGGTCGGCGGGGCGCTGGTGGCGGGTCTCGTCGGGGTCGCGTGGACCTTCCCGCCGCCGTGGAACCCGATGCTGATGTCCACCGGCGTCTACAAGTACGTCGACAACCTGGAAGAGCCCACCTTCGCCGAGATCAAGAAGCGGTTCCTCGATCGGTACGAGCTGCTCTACTACAAGGAGGGCCTCTCCACGGTCATCACCGTCGCGCACAACAAGACCACCGGCAACGTGTGGCTCGCGAACAACGGCAAGATCGACGCGAGCACCACCTCCGACATGCCGACGCAGGTGCTTGTCGCGCACACGGCGTTCCTCTTCACCGGCGACCGGGCGAGGAACGCCGCGCTCATCGGGCTCGCGAGCGGCATCACCCTCGGCGCGATGACGCTGCACCCCGAGCTCGACAACATCGACGTCATCGAGCTCGAGCCCGCGATGGCCGAGGCCACCGAGTTCTTCCGCGCCTGGAACCACGACGCGCTCCGGGACGACCGGGTGAACGTCCTCGCCAACGACGGCCGCAACCAGCTCCTGCTCACGCCGCCGGGCACCTACGACATCATCGTGGCCGAGCCCTCGAACCCCTGGCTGACCGGCGTCTCGAACCTGTTCACGCGCGAGTTCTTCGAGATGGGGAAGACGCGGCTCGCGCCCGGCGGGATCTGGAGCCAATGGGTGCAGATGTACGGGATGGACGCGCGCGATCTCCAGTCCATCATGCGCACGTTCGCGACGGTCTACCCGCACGTGCTCGTGTTCTCGACCATCGAGGACGCCGATCTCGTCATGATCGGCAGCGACTCGCCCCTCGACTTCGACCTCGCGGCCGCGCGCGCCCTCGCCGGCAAGAACCCCGCCGTGATCGCCGAGCTCCACGCCGTGGGCGTCGACGACGGCAGCGATCTCTTGTGCCACTTCCTCTTCGACCGCGACACGGTGATGTGGCGCACCCACGGCGTCCCGCTCAACACCGACGACAACCTGCTCGTCGAGTACTCGGCGCCGAAGAACCTCCACACCGAGACGTCGACCGAGAACTTCCGGATGTTGCGGAAGTGGATGGCGAAGCCCGCCGTCGCGCTCGCCCGGCGGCTCGAGACGGTCGAGGACCTGGAGGAGCTCGCCCTCGCCTACAGCGACCGCGAGGACCTCGTGCGGGCCATGGTGGCGCTCCAGGAGGCCGAGCGCCGGGACCCCAGCCGCGCCGCCACGGCCGCCCTCATCGAGGACGTGCGGCAGCGCTGGAACGAGGAAGCGCGGTAGCGGTAGGAGCGAGCACCCCTCCGAGGGCCTACCCCTTCTCCATCCCCAGGATCCGCCGCAGCAGCCCCTTCACGACGCGGCGCACGCCCGACTCCGGGGGAGGCGGCGGGGGAGCGGCGCGCTTGGGGGCGGGGCTGGGGGCGGGGGCCGGAGTCGGCGCCGGGGCCTTGGCGGGCGCCGGTGCGGCGCGGGCGCCGCCGTGATCGTGATCGTGCCCGTGATCGTGGTCATGGGCGTGATCGTGGCCACGCTCGGCGAGGGCGGGAGCCGGCACGGAGGGAGCCGATGGAGGCGGCGCGGTGTCCGTCGCCGCGACCGCTACCGACGCGGCCGTGTCCCCCTCTTCCGAGCCGGCATCCCCCTTCTTCTTCCTGCCGCGCGCCTTGTCCTTCCCCGCCGCCTCGGCGACCGCGCGCCCCTCGGGCGTCAGGGTGAAGATCGTACCGTCCCACGCGACGAGCCCGTCGGAGGTGAGCCCCTCCATGAGCTGACTGAACGCCTGGTGCGCGGCGAGGAGCTTGAGCCCGCTCCAGTCGTGCAGGGGGCCGATCGCCATGACCCCGCCGTTCTCGAGGAGGTGGGCGAGCAGCTTCTTGCGTCGGGTCTCGTTGATGTCGGCCATGCGGACCTCCCTGGAGGGGGCCCGCCTAACCGTTCGAAACCCCTCGCGAGGGTGGGCGCGGCTACTCGTTCTCGACGGGGGGCGGCTTGCCCTCGGCCCGCGCCCGCGCCCGCGCCTTGCGGCGACGCGGCCAGGTGGCGACGGCCTCGATCGGGCCGCTCGCCACGTGCGCGAGGCCGAGGAGGACGAGCACCGTGGAGATGTCGTACACCGCGCCGACCGCGAGGCAGACGCCCGCGAGGACGACCAGCGCCGCCATGACCGGGGGCGACATCTTGAAGGTCTTCATCGTGCGGAACGGGACCGACGACACCTCGAGGAACGACACGGCGAGCACGAACAGCACGATGCCCGTGGGGTCGGTGGGGCCGGGGAGGCCCGATCCGGAGTGCCACATCACCAGCGACGACACGGTGCCGCCGCCCATGGTGATGGTGAGGCCCTGGCTCCACCGGTGGGCCTTCCCGTCGGCGGTGACGTTGAAGCGCGCGAGCCGGAACGCGCCGCACAACATCAGCGCGCCCGCGACGAACACGCCGAACGGGCCGTACGGCGCGAGGCCCCAGAAGTACACGAGGCAGGCGGGGGCGACGCCGAAGCTGATGATGTCGACCAGGGAGTCGAGCTGCACGCCGAAGGCGGTGCCCGTGCCGGTCATCCGCGCGACCCGCCCGTCGAGCATGTCGAACAGGCCGGCGAAGAAGATCATCAAGCCGGCTTTGTAGTAGAGGTTCGCGTCCCCCTGGGCCTGGCCCGCGAGCAGGATCGCGTAGAGCCCGCAGAAGAGGCTCGCCGACGTGAACCAGTTCGGCGGGTTCAGGAACTGCTTGATCATCATGCGGAGGGGTTCTCCAGGAGCGCAGCGTGCAGCGCCCTCTCCAGCCCCGCCGCGCGCGCGGGGTCGACCTCGAAGACTACCGCGTCCACCGCCGCGCGCCACCGCGAAGCGTCGGGACCGGCCGCGGCGATCACCCGACGGAGCACCGTCGGATCCGCCCCGGCACGCGCGCCCACGACCGCCACCGTGGCCGCGGGGACGAGCCCCGGGAGGTCCACGTGCAGGTTGCGGCGGTCGAGCAGGAGCCCGTCCGGGCCGGCGACGCGCACGCACGCGGTGGGGAGGCGGTCGAGCAGCGTGAGCGGGGCCCGCGCGAGCTGCATGTCCGCGGTGATGGCGACGATCCGCGCGCCCCCGTGATCCGACGGCGGGTCACCGGGGTGGATCCGGGTGCCGCCGGTGTCCCCGAACGTGGCGCTCGCACGCATCGTGATGCCCTCGCGGCGGGCCCACGCGACGGCCTCGTCGTAGAGCACCTTGGCGCCGTTCTGCGCGAGGGCCAGGGCCTCGTCGAGCGTCATGGCGTCGAGGCGGATGGCCGCGGGCACCGACCGGGGGTCGGCGCTGTAGACGCCGTCGACGTCGCTGCAGATCTCGCACTCGTCGGCCTGGAGGGCCGCCGCGAGCACGACGGCGGTGGTGTCGCTGCCGCCCCGGCCGAGCGTCGTGACCTCGCGCTCGCGGCTGACGCCCTGGAACCCGGCGACGATCGCGACCTCGCCCCGCGCGAGGGCCTCGCGCACCCGATCCGGGCGCACCTCGACCACCCGGGCGTTGGCGTGGCTCGTGTCGGTGATGATGCCGCTCTGGCTGCCGGTGAACGACCGGGCGGGTACGCCCAGCTCCTGGAGCGCCATCGCGAGCAGCGCCATGCTGACGCGCTCCCCGACGCTGATGAGCATGTCCAGCTCCCGACGGCCAGGCGCCTGGGTGACCGAGCGGGCGAGCGCGAGCAGCTCGTTGGTGGTGTTGCCCATCGCGGAGACGACGACCACGACGCTGGCGCCGCCCGCGCGGGCGCGCGCCACCCGCGCGGCCACCTTCCGGAGCCGCTCCACGTCGGCGACGGAGGACCCGCCGTACTTCTGCACGAGCAACATGTCGGCCCCGCTATCGCGAGCGTCAGTGAATCTCGAACCCGTCGATGTAGATCACGTTCTCGCCACGATCCGGGGAGAGGAGTCCGGTGAGGTCCTCGATCTCGAGGAGGCGCACCGCGTCGGCCGGCCGGAGCGCGCTCCCCCCGCCGCCGCGCGCGCCGTCGGTGGACCGGAAGGCGCTGGTGGGAAGCGCCACGTCGAGCCACTCCCCCGTCGGGACCTGGATCACCGGCGCGCTGTAGCGGCCGCCCGCGCCGTCGCTCACGGTGACCCGCAGCTCCGCCGGGAACTCCTGGGCACGCACGAGGAACAGCACCTTCGTCACCGGCTGGCTCACCTCGAACGCGGCGGCCACGTGGTCGGGCTCGCCGGCGAGCACCGTGGTGCCCCACGCGAGCACCCGGTGGCCCTGGATGGTGCGCACGTCGAGGAGGCCTTTCCCCGCCTGGTCCCAGGCGCGTACGAAGGCCCCGGTGCCGTTCTCGAAGCCGAAGACGGCCGGCAGCTCGGTGATGGCGCGCGACTTCAGCTCGATCCGCGCGAGGAGCGAGCCGGCTCGCGCCCGGGTCGCGGGATCGCGCATGGCCGTACGGAGCGCCATCTGCGCGGCCTCGCTGTCCCCGAGCCCGTACCGCGCCCGCCCGAGCCAGTACCAGGCGGTGCCGTAGAGGGGGTCGTCGATCGCGAGATCGGACACCACCTCCTCGTAGTAGAGCGCCGCCACCTCGGGCGTACCGTCGGCGGCCTCGACGAGGCGGGCGTCGTACAAGGTCTCCCACGCGCGCGCCGAGTCGTCCGCGCGGGCGGCCGCAACGAGCGCGAGCAGGAGGATCACCCCTCCTCCCCGACGAACTTGTACCCGATGCCGTGGTAGGTCTCGATGAACCGGGGAGAGCCGGCGTCGTCCCGGAGCTTCTTCCGGACGTTGAGGATGTGGGTGTCCACCGTGCGCGTCGTGACGCCGGCGCTGTACTTCCAGATGCTGGCGAGCAGCTCCTCGCGCCCGAGCACCTTGCCCCGATGCTCGATGAGGTAGCGCAGGAGCTCCTGCTCGCGGTTGGAGAGCCGCTCGACCTCCTCGCCGTGGCGGATCAGGTAGTTGTCGAGGTCGACCTCGACGTCCGCGTAGCGGTACACGCTCTTGCCGCCGCCGGCCCGCTTGAGCACGGCGTTGACCCGCGCGCGCAGCTCGAGCAGCGAGAACGGCTTGGTGATGTAGTCGTCGGCGCCGAGGTCGAAGGCGAGGAGCTTGTCGTGCTCCAGGGTGCGCGCGGTCAGGAGGATGACCGGCCCGGCGAAGCCGGTGCGGCGCAGCTCGGAGAGGATCTGGAAGCCGTCGAGCCCCCCGGGGCCTTCGGGCCCCTCGTGCAACATCACGTCGAGCACGGCGATGTCGACCTTGTGTCGGCTCGCGATCTCGAGCCCCGCGCGGCCGCCGCGAGCGTGGAACACCTCGAAGCCCTCGCGGGTGAAGAACGCGACGAGCGAGGAGAGGAGATCCTCCTCGTCTTCGCAGAACAGGATTCGGGCCATCGGTGGGGGCTCCTAGGCGTTCGGGCCGGGCGGCCGGAGGGGAAAGTGCAAGGTGAAGATCGACCCGCGGCCGAGGGCAGAGCGGAGGCTGACCCGGCCCCCGTGGGCCTCCATGATGTATTTCACGATGGTCAAGCCGATGCCAGTGCCCTTCTTCCGCCGGGCCTGCGGATCGGACGACCGATAATACTGTTCGAAGATCTGGCGCTGCTCCTCCGGAGCGATCCCGATGCCCCCGTCGGACACCGCCACGAGCACGTCATCGACGCCGAGCGACACGTCCACCTTTATCCAGCCGGCCTCCTGGCCGTACTTCGCCGCGTTCGACAACAGGTTGGTGAGCACCTGGCTCACGGCGTCGGTGTCGTGCCAGACCACCGGGAGGTCCTCCGGCAGCGTGAGCTGGATGTCCATGCCCCGCGTCTCCATCGCGACCATCGCGGCCTCGACCATCCGCGCGACGGTGAGGCCGAGATCCCCGGGGCGGAACGTGTACTTCTTCCGGCCGCGCTCGATCGCCGCGAAGTCGAGGACGTTGTCGACGAGCCGCGAGAGGCGCTCGGACTCGCGCACGATGATGTCGTAGTGGCGCTCGCGGGCCGCCTCGTCGGGGGCGAGCCCGAGCTGGAGCGCCTCGGCCTTGAGCCGGATCTGGGTGATCGGGCTCCGCAGCTCGTGGGACACGTTCGCCGCGAAGTCCGACTTGTCGCGCGCCATCTCGAGCTCGCGCTGCACCAGGCGCGCTGACAACACCGTACCCACCGCGATCATCGCGACCGAGAGCAGGATGATCCCGATGCCGCGCTGCCGCTCCTCCGCCTGGCGGCGGAGCAGATCCTGGGCATCGCGCGGGTAGACGCCCAGGGACCAGCTCGGCAGCCAAGGCGCGAGGCTCCGGCGCGCGAGGGGGGTCTCCCGCTCGGGGTCGTCGGGGCCGCGGATGACCGCGATGACGTCGCTCTCCGGGCCCGCCGCGCGCTCCGCGATGCGGGCGATCTGCACCATCACCGCCGGGAGATCGAGGCCCAGCACGTACTGGTCCTCGTCGGTCCACGTGGTCGCCCAGAGCGCGCGCTCGGTGCGGGTGTACGAGAACTCCCCCGGCGCCACGCGGAGCACCCGGCCCTTGGCGCCGAGGGTCTCGAGCTCCGGGAGGAGGCGCTCCGCCCAGAAGAGCTGGCTGGCGCGATCCTCGAGCCGCCCCCGCGCCCGGCCGAGCCACTCGGCGTTCGCCCGCCCGGCGATGAGATCGATCCCGCGGCGCGCCACCGCGGCCTCGCCTCCGCGGCCGATGATCCACGTCTCCGCGAGCAGCGCCTCGACGTGCTCGCGCACCGCGGCCTCCCCCGCCACGGGATCCCGGGCGAGGCGCAGCTCGCCGAGCTTGAGGCGGGCGAGATCGCCGAGGCGGAAGCCGTAGGCGTCCCGCACGGCCGCGAAGCCGCCGAGCACCTCGGTGTAGAGCTGCTCCGCGAGGAACAGCTCCCCGGCGCGCTGGGCAGCGTTCGCCCGCGCGTAGATGGCCTGCCCCTGGATGTCGGGGGCGCGGGCCTCGCGGGTCGCCTGCGCGAACAACGACGCGGCACGCGGAAAGTCCTTCGCCCGCTCGGCGCGGAGGGCCGCCTGCCACGGCGCGAAGAAGAACAGGTCCTGGTCCTCGAGGGCGTCCTCGGCGCCGGGGGCCCGTGGAAACACCAGCGCGCCGTCGCCGTCGTAGCGGAACACGACCCGGAGCGAGTCGGAGAGCTCTCTTAGGCCGGTCGTCACGGATTGACCCGATTTGAGTCGGTTCAACGTGCCGTCCTCGAAACCCTTGAAGAGGGACTCGACGCCGCCCTGAAAGCTGTCCGCGGCGCCGCTCGCGACACGCTCGACCTCCGCGGCGCCGGCGCGCTGCTGGGCCCGGATGCCGGCGACGCCGTAGTACGCGAGCAGGAGCCCGGGGAGGACGATGGTCGCGGCGAAGATCCCCACGAAGGTGAGGACGCCACGCAGGTGGTAGAGGTCGACCTTGGCGCGCACGTCCCCCCGCCGCGCGGCGAGCACGCGTCGAAGGAGGCGGAGCGGCCCGAGGCTCTTGTCGTCGTCCACGCCGAGATGCTACCCGCCTGCGGCGCGTCGTGCCCGTGCCCGGGCGCCTCCGGCTCCGGGCGACCGCCGGGCGGAGCGCGCGGATGCGCACATCGGCGCGATGCCCGGCTCCCTCGCCGATGATACCTCCCGGCCCCATGTCGCCCCGCACCGGCATCGTGATCGAGGAGCACGGCGGCCCGGAGGCCCTGCGCGTCCGCGCGCTCCCCCCGCTCGCGCCGGGCCCGGGAGAGGTCCGGGTGGCCGTCACCCACGTGGCGCTCAACCACCTCGACGTGTGGGTGCGCAAGGGGGTGCCCGGGCACGACTTCCACCTCCCGCGGATCCCCGGGAGCGACGTGGCGGGCGTGCTCCTCGACCCCGCCGTCCGCGCGGGTGGGCCGACGCTCCCCGTCGGGACCCCCGTCGTGCTCCACCCCTCCTGGGGCTGCAGCGTGTGCGCGGCCTGCCTGGACGGGCGCCACGATCGCTGCCGGACCTTCCGCATCCGGGGCGAGAACGCCGACGGGGGCTGCGTCACCGAGGTGTCCGTGCCCGCGTGGCAGGTCCTCCCGATCCCCGCCGGCCTCGCGCCGCACGAGGCGGTCGCCCTCCCCCTCACGCTCCTCACCGCGTGGCACATGCTGGTGACCCGCGCGCGCCTCGCCCGCGGCGAGCGGGTGCTCGTGCAGGCCGGTGGCAGCGGCGTCGGCGTGATGGCCATCCAGATCGCGCGGCTCTACGGCTGCGAGGTGCACGCCACCGCCTCGACCCCCGAGCGCCGGGCCCGCCTCGTCGAGCTGGGCGCCCACCCGTGGCCCTACGAGGCCATCGGCGTGCGCGACGTCGACGTCGTCGTGGAGACCGTCGGCGAGGCCACCTGGGCGGCCTCACTGCGCGCGCTCGCGTGGGGCGGGCGGCTCGTGTGTTGCGGCGCGACCTCGGGCCCCGCCGTGCGCCTCGACCTCCGCGCCGTCTTCTTCAAGCAGCTCGAGGTGATCGGCTCGACCATGGGCTCGGCGGGCGAGCTCCTGCGCGCCTGGCGCGAGGTCGAGGCGGGGCACCTCCGCCCGGTCGTCGATCGCGTCCTTCCCATGTCCCGCATCGCCGACGCCCACGCGATCCTCGAGGCGCGCGGCGCCTTCGGGAAGATCGTGCTGGCCCAGGACCTCTCCCCCGCCTCCCCGGAGCCCCCGTGAGCCACGACCACCCCCCTTCGTCCAAGGACATGGGCCGCCCCACCGGCTACCGCCCCACGAACGCCTGGCCCCGCTGGACGGCCGGCGCGGGGGCCGGCGGCACGTGGAAGGCCTCGCCCGAGGACTTCCAGGTCACCGAGATCCCGATCGTCGTCCCGACGGGCAGCGGCGAGCACCAGTGGCTCCGCATCGAGAAGGTGGGCCTCACCACGCTCGACGTTGTGGCGGAGCTCGCCTTCGCCGCGGGCGTGCCACCCGACAACATCGGCTACGCGGGGCTGAAGGACCGCTTCGCGCGCACCGTCCAGGACTTCACGATCCACTTCGGCAAGGACGTGACGGCCCTCCCCGAGGGGATGCGCATCGTCGAGCGCACCCGCAACGCGCGCCGCCTCCGCTCCGGTCAGCTCGTGGGGAACGCGTTCGCGTTGTTCGTGCGCGGGGGAGACGCCGCGGTGGCCCGCGCCCGCCTCGATCTGCTGCGCGCGACCGGGATGCCGAACTACTACGGCGCCCAGCGCGTCGGCGGGACCGCCCCCGGCGAGGGGCGCGCCATCCTCCTCGGCGGCGGGCCGCGGTTGCGCCACAACCAGCTGAAATTCGTGCTCTCCGCGTACCAGTCGCTGCTCTTCAACCGCGTCCTCGCGGCGCGCGGGCCCGCCCGGCTCGAGGGGGACATCGACGAGGACGGCATCCCGACCGGGCCGATGTTCGGCCCGACGATGAAGGTGCCGACCGGCGCCGCGCTGGCCCTCGAGCAGGACGTGCTCGCGGCCGAGGGGCTCCCCGACAACGCGTGGCGCCGCTTCGAGAAGCTCACCCAGGGCACGCGCCGCAAGTTGTGGGTGCCGGTCGAGGCGGAGCTCGAGGAGGCCGAGGGCGGCTTCTGGCTCCGCTTCCGCCTGCCCGCCGGCAGCTACGCCACCGAGCTGCTCGAAGAGATCCTGTAGATCGGGCGGCCTAGAAGTAGTACCGGAAGCCGAGGGTGCCGCGCCCCTGGATCCAGCAGCCCGCGTTGAAGGTGGAGTAGGGGCTGATGGAGTTGCACCAGCTGAGCGGGTAGACGCCGAGCCCCGCGGTCACGAAGGCCTCGCCGGGGAAGTTGTTGAACTGGAGCGCCGCGCCCGCGCCGCCGGAGGGGCCGACCTGGGGCGCCACGAGCCCCCACGAGGTGCCGACGCCCACGTCCGCGCCGACCCACCACCAGATGGGGAGATCGGCCCAGTCGAACCACTCGCCCTTGATGAAGTTGCTCTCGAAGCGCGCGCCGATCTCGTGGTAGTAGAACGACGTGCCGCCGTGGAAGGACAGCCCGGACTTCTCGTTGAACCAGTACTTGCCGGACACGTTGATGTAGGTGCCGTTCCCGAACTCGGCGCCGAGTCCGAACATCCGGTCGGTTCCGATATCGCTGGCGTTCGCAAGGCCGCTGAGGACCAGGGCGGTCAACATTTGTCGCTCCGTGAATTCGCACGCAGTCTAACGCATGGTCGGGACCGAGCTACTGGCGCACAGGTTAGGCACCCCGGGCTCGGCTATGCGAGCCTCCCTCGCCACAGAAGGCAAACAAATGAAGAACCTGATCCTCGGTCTGGCCGCCCTCGCGACGCTCGCGGGCTGCAACCTCAAGTCCCACACCTTCCCCGGTGCGCCCCTCCCCTTCGCCAGCGTCGACTACGACGTGATGGGCGCCACCAGCGCCGAGGCGTGCGGCACGTACATCTTCGGCATCGACTTCGGCCACCTGTTCACCGACAACCAGGGCGCGTCCGGCGGCGGCGGCGGTGACGCCCTCTCCATGATCATCGGCATGATCGGCATCGGCGGCCTCTCGGCCGAGGGGAGCCGCGCGCTCTACGACGCGATGGAGAAGATGCCCGAGGCCACCAACCTCTACGCCCCGAAGGTCCACGAGACCGTCACCGGCTTCTCCCCGTTCGGCATGCCGATCTTCGGCCAACGGTGCGCCGAGGTCGAGGCGCGCGGCGTCAAGCTCGGCAAGGGTCCCGTCCCCAACGCGCACTAGTCGGTAGTCCGGGGGTGTTCGCGCACCCGGTGGCCTCTCGCTCCTGCCCTCCCCGGCCCGTCCGGCGGAGGGCAGGTTCGTTTTCGGGCGTGTCGGGACGTCCGGCCTCGTCCGCGAACGGGCCGCCTACTTCAGCCAGCCGCGCGCGAGCTGCTCCTCGGCGCTCGCCTCCGCCCAGAGAAGGTACTGATCCATCTCCGCGGTGGTGGCCTGCCCCTTCTGCGCCTGGATGTGCCGCCCGACCAGCGGCATCGACCAGACGGGCCGCCCGGACACGGCGTCGTAGAGCACCACGAGGGCCTCCACCCGCGCGCCGGCGGTGCACCCGAAGGTCTGCCCGAGGAACCAGCCGCCGTTGTGTGTGTAGTAGGACCGCAGGTAGGGCACGACGATCCAGCGCGCGCCGCCGTCGGACGCCGCCCCGACGTCGAGCGGCGTCGGCACGAGATCGGTGCGCGGGAGGTTCACGTTGTCGTGGCCGTCCTCCGGGTGGAGGCCGCGGAAGCGCCGCCGCTCGGGGATCGGGGCCACGGTCGGGGCGGGCGCGCCGATGGGCACGTCGTGCCGGTCGAGCACGCGCGGCAGGGCGTCGCGTAGCCAGCTCGTGCCGTTCTCGGCATAGGACCCGTCCAGGCCGAGCTCGATGAGCCGGCCCCGGACCTCGAGCGCCACGTCCCCCGTGCGGACGAAGCCCCCGCCGAACCGGACGTTGCCGAAGAACTCGTTGCGGAGGAAGGCGGCGTCCTGCGGATCGTTCACGTCGAGCACCGACGGGGCGGGCAGGTGCTCCTCCCCCTCGCGGAGCCCGGCCTCGATCCGGCCCATCGCGGCGCTCGGAGGGAGCGGCGGCGCCGCGAGATCCTGCATGCGGACCACGGGCGCGATGGCCACGCCGGCCGCGCGGACGGCGCGGACCACGTCGGGATCCACGCGGCCGGAGGTGACGAGGGGCTCGCGCTTCGCGCAGGCGACCCCCGCCAGGATCAACACCACGAGGACGCGCCTCACGCCGCCCCCTGGCTCGCGGAGGCGCGGCTGCGACCGACGACCTCGCGCAACGAGACGCCCTCCCACACGAGGAACGCGAGGCCAGTGCCGACGGTGAAGCCGAACTGGCAGAGGTGGAGGATCACGGCGAACGTCCGCGCGCGGTCGCCGTCGGCGCCGAGCATGACCAGCGCCGCGGCGCAGAAGGCCTCGAAGCCCCCGAAGAAGCCGGGGGTCGGCGCGACGGTCATGCCGGCGAGGGTGACCGCCCAGATGGACAGGGCGTTGCCGAGGCTCGCGGGGAGGCCCGGGAACGCGAGCAGGGTGACGTAGACCGCGAGCACGGTGACTCCCCAGATGACGACCGACGTGGCGAGCACGCCCGCGAGCGCGGCGGGCCGCCCGGCGAGGGTGAGGATCCCGTCCCGGAAGCGTCGGAGGAACCCGCCGACCGGGAGCGGATCGGTGAGGCGGAGGAGCGGCTCCCCCACGATCAGCAGGGCGCCGAGGCCGACGATGCCGACGGCCACGAGGGTGCCCACCGCCTTCTGGCCCGCGCGGAGCACGTCGATGCCCTCGACGACGATGCGCCCCTCGGGGAGATCGACGACGAAGCCGACGAGCAGCATCATGCCGAGGAGCATGAGCATGTCGACGAGGCGCTCGACGAAGATCGCCGCGAGGCCGGCGCCGAAGGGGATCTCCTCCTTCTCCGCGAGCAGCGTGGGGCGCACGAATTCGCCCATGCGCAGCGGCACCACGTTGATCGCGAGGTAGCCGATGGAGAGGATGGAGAGGAGCCGGAAGAAGGGGACCGGCCGGCCGAGGATGGCGCGGAGCCGCACCACGCGGAGGGCGTGGGCGAAGGCGTAGAACGCCATCACCGGGACCATGTAGGCCCACCGGAAGTCCCCGAGGCTCACGGCGACCACGTCGGGATCGATGCCCCAGAGGACCCAGCCGAGGCAGAGCACGGTCACCACCAGGACGGCGGCGATCTTGAGCTTCACCTAGCCGTCCGCGGGGGGGCGAACGCGAGGGCGGAGGAGCTGGAGACCGAGGAGGGAGCTGTCGAGCGCCTGGCGGTCCTCCAGGCCGTAGAGCGCCGGGGGCTCGGGGCGGGTGACGTCGGAGCCGAACAGGCGATCCCAGAGCGGCAGGGCGTTGGCGTAGTTGCCGTCGCACAACGCGCCGTCACGCGTGTGGTGCCAGGAGTGGAAGAGCGGGTTGTTGAACACCCTGAACCAGGCGCAACGCCAGGGCGTGTCGAGGGTGAACCGGACGTTCATGTGCTCCAGCGCGTCGGCCACGATGCCGACGGTCAACGCGGCCGGGAGCACCCAGCCGTCGGACACCCGGAACAGCACGCCGAAGAGCACGATCGGGATGGCGGTGAGCTGGAGGAAGTCGACCACGTGCATGCGCAGGCCGGTGGTGGCGTCGATCGACTCGCTCGAGTGGTGGACGCGGTGGAAGGTCCACAACCAGGGGATCCGGTGGTCGGCGCGGTGCACCCAGTAGCGGGTGAAGTCGAGCGCCAGGAACGCGAGGAGGAACTGCGCGAAGGTCGGGAGCGCCGTGAGATCGACGACGCCCAGGTCCAGCGCGTCCACCCCGAGCAGCCCGATCCCGAGCCGGATCGGAAACAACAACGCGCCGTTGAAGAGGTTGACCCAGCTCTCCTGCGTGAGGATGCCGCGCTCGCGATCGCGCGGCCAGAGCCCCCCCGCGAGGAGCCCCAGCACCAGCACCCCGGCCTGCGCAATCGTGGTCACCATCGAGCCCCTGCTAACCCGGGCCACGCCGTCGGCAGAGTCCATTTCCAGGGGTCGGGGGCCGGTACACGGGTTAGATGCCGCGGCCCGCGCGCAGCACCCTCCAGGAGCCAGTCATGATCGTCGTGAACAATGTATCGAAAGGCTTTGGTGGGCGGCTGCTCTTCGAGAGCGTCACCACCTCCTTCGGGCCCGGCAAGCGCTTCGGCCTCACCGGCCCGAACGGCGCCGGCAAGTCGACGTTCATGAAGATCCTCATCGGGGATCTCGAGCCGGACAGCGGCTCGATCAGCCGCCCGAAGCGCCTCGGCATCCTCCGGCAGGACCACACCCTGTACGACGACATGCGGGTCATCGACACCGTCATCGCCGGCAACAAGCGCCTGTGGGACGCGATGACCGAGAAGGAGGCCCTGCTCGCCAAGCCGGACCTGTCCGAGCAGGACGGCGAGCGCATGGGCGATCTCGAGTGCGTCATCGCGGAGGAGGACGGCTACACCGCCGAGCCCGACGCCGCCGTGATGCTCGAGGGCCTCGGCCTCACGCAGGCCCAGCAGGAGCGCCCGATGAAGGAGCTCCAGGGCGGCTTCAAGCTCCGCGTGCTCCTCGCCCAGGCGCTATTCGGAACCCCGCACGCCCTCCTGCTCGACGAGCCCACGAACAGCCTCGACATCGAGTCGATCGCGTGGCTGGAGGAGTTCCTCCTCTCCTACAACGGCGTGCTCGTGGTCATCTCCCACGACCGGCACTTCCTCAACTCGGTGTGCACGCACATCGCCGACATCGACTACCAGACGATCATCCAGTACACCGGCTGCTACGACGACATGGTGCGGGCGAAGTCGCAGATCCGCTCCCAGGTCGAGTCGTCGAACACCCGGAAGATGGAGAAGATCAAGCAGTTGCAGGACTTCGTCCAGAAGTTCGGCGCCGGCACCCGGTCCACGCAGGCCGCCTCCCGCAAGAAGGAGATCGAGCGCCTCCGCCCCGACGAGATCAAGCGCTCGAACATCGCCCGCCCCTACATCCGCTTCGACTTCGAGCGGTCCAGCGGTCGCGATGTCCTCGAGATCCGCAAGCTCGCGGGCGGCTACGGCGAGACCCGCCTGTTCTCCGGCCTAAACGTCGACATCAGCCGCGGCGACAAGGTGGCGATCATCGGCCGCAACGGCACGGGCAAGACCACGCTCGTCCGCACGCTGCTGAAGGAGCTGCCCTCGCTCCAGGGCAACATCAAGTGGGGCCACGAGACGAACCCGGGCTACTTCCCGCAGGAGCACGAGCACCAGATCCCGCCCGGCTACACGGTGTTCAACTGGATGTTCGAGCAGAAGCCCATCGCCGGCAAGGAAGGCGTGCGGCAGGTGCTGGGCCGGATGCTCTTCTCCGGTGAGGACGGCGACAAGCCCACCGCCACCCTCTCCGGCGGCGAGCGCGTGCGCACCCTGTTGGCCAAGCTCATGCTCCTCCAGCACAACGTGCTGGTCCTCGACGAGCCCACCAACCACATGGACCTCGAGGCGATCTCGGCGTTGCGCGACGGCATCGAGGCCTACCAGGGTACGTGCATCTTCGTGACGCACGACCGGGACCTCGTCGAGACCGTGGCCAACAAGATCATCGCCTTCGACGGCAGCGGGAAGGCCGAGGTCTACACCGGCGGCTTCGCCGAGTACCTCAAGGCGAAGAAGTAGCCATGCCCGGGTGGTGGCCCCAGGTGCGCGCCGCTTTGGTGGCGTTCCACCTCGTGGCCATCACGCTCTCCGCGCTGCCCTCCCCCGAGGGCGGGCTCAACCGCGCCGCCTGGGCCGAGCCGACGGTGCAGGCGGAGTTCGCCGCGTGGGCCGAACGTTTCGGGATGGAGCAGGGCGCGTTCGAGGACGCCCTCTGGGACTTCGCGAACAGCTACAACCGCGGCTACAAGCAGCTCCTGACGCCGGTGCGGCCGTACGAGGAGCTCGTCGGCTCCGAGCAGAGCTGGAAGATGTTCATCGCGCCGCATCGCTTCCCGACGCGGCTCGAGATCGCCGGCCGCGCGCAGGGCGGCGAGTGGCGCGTCCTGTTCGCCGAGTCCTCCCCCACGGCCACCTGGCGGGCCGATCTGCTCCGGCTGGAGCGGCTCCGCTCCGCCATCTTCCGCTGGGGCTGGCCGAGCTACTCGAAGTCGTGGAGCAAGGGCTGCGCCGCGCTCGCGGGCCTCGCGTTCGTCGACTTTCCCGAGCTCGCCGAGGTGCGATGCCGGTTCTGGAAGGCGAAGTCGCCCTCCCCCGCCGAGGTGCGCCGCGGGGACATCCCCGAGGGAACGTGGACGAGCCCCCGGATCGTGCACCGCCCAGCCGACGGCGAGCCCCTCACCGCCCTGCGCCCGTCCGAGGCGCCCGCGACGCCCACGACCACCGGCGCCGCCGTCGAGCCCACCCCATGACCGCCTGGCGCCGTTGGGTCGCGCTGATCGACCGGCGCGAGCCCGCCACCGCTCTCGCCCTCGCCCGGATCGTGCTCGGCTCGTCGATCGCCACCCACCTCTGCCACATGGCGTGGGTCGGGGGCGATGTCCTCGTGTGGACCGACGCCGCGTACGGCGGCCTCCGCTCGCTGGCGCCCGGCTGGTTGGCGCACCTCGGCGGGCTCACCCCCGAGAACGTGCGCGGCGTCGTGCTCGTGACCGCCCTCGCCGCCGTGGCCTTCACGCTCGGCCTCTCCACCCGCGTCGCGGCGCTCGTGACGTGGATCGGCTTCCGCACGCTCGCCGACCTCAACGGACACGCCGGCGGCGCCTACGACGAGCTCGCCAAGAACATCCTGCTCCTGCTCCTCGTGAGCGGCTGCGGGCGGGCGCTCTCGATCGACGCGTGGCTCGCCGCACGTCGTGCGCGCGCAGGCGGCCCGGCCGTGGATCCGCTGGTCCCGGCGTGGCCCCGCTACGTGCTCGTGTTCCAGCTCGTGCTCATGTACTGGGCCACCGGGATGCAGAAGGTCTCGTCCGGCTGGGTGCCGGGCGGCTCCGCCGATGCGCTCTGGTACATCCTCCAGCAGCCGACGTGGCAGCGCCGGGAGATGACGTGGCTCGCCCCCGCGTTCCCCCTCACCCAGGTGGCCACGCTCGGCACCTGGTGCTTCGAACAGGGCGCCCCGCTCCTCCTCCTCGCGTTCTGGTACCGCCACACGCGGACCCGACCGGGCCGGATCCGCGCGGCCTTCAACCGCCTCGACGCGCGCTCGCTCTACCTGCTGCTCGGCGTCGGCATGCACGCCGGCATCGAAGCGACGATGGAGGTGGGCATGTTCTGCTGGGCCACGATGGCGATCTACGTGGCGTGCTTCCACCCGGACGAGTGGGCCCGGATCGGGCGCGCCTCGTTCGGGCGGAAGCTCCAGGCCCTCGCTACTCGATCGGCGTCATCGCCAATCCCTCTTCCCACACGCCGGTGATCTCCTCGGCGACGATGTAGAGGCAGTAGGGCCCGCCGTCGATGCAGGGCACGCAGGTCGCGCCGGCGGCGGCCGCGATCTCGCAGACCGCGCCGAGCTCCTCGGCGGGGCGGTTCAGCAGCGGGGCCATGTACCGCGTGTCACCGAAGCCGCTGCCGACGCCGCGCTCGATGGCGGTGCCATCGGCGGTGAACGTGCCGGAGAGGCTGAACCGCTCGATCGGGATCGGGGTCCCGAGGTAGTTCAGCTCGATCGAGTCCGCGAAGGCCTCGAAGTAGGGCGCCTCCTCGAAGCTGCCCGCGGGGAAGTCCCACGTGGGGGCGGACGACTGCACGTAGCTGCCGTCGTCCTCGAGGATGGCGATCCCACCGAGCAGATCGATCGCGGTCTCGCTCGCGTCGGTCACCGCGAGGAGCAGCGGCAGGTTGAGGTAGGTCGAGGCCAGGAAACCGAGGGCCGACGGCTCGGTGATCGTCGCGTCCGAGAGGCGCCAGACGAACGCACGGCCGACGAGATCCGCCGGGCTCCCGACGAGCGGCGCGCCGAGGCTGGAGGTCGTGAAGGTCGAGGTCGTGGTCACCCCGCACACATCGACGGCGAGGGTGTAGGTCGTGTCCGCGGCGAGCACGGTGGAGAGGAGCGCCTGCACGTTCCCGGTGGCCCACTCGGTCTCGAACGCGACCGCGGCGCCGCCGGCGTCGACCAGCGACATGCCCGCGCTCGCGCCGCTCCCCTCGAAGTTCACCTCGATGGGGTCGCGGTAGTAGACGTCGGTGGAGCCGTCGAGCGGCGGCGGGGGAGCGTCGGGGTCGTCGGCGGGGGGGTCGTAGGGACCGGCGGAGTAGACGCCGGTGACGACCGTCAGGCACGCGACGTCGGTGTCGTCGGTGTCGCCGGTGTCGTCGGAGCCGACGGCGGTGTCGTCCCCTTCCGTCGCGTCCTTGTCGTTCGCACAGGCGCCCAACAGGAGCACCATCGCCAGGTGAATTTTCATGTCTCCTCCTCTCTCACTCGGTGGGCGTCGACGTGATCGACAGGGTGTACCAATGGAACCGGCTCCCGCGGGAGTCTTCGGTGCGCGCGAGCACGTACAAGTCCTGGATGCCTGTCACCTTCCATTCGAACCAGGGATCACGGTCGTAATTGACCTGCCCGGCATGGTCGGTGCGCAGCTCGGCGGTGGCCGCGTCGTATAGCACCAGCTTGAGGTTGGCCGCGGATCCCTCGATGAACGCGGTCACATCGAAGGTCAGGGTCTGCTCACCCTCGTAGGTGGTCGTGATCTTGTACCAATCGAAGTCGTCCTCGTCGGAGATGACACCGAACACGGTCTGACCGAGCGGGAAGGCCTGCGACGCATCCCGTGTGTCGTTTGGTTCGACCTCCTCGAAGTCCCAGTCGACCGGCTCCTTGCTCGAGGTGACGAGCGTGAACCAGTCATAGTCGTCACCGAAGAGGAAGTTGGACTCCGCGAGGTTGATCCGGTAGGGCTCGATCGCGGGCGCGGGGAACACGAGGAGGGGATCGCTCGTGAGGTAGCCGTCGTAGACCAGCACGCTCTCGTCGCCTCCGTCGACGAGGATCTGAGGGTTCGCGCTCGATCCGCGCAGCGCGGCTTCGGTCCGGATGGTGATCCAGCCGACCTGGCTCGGGGTGAAGGTGAACCAGTCGGCGTCGAGGTAGGTCGAGAAGTCGCCGCACGCCCAGGTCTCCATCGGGATGGCCTGGGGGTCCGAGGGCAGGTTGTTGGGCTCGACCTCTTCGAACCCGCAACGGGCGGGCGGGCCGGAGTCGATCACGGTCTCGGTGCTCGTGTCGGCAGCGGTGTCTTCGAGAGGGGGCACGCCGTCGCTGGGCGGCTGGCGGATGTCAGGCCTGCAACCGTTGCACCCACCGGCGAGCACGAAAAGAAGCACCATCCACCCGCTCCATGGTCTTGTTACGGCACGATAGCCGGTGGGGTCCGGGTATGTTGGAAAAGGAGAAGATGCCATGATGTCGCTGATCGCGCTGTTCGCAGCTTGCACGGACGAACCAGAAATCAAGGCTTTGAAGCCCGACATCGTGGTTACCCCAGAGGTTCTCAGCTACGGCGAGGTGGTCATCGACTACTCGGTGCCGGGCACCGTCCAGATCATCAACGCGGGCCGGGGCATCCTGGAGATCGAGGAGGTCACCCTCGCCGGAGACGGCGCTGCCGCCTTCTCCATCGAGGAAGTTCCCGTGGAAGTCGCGGGCGAGGCCGAGGACGCGCTCCAGGTCACGTTCCTGCCCACCGAGCCGATCGCCTACACCGCCACGTTGACGATCCAGTCCAATGACGAGGACGCGCCTGCCACGCCGGTCACCCTCACGGGGGTCGGCATCGAGGCCCCCACGCCGGACATCGCCTGCGATCCGCTGTCCCTCGACTTCGGCACCGTGTCCGCCGGCAGCGTCGCGACCAGCTGGATCACCTGTACCAACGTCGGGACGGACGACCTCTTCATCTCCAGCATGACACAGAGCGGCGGCGGCGCCTTCACCCTGGTGACCGACCCGACCGGGTTCGTCCTCCCCCCCGACCAGGACACCCAGCTCATCGTCGTGTACGCCCCCACCACCGACGCGGGTGACAACGGCGCCCTCACCCTCGCCACCAACGATCCCGACGAGCCCACCACCCTCCTCACGCTCGTCGGCAACGGCGGGGGCTCGTTCGAGTACCCGGTGGCCGTGCTCGACTGCCCCGGCAGCGCTGTTCCCCGACAGACCGTCACCGTCGGCGGCGGCGGGAGCTACGACCCGAACTTGTACGAGCTGTCGTTCTACCACTGGAATGTGACTGGCCCGTACGACGAGGTGGTCAGCACCGAGAGCGGCACCGACCTGCTCGTCCAGCTCGATCTCGCGGGGGAGTACCGCGTCTCGCTCCAGGTCGAGAACAGCATCGGGCTCCTCTCGGCGCCCACGGTGTGCCTGATCGACGCGGTGCCGGACGAGGAGTTCCACGTCGAGCTCGTCTGGGGCGAGCTGAACGACTTCGATCTGCACCTGCTCAACAGCGAGGGCACCCTGTTCGGCGCCGTGAACGACTGCAACTACTGCAACGTGAACCCCGCGTGGGGCGAGTCCGGCCCGGACGACGACCCCACGCTCGACATCGACGCCCTCGCGAGCCCCCCGGGCATCGAGAACATCAACATCCAGACGCCCGCGGCCGACACCTACTCGGTGAAGGTGCACTACTTCGAGGACAACGGCGAAGGCGACGTGACCGCCACCGTGCGGGTCTACCTCTACGGCGTGCTCGAGGGCACCTACGCGCGCGTGATGGCCCGCAACGACGTGTGGGACGTGGCGCAGATCGTGTGGCCCGACGGCTACGTGTCCGAGACCACGAGCGACCTCTACGAGCCCGAGCTTCGCTCCTGCGAGTGAGGAGGCGGCCGGCGGGCGGCGGCGCCCGACCGGCCCCGGCCGCCCTCCGGGGGGCCTAGAAGCAGGCGCCGTTGGCCGCGCCCGGGGTCCCGTAGTCCGGGTAGCCGGTCGCGGTCGGGAGGCTGTAGCGGTCGGTGCTCGCCGCGAGGCACCAGGCGCCCGCCACGTCGTTGGTCGCCGGACCGACCTCCTCGGGGTCGAGCTCCATCGAGTACCGCGCGGTGCGGGGCCAGGCGTCCCCGGCGGAGTCGGCGCCGAGCTCCCAGAACACCTGGTCCATCAGGACGCCGTCGAGGTAGAGCGCGACGAGATCCTCGTCCCGGTCGAAGTAGAAGGTGGCGTCATGGGCGCCCGAACCCCAGGTCGCATCGCCCCAGGTGTAGGTGCAGACCTCGGGGGTCGCGAACCACGGGTCGTCGTAGCAGAGCACGGCGTAGCCGCCGGCGGGGACCACGAGCCCGGCGTCGGCGGAGACCCGGAAGCTGTCCCCGTCCTGCTCCTCGACGTACCAGCCCGCGAGATCGATGTCGTAGGCGCCGGTGTTGGTCACCTCGAACCACTGCGCCTGTGCGTTGGTGGAGGCGCCGCTCCCGCCGGTGTAGGTCTGGCGCGCCACCTCGGTGACCACGATGTCGCCCACGCGCACGAAGGTCTCGTCGACGAGGATGTCGCAGTCCTGGTCGACGAGGTCCTGGATCTCGACACCGGCGGGGTTCACCGTGGGATCGGCGTCGTCGCAGTCCTCCCCGTCGGCGAGGTAGCCGGAGGGCGCCGCGCAGGCGGTGGTGGCCGTGTCGGGATCCCCGTAGCCGTCGGCGTCGGCGTCGGCGTGCCAGGTGGGCGCGTCGGTGGCGTCGTCCTCGTCGACGGTGGCGTCGCAGTCGTTGTCGATGCCGTCGCAGGTCTCGCGGCGGCCGGGGTTGGCGGCGGCGGTGCTGTCGTCACAATCGGTGGCAGCGGCGGCGTAGCCGTCGGGGAGGTCACACGCCGGGGCGGAGAAGCCCGGATCGCCGTACCCGTCGGCGTCGGCGTCGAGGAACCACGCGACGGCATCGACGGCGTCGGACTCGTCGGCGGCGCCGTCGCAATCGTTGTCCGCGTCGTCACAAACCTCCGCGGCATCCGGATTTTTCGTGGCATCCGCGTCGTCACAATCGCTGCCATCGGCCAACCAACCTTCCACCGGTTCGCACGAGGCGAGCCCGCCCGAGGCGTCGCCGTAGCCATCCCCGTCGCGATCCGGGTACCAGGAGGCGGCGTCGGGGGAGTCGCTGTCGACGACACCATCGCAATCGTCGTCGGTGCCGTTGCAGAGCTCGACCACCCCGGGGGAGCGCGCGGGATCGGCGTCGTCACAGTCGGTGCCGAGCTCGACGTAGCCGTCGGGGGCCCCACAAGCGGACGTGGTCGACGCGGGATCGCCGAAGCCGTCCCCATCGTTGTCGACGAAGTAGAGGCGCTCGTCCTCCGCGCCGTCGTCGACCGTGCCGTCGCAGTCGTTGTCCTCGAGGTCGCACACCTCGGGGGCGCCCGGAAAGGAGGCGGGATCGCCGTCGTCACAGTCGGTGGCGTCCGCGCCGTAGCCGTCCGGCTGCGCGCACGCGACCGCGGCGGCGCCCGGATCCCCGAAGCCGTCGGCGTCGCGATCCGCGTACCAGGTGGTGCCGTCGGTCGGGGCGTCGTCCACGTAGCCCGAGCAGTCGTTGTCGATCCCGTCGCAGATCTCGGCCACGCCGGGGCTCCGGGTCGCGTCGGCGTCGTCGCAGTCCCCGTCGGCGAAGGCCGTGCCGGGGGCCGCCTCGCAGCCCTCGCCGACGGCGGCGCCCTCCCCCCAGCCGTCCCCGTCCAGGTCGGCGTAGAGCGGGAGCCCGTCCGCGGGGGCGTCGTCCACGAGGCCGTCGCAGTCGTCGTCGACGCCGTCGCACACCTCGACCGCGCCGGGAAACGCTGTGGCATCGGTGTCGTCGCAGTCGGCCCCGCGCGTGTCGCCCTGGACGCCGTCCCCGTCCTGATCGTAGTCGTCGGCGCCGTCACAATCGGCGTCCACGCCGTCGTACCAGGCCTCCTCCGCCCCGGGGTTCACGGCCGGGTCGGCGTCGTCACAGTCGTCGGCGGCCCCGAAGCCGTCGCCGTCCGCGTCGTCGTCGGGCTCGGCGGTTTCGCCGGTGTCGTCCTTGTCGGATGGGGCGGGGCCGGCACACGCGGCCAGGAGCACGAGGAGGGACAGGAGCGACGTGCGCATGGCGGAGGCCTCTGGAGCCCCCAGCCTAACCGTTGCGCGACGGGCCGCGCCCCCGGGGACGAGCCCCGGAGGCGCCTCTCACGCGCCGGCTACGGGCAGGCGTGGTTGACGATCCCCGGGGTGCCGAACTCGCGGGCGGTGCTGCTCGCGAGGTACCAATCGAAGTACGAGTTGGCGGTGGTCGAGCACCAGGCGTCCAGGGAGTCGTTCACGGTCGCGTCGTACCCGGCGGGCTCGAGCTGCATCGAGCGCGAGGCGTCGCGCGGCCAGTAGCCGTTCGTCGCGTCGTAGTACCAGTGGACGGCGTCGATGCGCGTGCCGGTCGAGGCGTCCCCGCCCATGTAGAGGGCGACCTCGTCCTCGTCACGCTGCAGGTTGAACGTGTTGTCCCGGTAGGTGCCCGCGTAGCTGGCGGTCGCGGACTCGTCGCCCCAGTAGTAGTCGCAGGGGTCCATGAAGCTGTAGACGGTCGAGGACGAGGTGAAGTTGTCGGTCTTGCAGAACACCGCGTAGTCGCCCGCGCCGATGGTGACGCCCTCGACGGGGTCGACGTAGAAGCCGTCGGCCGCGAGCGTCGAGGACAGGCGCTGGATGTACCAACCGGAGAGGTCGATGTCCGTGTCGGTCGTGTTGTAGAGCTCGAACCACTGGCCGTTGGTGTTGGTCGACGAGCTGCCGAACCGCGGCTGGCGCGTGATCTCGGTGATGATCACGTCGCCCTCGGCGACGAAGTCCTCGTCCACGAGGAGGTCGCAGTCGTTGTCGACGCCGTCGTCCAGCTCGGCCGCGCCGGGGTTGCTGGTCGCGTCGGCGTCGTCACAGTCGTCGTCCGACCCGGCGTAGCCGCTGGGCTCGTCGCACGCGTCCATCGTCGCGTCGGAGGAGCCGTACCCGTCGCCGTCACCGTCGACGTACCAGGTGCCCTCGCCGGTCGCGCCGGCCTCGTCCGTCGACCCGTCGCAGTCGTTGTCGGCGCCGTCGCAGGCCTCGGTGGCGCGGGGGTTGACGGCGGCGTCACCGTCGTCACAGTCGGTGTCGAGCGCCACGAAGCCGGCCGGCTGCTCGCACGCGGGGGTGCCACCCGAGGAGTCCCCGAAGCCGTCGACGTCGGCGTCGATGTACCAGGTCGGCGCGTCGGTGGCGCTGGCCTCGTCGACCGCGCCGTCGCAGTCGTCGTCGAGGCCGTCGCACACCTCGGCCGCGCCGGGGTTGGACGCGCGGCTCGTGTCGTCGCAGTCCGTGCCGTCGGAGACGTAGCCGTCCCGCGCGTCGCAGCTCGTGACGGACGCGGCGGGGTCGCCGTAGCCGTCGAGGTCGGCGTCGGCGTAGAGGGTGAGGGCGTCGGGGGAGTCGGTGTCGATCTCGGCGTCGCAGTCGTTGTCGATGCCGTCGCAGAGCTCGGCCGCGCCCGGAGACAACCCGGCGTCCGCGTCGTCACAGTCGGTGCCCGCCTCGACGTAGCCGGCGGGCGCGCCGCACGCGCTCGCGGTCACCGCGGGATCGCCGTAGCCGTCGGCGTCGGCGTCCAGGTAGTACGTGCGGGCGTCGGGAGAGCCCTCGTCGACCTCGGCGTCGCAGTCGTTGTCGACGAGGTCGCACATCTCGACGGCGCCGGGGAAGGTCAGGGAGTCCCCGTCGTTGCAATCGGTGCCGTCCTCGACGGTGCCCTCGATCTCGCCGCAGGCGGACGTGCCGGTCGAGGGGTCCCCGAAGCCGTCGGCGTCGGCGTCCGTGTAGTGGACACGGCCGTCGGTGGCGCCGACGTCGACCGCGGTGTCGCAGTCGTTGTCGAGGCCGTCGCAGATCTCCTCGGCCGAGGGGCTCACGGCGAGGTTGGTGTCGTCGCAGTCCTCGGCGTTGTCGGCGGTGCCGACGGGGAGCTCGCAGTAGGTGCCGAGGGCCTCCCCGGCGCCGAAGCCGTCGCCGTCAGCGTCGACGTACGCCGTCCGCTCGCCGGTCTCGTCCAGCTCGCCGTCGCAGTCGTTGTCGATCCCGTCGCACACCTCTTCGGCATCGGGGAAGATCGCCGCGTCCGTGTCGTCGCAGTCCTCGGACTGGCCGGCGCCGTCCTCGTCCTGATCGTAGTCGTCCTTGGTGTCGCAGTTCTGGTCGACCCCGTCGTACCAGATCTCGTCCGCGCCCGGGTAGACCGCGGCGTTGTCGTCGTCGCAGTCGCCGGTCTCATTGGTGTAGCCGTCGCCGTCGGCGTCCGCAGCGGCGGTGACGTCGGTGTCGAGCTCATCGGGGTCCTTGTCGGGGCCGTCACAACCGATGAACAGGGTCGCCAGGAAAAATGGGATCAATCGCATGTAAGCTCCAGATCTGTTGGGTGGAGGGGCGACTGGCGCGGGCGGCCGGCTCCTCGGGGGTCGGATGGGCCAAAAGGCTCAAGGGCAGGCGTGGTTCGCGACGCCGGGGGTCCCGTATTCGGCATTGGTCGAGCTCACGTAGTACCACCGGTAGGCGCTCGCGACGGTCGTGGAGCACCAGTTCACCTCGTCGTCGTTGGCGGTGCCGTCGAGGGAGGTCGGATCGAGGCTCACGGCGCGCGTCGCGTCACGCGGCCAGTAGCCGTCGGTCGCGTTGTAGGTCCAGTGCACGTCGTCCACGAGCGCGCCGGTCGAGGTGTCCCCGCCGATCCAGGCCGACAGGGTGTCGTCGTCCCGCTGCAGGTTGAACGTGTTGTCGTGGAACGTGCCTTCATAGGTGGCGGGCTGGGACGGATCCCCCCAGACGTAGTCGCAGACCAGCGTGCTCGCGGCCGTGGAGGCGGCGGTGTAGGTCTCGGTCTTGCAGAAGACGGCATACTCGCCGGCGCCGACGATCAGCTCGTCCGCGGGGTCGACGTAGAAGCCGTCGCGACCGACCGTCGCGACGTACCGGCTCACGTACCAGTTGGACAGATCGATGTCGCGACCCGAGGTGTTGTACACCTCGAACCAGGCCCCGTTCGGGTTGATGACGGTGGCGCCGAACCGGGGCTGGCGCGTGATCTCGGAGAACACGAGATCCCCCGCCACGACGTAGTCCTCGTCCACCCACCCGTCGCAGTCGTTGTCCGCGAGATCGTCCGCCTCGAGCCCGGCGGGGCTGGTCGCGCCCTCGGCGTCGTCGCAGTCGTCGGCGTTCTCCGAGTAGCCGTCGGGGAGGTTGCACGCCTCGGTCGTCCCGTCGGGGTGGCCGTAGCCGTCGGCGTCGGCGTCGACGTACCAGGTCGGCTCGTCGCTGGCGCCGGCCTCGTCGATGACGCTGTCGCAGTCGTCGTCGACGGTGTTGCAGGACTCGGTGGCGCCGGGGTTCACTTCGAAGGTGGCGTCGTCGCAGTCGTCCCCCGACGCCGCGTACCCGTCGGGGACGACACAGGCGACGGTGGTCAACCGGGCGTCTCCGAAGCCGTCGGCGTCCACGTCGATGAACCAGGTGCTCGCGTCGGAGGCGCTGTCCTCGTCTGCGGTGCCGTCGCAGTCGTTGTCCGCGCCGTCGCAGACCTCGGTGCCCGTGGGGCTGTTCTCGGCGCTGGCGTCGTCACAGTCGTCGTCGTTGCCGACGTGACCGTCGACGCTTCGGCACGACAGGGTCGCCACCGCGGGATCGCCGAAGGTGTCCCCGTCGACGTCCGCGTACCAGGTCGTCGCGTCCACGGCGTCCTCGTCGGTGGACAGGTCGCAGTCGTCGTCGAGGCTGTTGCAGGTCTCGTCGGCGTCGGGATGGATGAGCGAGTTGCCGTCGTCGCAGTCGTCGCCCGACTCCGCGTACCCGGAGGGGAGGCCGCAGGCCGAGACCGCCAGCGCGCCGTTGCCGTATCCGTCCGAGTCGACGTCGTCGTAGTAGGTGCGCTCGTCCACCGCGCCGTCGTCGACGGCGCCGTCGCAGTCGTTGTCCTCGAGATCGCAGACCTCGGCGGCGCCGGCGTAGGTGGCGGCGTCTCCGTCGTCACAATCGGTGGCGTCCTCGACATAGCCCTCGGGCTGCGCGCAGGCCGAGAGCGAGGTGTCGGGATCGCCGAAGCCGTCGGCGTCGGTGTCGGCGTACCAGCCGGAGAACAGGAGCCCGTCGTCGACCTCGCCGGAGCAGTCGCCGTCGATCCCGTCGCACACCTCGACCGTGCCCGGGTGGACGTCGACGCGCGTGTCGTCGCAGTCGGTGCCGTCGGTGATGCGGCCGTCGATGGCGTCGCACGCGACGAGCCCGCTCGCGGCATCGCCGTACCCGTCGGCGTCCGCGTCGACGTACCAGGCGGTGCCGTCCACCGGATCGTTCGCGACGAAGCCGTCACAGTCCTGGTCGATCTCGTCACAGCGCTCGTCGGCGCCGGGGAACACGTCCCCCACGGCGTCGTCGCAGTCGGTGGCGTCGCCGACGTAGCCCTCGGGCGGGGCACACGCGAGGACCGCCTCGGCGAGGTTCCCGAAGCCGTCGGCGTCGGCGTCCCGGAACCAGGACACCTCGTCCGGGTTCCCCTCGTTCAGCTCGCCGTCGCAGTCGTTGTCGAGGTCGTCGCAGATCTCGGCGGCGCCGGGGAACACGGTGGGCTGCGCGTCGTCGCAGTCGTCGTCCACGGCGGCATAGCCCTCGGGAAGATCGCCGCAGTAGGTCGCCTCCCCGTCGGCGGCGCCGTGGCCGTCCCCGTCCCCATCCACCCAGGCGGTGAGGACGTCGGTGGCGCCGACGTCGACCTCGCCGTCGCAGTCGTTGTCCACCTCGTCGCAGATCTCCGCGGCGTCCGGGTTCACCGTGGCGACGACGTCGTTGCAGTCGTCTCCCACGGCGTAGCCGTCGAGATCCTGGTCGGTGTCGTTGCCGTCGCAGTCCTGGTCGATGCCGTCGTACCAGACCTCCTCGAGGCCGGGGTGCACGTCGTAGTCGGCGTCGTCACAGTCCCCGTCGTCGGCCGTGTAGCCATCCCCGTCGCGGTCGTCGGTGACGGGCAGCTCACCGGTGTCTTCAGAGGCCTTGTCGGTGCAGGCGACGGCAAAGAGGGCGAGAAGGGAGAGCGTCAGCGTCTTCATGGGGTCCTCGGCGAGGGCGATCACCATAGCAGAACCGATGGCGATGCCGGGACGATCGGGCGATCCCTCACGACGCGGCAACCGGGCGGGGGCGCCTCGGAAGGTGGATCCAGGCGTACTGCAGGCCCGCCGCCGCCCCGGTCGCGCCCGTGAGGACCGTCGGGACGAGGGCGTTCCCGCCCAGCAGCACGGTGAGGACGCAGAGCGCGAGGAGCACCGCGGTGATCCGACCGAGGAGGCTCGTGCGGGGCGCCACCCCCCGCCCGGTGCGGAAGGCGTGCATGAGGATCGGGTGCAGCAGCACCTGGATGAGCTCGCGGCTGAACCACGCGAGCATCCACACGTCCGGGATCCGATCGGCCACCGCGAGGGACCAGCCGAGGTTGACGTGGAGCACCTTGTCCACCCAGCCGTCGAACGCCGCGCCCGCGGCGGACGCCGTGCCGGTCCGGCGGGCCACCGCGCCGTCCACGACGTCGGTGAGCAGGGCGAGCAGGTAGACCCAGATGCCCCACGGGGTCGTGATCACGAACGGCATCGACGCGGCGAGCAGGAGGCGGGAGAACGTCAACGCGCCGGCGACGTTGCAGAGGTGGCGCGGATGCATGGGCGCGTTGCTTATCCCCGCGTTGCACGAACCCGCATAGACTGTGCCGATGCTGCTCTACCTCCTCGCTTGTGCCGACAAGCCCGAGCCCGACGACACCGACCTCCCCCCCCTCGATCTGGTGGAGGTCCTCGGCGCGGACGAGGTCCGCGCCGGGATCGTGACCGATCCCGCGGCCTTGTTCGGCGGCATCTCGGCGGAGGGCGCCGTCGGGGACCTCAAGATCTACAACGACCGCGTGCAGTTCGTCGTCCAGGCCGTGGGCGAGAGCAGCTACTACGTCGAGTACGGCGGCGGGCTCATCGACGCCGACCTCGTCCGCGCCGACGGCGTGCCCGGGCGCGACATCCTCGACGAGGTCACCCCCATGGTCGGCCTCGGCCGCGTGGTCGACGCCACGTCGGTCACCGTCGTGAACGACGGGCGCGAGGGGGATGCCGTGATCCGCGTCGAGGGCCCCGCCGCACCGATGCGGCTCCTCACCGGCGCGCTCGAGAGCCCCTCGCTCATCCCCGACCTCGATCTGCGCATCCGCACCGACTACACGCTCGCCCCGGGCGCGTGGTCGTTGCAGGCCACCACCACCGTGTGGAACGACGAGGGCGACGCCCAGGACCTCTACGTCGGCCAGGTCGCGCTGCTCGCGACCGAGGTGGCCGAGGGGTGGCGCCCCGGCACCGGGCGGGACGACGCGAGCGGCTCCCCCGTCGATCTCGTCGGCGCGATGGGCAAGCAGAACGAGGTCGCCCTCGCGATCACCGGGGCGGACGGGCCGCTCGAGAGCGGCTCCGTCGGGCGGATCCTGTCCCAGGTGGCGCCCGCGCTCATCGGGTTCGGGCCCTCCTCGTCGGTGGCGCCGGGCGAATCGATCGCCTGGACGAGCAACATCGGCGTCGCGCCCGACCTCGCCACGCTCCTGGACGAGCACCTCGCCCGCTCGGGCGTCGCCACCCAGTCCGTCTCCGGGACCGTGACCGCCGGGGGCGCCCCCCTCCCGGGCGCCCGTGTCCACGTGCTCGACGCCGACGGCGCGCCGCTCACCCTCGCGACGACGGACGCCGCCGGCGCGTGGAGCGCCACCGTCCCCGTGGGGGACGTGAGCTTCGTCGCCTCCGGTCGCGGCGCCGCGCTCGTGATGGACCTCCCCCCGGGCCACGGGTGGGTCGGCCCCTACGAGGTGGATCCCACCGACACCCTGGCCTCCCTCTCCACCGGCGCCCCCGCGGCGCCGTACGCGGAGGGCTACGGGATCTCGGCGGCGAGCACCACCCCCGACCTCTCGCTCACCCCGCCCGGAACCCTGCACGTGGAGGTGGCGGACGGCGGCCCCGCCGTCGTCTACGCGTACTTCGTCGGGGGGGATCCCGTGTCCGCCGACGTGCGTCTCGTCCCCGGGCGGCCGAGCGGCGCCGGGGTCGTGGGCTTCGTGCGCGACGGCGCGGCGGACCTGCCGCTGGAGCCCGGCGCCTACGACGTCGTGGTGCACCGCGGCGTTCGCGACGAGCTCGTCCGCGCGTCCGTGACCATCGTGAGCGGGGAGCCGACCGCCCTCGTGGCGGACATCGTCCCCGCCTACACGCTCGACGGCGCGATCGTCATCGATCCGCACACCCACGCCTCCCCGAGCGGGGACGGCGACATCACCATGGTCGACCGCCTGATCGTGACGGCGGCGAACGGCGTCGATGTGCACGTCGGCACCGACCACGACCACACCGTCGACTACCGCCCCCTCCTCGCCCCGCTCGGCCTCGAGGGCCGGCTCGCGAGCGTGGTCGCCACCGAGGTGAGCCCGGTGCTCCGCGGGCACTTCAACGTCTGGCCGGCCACCTCCGACATGACGAAGGTCAACGGCGGCGCTCCCCAGTGGTGGTTCGGCTACGTCGACACCGCCGAGATCTTCGGCTGGATGCGGGCGATGGTGGGGGACGACGGCATCGTCCAGGCCAACCACCCCGTCGGGTCGAGCGGCATGTTCACCCACGCCGACTACGACGCGAACGGCCACGTCGACTCCCCCGACCACTGGTCCGCCGACTTCGACGCGATGGAGCTCTTGAACTCCGGCGACTGGTCGGACAACCTCCCGTACTACCTCGACCTCGTGGCGCGGGGGCACGACGTGACCCCGGTCGGCGTGAGCGACTCCCACGGGCACACCGCCGGCGGCGTCGGCCTCAACGTGACGTTCCTCCACACGGGGGGAGCGTTCGCGGACGTCGACGACGACGTGCTCCGCGGCGCCATGGCGACGCGCGGGACCGTCGTGAGCCACGGCCCGTTCATCGACGCGCGGGTCGACGACACCTGGGCCCCCGGCCGAACGGTTGCGTCCGGCAGCGTCCTCAGCGTGGCGGTGAAGGCGCCGAGCTGGATGCCGGTCGAGACCGTCACCCTCTATGAGGACGGCGTGGTCGTCGCGACCGAGCCCTGCACGGGCGTGGCGCCGACGCCGTGCACCGCGGCGTGGACCCTCGAGCCCGACGCCGACGCCTTCTACGTGGTGATCGCGGCCAGCACGACCCTCGCGATGGAGGGCGCCCACCCGGGCAACCTCGCCTGGGCGGCCACCGCCGCGACCTTCGTCGACGTGGCGGGGGACGGCTGGACGCCCCCGCGCGCGCCCATCGAGATCGGCGGATGACCTGCCCGCCCGCGCGCCGCCCCGGATAGAGCGCAGGCGTCCGGAGTCCCCATGGGTCTGATCCGCTCCCTCGCGAAGAAGGTCATCGGCAAGGTGGCCGGCCGCGCCGACGAGGCACCCGCCCGATCCGAGGCGCGGTCGCCCACGCCCGCGGCGGCGCCGTCCAGGTCGGGCCCGACGCTCGTGCGCGCCCCGGAGAAGGTGGCGGTCATGGGGGACGAGGAGCCCGTCGTCGAGAACGCCGAGGCGCTCTCCACGATCGAGTGCTCGGCCCAGGAGATCAAGGAGCGGCTCGACGCCGGGGAGCCCGTGACCGTGCTCGACGTCCGCGAGCCCTCCGAGACCGCTGGCGGCATCATCCCCGGGGCCCTCCTCATCCCGCTCGGGCAGCTCCGCGCCCGCTGGGAGGAGGTGAAGGACGCCAACGAGATCGTCTGCTACTGCGCCATGGGGGCCCGCTCGCTCCAGGCCGCCCACTTCCTCCGGGAGAAGGGGCTCTTCAACGCGACGAGCCTCGACGGGGGCATCTCGGGGTGGATGGAGATCGGGGGCAAGGTCGCCCGACCGGCATGAGCGGCCCGGGGATCCCGTCGGAGCTCGTGATCGTCGGCCCCGGGCGCGTCGGGAGCGCCTTCGTCCGCGCCGCCGCCGCGGCAGGGTCGGTGGCCCAGGTGGTGGGCCGGAGCGGCCCCCTCGCCCCGCTGGAGGCCCCCCACCCGGGCGTCCCCATCGTCGTGTGCACACGCGCCGACGATCTCGCGGCGGTCATCGACGCGACCGCGCCCGCCAACCGGGCCGACCTCGTGTTCGTGCAGAACGGGATGGTGCTCCCGCTGCTCGCCTCGTACGGGCTCGCCGAGAACACGCAGGGCCTCGTCTACTTCGCGGCGACCTCGCGCGAGGGGCCGGTGGAGGCCGGCGCACCCAGCCTGTTCCGGGGAAAACACGCCGCCGCCCTGGTTGCGCTCCTCGCCGCGGACGGCATCCCCGCCCGCGCGGTGACCGACCGCGCCGACTTCGCGCGGGAGATCGGCGTCAAGCTCGCCTGGAACGTCATCTTCGGGCTCCTCGGCGAACGCCACGCCGAGACCGTCGGCGAGACCGTGCGCCGCCGCCGTCCGGAGATCGAGGCGCTCGCCGTCGAGATCGCACCCGTGCTCGCGCGCGGGCTCGACACGACCATCCCCGTCGGCCCGATGGTCGAGAGCCTCGTCGCCTACTCGCAGCGCATCCCGACGTTCCGCGCGAGCGTGAAGGAGTTGCCGTGGCGGAACGGGTGGATTGCGCAGGCCGCGCGCGCCTGGGGGCTCGAAACACCGCTCCATGCCCGCCTCCTCGGAGAGACCGGGCACGCCGCCGACCCGCCCGAGTAAGGGTCGCGACTGCGGCACGCCCGTTCGCACCCGGAGCGGTGGGGTATACTCCCGGCCGTGCGCCCCAACCGCGAACGCCTCCTCCGCAAGGGCGATTACGTCCACGGCTCGTTCTTCAAGCCCGAGCAGGTCGACGGCTACATCAACGCCGTGAACCCGGGTGACCGGACCGACGTCCTCGGCCGTTTCCCCTTCTCCACCCGCAGCGTGGACGACGCCGTCGAGTTCGCCACCCTCGGCGCGGCCCGGTGGCGTCGCGTCGGGCTCAACGACCGGGCCGCGGCCCTCCGCCGCTTCCGCGAGCAGCTCCAGCACGCGCAGGAGCCGCTCGCGCGACTCGTGACCCGCGAGAACGGCAAGCCGCTCTGGGAGGCGCGCCAGGAGGTGCAATCCGCGATCCGGACGGTGGACATCTACCTGGATGACGGCGTGGGCCTCCTCGCGCCGCGCGTCGTCGAGGAGATCTCCGCGCGCACCGACTACGTGCCGCGCGGCGTGGTCGGGGTGGTGAGCCCCTACAACCTGCCCGTGCTCCTCGGCGTCGGGATGACCGCGGCGGCGGTGCTCGCGGGCAACGCCGTGATCATCAAGCCGAGCAAGTTCACCCCCGGGGTCGGGCAGCTCATCGCCGAGCTGTGGGATCGCGCCAAGCTCCCGCGCGGCGTGTTCAACCTCGTGCACGGCTCCGGCAGCGTCATCGGGCAGCGCCTCGTGAGCCACGCCGGTCTCGACGCCCTCCTGTTCGCCGGCAGCTTCGAGAGCGCGCGGGACGTGCGCCGCGCCACCGCCGAACGCCCCGAGCTCCCCGCGCTCTACCAGTCGGGCGGCAAGGGCATCGCCATCGTGCTCGACGACGCCGATCTCGATCGCGCCGTCTACGAGGTGATGATCGGCGCGTTCCTGTCGACGGGGCAGCGCCACAACTCCACCGCGCGCGTCCTCGTGACCGAGGGCATCTACGAGCGCTTCGCCGAGGAGCTCGTCCGGCGCACCCAGCGGCTCCGCATCGGCTACGGCTTCGAAGACGACGTGTTCATGGGCCCGCTCATCTCGGAGAGCTTCCGGACGCGGTTCCGCAAGTATTGCCGCGCGGTGACCAGCAAGGGCCACACGCCGCTGCTCGAGGGGGATGCCCAGGAGGTCGCCGGCTACCGCGGGAGCTACGCGCGGCCGGGCATCTACAAGGTGGACTGGCAGAACGGCAGCCCGTTCCTGAACGACGAGCCACCCGGCCCGATCGCGCTGCTCTACGTCGTGAAGAGCTGGGAGGAGGCCGCCAGCCTCCACAACCAGGCGAACTACCGCATGACGGCCAGCGTCTTCACGCGGCCGCAGAACCCCCTCCTCCCCGAGCTGCGGGACGCCCTGCGCACCGGCGCGGTGAACGTGAACCGCGGCACCATCGGGCAGAGCCTCCGCCTCCCCGCCACCGGGCTCGGGCGCGCGGGGAACGGCGTGGCGGGCGGGATCGAGCTCCTCCGCGTGCTCACCGTGCCGCGCGCGAGCCTCTCCGAGAGCCGCCCGTTCGACCCCAAGGACCTCGTGCCGGGCGTGGCCTGGACCGACGAGAACGACACCCGCGACGACGACGACGATGGCGATCTGGGGGGAGCGTTGGAGCTCGCCATCGAATAAGTCATGGCGATGCTGAAGATCTCGATCGGGAACGTTCACCTCGATCTCGGGGCCGGCCGGCGCGGCGTCGACATGGGGCCCTCCGCCATCCACCTCGCCGGGCTCAAGAGCGGCATCGAGTCGCTCGGCCACCGCGTGATGGAGAACTACGCCATCGGCGTCGCCTCCCAGGAGATGGTCGATCCCGGTGATCCCCACGCCCGCTTCCTGCCCGAGATCACGCGGGTGTGCTCCGACCTCGCGGACCGGGTGGAGCTCGCGCTGGAGCACGGCTGGTTCCCCGTCGTGCTCGGCGGCGATCACTCCGTCGCCATCGGCACGATCTCGGGCCTCGCGCGCTTCTACCGGAAGCGCGGCCAGCGCATCGGCGTGTTGTGGGCGGACGCCCACACCGACTCCAACACCCCCGACACCTCTCCCTCCGGCAACATCCACGGCATGCCCCTCGCGGTGCTGCTCGGCCTCGGCCCCAAGGAGCTCGTGAGCATCGCGGGGGACGAGCCCGCGCTCCGCGTGGGGGACGTGTGCGTCATCGGCGCCCGCGACGTCGACATGACCGAGCGGACCGCCGTGCGCGAGCTCGGCTTGCGCGTCTACACCATGAGCGAGCTCGACGAGCGCGGCACCGCCGTCTGCGTGCGCGAGGCCATCGAGCGCGTCAGCGCCCACACCGCCGGCGTGCACCTCTCCTTCGACCTCGACGGCGTCGATCCCCAGCACGCCCCCGGCGTCGGGACCCCCGTGCCCGGCGGCCTGAACCTCCGCGAGTCCCACCTCATCTGCGAGAAGGTCGCTGGGACCGGGAAGATCCTCGGCGTCGAGATGGTCGAGCTCAACCCCGTCATCGACAGCGAGAACCGCACGGGCAAGCTCGCCGTCTGGCTCATCCTCTCGGCGCTGGGGAAGACGATCCTGTAGGCGCCCCCTCGCCCGACGGCTCCTTCTGCCACGGCCACCGCCCCTCCACCTCGAGCTGGATGGTGAAGCTGAGGAACGTCCGGATGAGCACGATGAACGCGAGCACGAGCACGCCCGTGAGCGTCGGATCGTGGCTCACCGTGCGGATGATGTCCGCGGCGACGAGGAACTCCAGCCCGAGCAGGATGGCGCGCCCGAGGTAGCGACGGAACTGGACGTAGAGGTCGTCCGTGGCTCCGCGGGCCGCCCGGACCGCCACGACGAGGCCGGCGAGCGCCGCGCCCACCAGGATCACGAGGACGCCGGCGCCCTCGACCACCTGCGCCGCCAAGCCGACGTATTCCTGGAACTGCACGGCTTCCTCGCGCCACCTCCGTAACCGCAAGCGCGGGCGCGGTGAACCGCGCGATCCCCGGGGGGCGTTGCGGGGGGCCGGCAGCCCCCCGCACGAGGGCCACGCGCGACGCGCGGGGCCCGCCCGTACAAGATCCCGACCTACGAGCTCGCGCTCGTGTAGTGCCGCAGCGCCTGCACCCACGCGAGGCGGCTCACGACGAGCATGCCGAGGCCGACCGCGACGGCCTGGAGCGCGAGCGTGGGGTCGAGCCGGCCGAGCAGGGCGAGCGCGGGGTAGGAGGTGACGAGCGCCACGGGGACGAACACGGTGAGGAACACCCGGACCCAGCCGGTGTAGATGGTCACCGGCCAACGCCCCGCGTCGACGACGGCGCCGAGCAGGTAGCGGAGGTTGTCGACGCGCACGAACCAGAAGCTCGTGCAGATGACCAGGACCCAGAGCCCGTAGACCGCGGCGAGGCCGGCGACGAGGAGCCCCGCGGCGGTGACGGCCCCGCCGAGGGTGGGCGTCGGGAGCCGCGAGAGGGCATAGGCGCCGACGACGAAGCCGCCGAGCAGATCCCAGAGGCGGGCGGGCGCGACGCGCTGGAAGCTCGCGACGAACTGGGCGTCGGGCGGCTTGAGGAGGAGGTAGTCGAGCTGGCCGGAGCGCACGCCCTCGACGAGCGCGCCGAGGTTGGGCTCGACGAGGCCGCCGACGAGGGCCTGGAGCACGAGGAAGAACGCCCCGACGAGCAGGGCCTCGGGGAGGGACCACCCGGCGACGCTCGCGGTGTGATCGTAGACGAAGAGGAGCGGGAGCGCGACGCCCGCGGTGGTGCCGAGGCCGACGAAGAACTCGAGCAGGAAGCTCGCGCGGTACTGCATCGCCGTCATGAGCGCGACGCGCACGAGCGCGAGGAGCACGCCCCTACGCACCGACGGCACCGTACCGCCGGAGGCCGGCGCGCCAACCGATGCTCGTCGCGACACCGAGGACGACCACCCAGCCCGCCTGGACGGCGAGCGTGGGGCCGACGGGAGCGAGGCCGAGGAGCAGCTCGACCGGCGCGCCGAGGGAGGCGTGGAAGGGCAGCCAGGCGGCCGCGGCGGCGACCGGGGCGGGGAGCAGCGGAAGCGGCACGAGGTAGCCGCTGAGGAGCGCCCAGACGAAGAACCACACCTGGAACAGGCCGAGCGACTGGTCGAACCAGAAGGCGAGCACCCCGAAGAGGCACTGGACGAACCACGCGACGAGCAGCGCGAGCGCCAGGGACACGACGAAGCCGGCGGCGGCGGCGGGCGCGGGGAGGAACAGGATCTCGGGGCGCCACGCCGCCACCACCGCGAGGACCGGGACGAGCACGACGAGGCGCCACGGGACCGCGGCGACGGTCTCGGCGAACTGCCACCAGAGCGGGTTCATCGGGCGGAGGAGCTGCGGCGAGAGCGCGCCCGTGCGGATCTGCTGGTTGAGCTCCCAGAGCACCCACACGCCGGTGAGCTGGCGCACGAGCAGCGTGACGGCGAAGTAGCGGGCGAATTCGGCCTGGCCGAAGCCGGCGAGCGGGCCCTCCGCGGACGCGGCGTTCCAGAGCGCGAGCATCACCAGCGGCAGCGTGGCGGTGAGGATCCAGATGATCATCTCGGCGCGGTAGGCGACCATCTCCGCCACGGCGATGCGCAGCAGCGAGGGGAAGGCGCGCAGCGCCGCGATCACGACCCGCTCTCCTTGCGGAAGTAGCGCCCCATCACCTCTTCGAGGGGGGTCTCCTCGACGCCGAGCTCCGCGAGCGGCACCATCGCGAGCACGCGGCCGAGCAGCACGTTCACGTCCGCGGGGGCCACGGCGGCGACCATCCGCCCGGCCTCCTCGACGAAACCGAGCCCGAGCAGCGCCGGCTCGACGGAGCGCACGACCACGCGCCGCTCGGGGGCCATCTTGCGGGCGAGATCGGTGAGGGCGCCGTCGTAGCGGAGCCGCCCCTCGTCGATCACCAGGAGGCGCGGTGTGAGGGCCGCGATGTCCTGCATGTAGTGGCTGGTGAGGAGCACGGTCGCGCCGAAGCGCTGGTTGATGCCGGCGATGAACTGTCGGACCTGGACCTGCATCTCCACGTCGAGGCCGATCGTGGGCTCGTCGAGGAAGAGCACCTGGGGCCGGTGGAGGAGCGCGGCGGCGAGCTCGCACTTCATGCGCTCGCCGAGGGAGAGGTTGCGCACGGGCTTGTCGAGGAGCGGCTCGATGCGGAGCATCGTCACGAGCTCGTCGAGTGTCGTGGCGTGGTCGGCGCGGGAGATGCCGTACATCGCGCGGTTGAGCTCGAAGGTCTCGCGCGGGGGCAGATCCCAGAGGAGCTGCTGCTTCTGTCCCATCACCAGCGTGATGCGACGGAGGAACGCCGTGTCGCGGTCCTGCGGGCGCGCCCCGAGCACCCGCACGCCGCCCGCGGTGGGGTGGAGGAGCCCCGCGAGCATCTTCAAGGTCGTCGTCTTGCCTGCGCCGTTCGGACCGAGGAAACCGACCCGTTCGCCCTGCGCGATGGTGAAGGAGAGATCCTTCACGGCCTCGACGTCGCGCCACTTGCGGGACACGAGGGAGCGGACGGAGCCGAGGAAACCCGGCTCCTTCAACGGCACCCGGTATGTCTTCGTGAGGTGCTCGACCTCGATCATGCGAACCTTTGCGGAGGAGCACCATACGCCCGCCGGGCCCCGGCGCGCCAGCCACGGCCGCCGGCCCGCGTCCGAGCTGTAACGGGACCGTCACCCAAGGCGCGGCGGCTCCCACTCGGCTACGTTCGCCGCCGCACGGAGGGAGCCCCCTGTCGATCACCATCCTCGGCCCCGAGCGTCCGATTCCGGCGCTGCCGCGGGTGCTCGCCGAGGCGGGCATCACGGGGCCGCTCGCGCTGGTCAGCGCCGGGTGGCGCCACGACGAGGCGCGTGACGAGCCGTTGCGCGAGGCGGTCGGCGTGCCCGTGCACAACCTCGGCCTCTACGCGGCGTTCCGATCGCTCGAGCGCGAGGCCTCCGACCTCGTCTCCACCTACACGTTGAAGCAGTCGACGCTCCGCCGCATCAAGGAGCGCTACCGCATGGCGATCGTGCCGGCGCTGGCGGCGTGCCGCGAGCTCTTCGCGCGCCGTCGCGATGCCGACTGCCCGTGGTTCCGGCAGGCGGTCACCAACCTCCAGACCGTCGACACGCTCTTCCTCGTCGAGT
This sequence comes from Deltaproteobacteria bacterium, assembly GCA_036676765.1. Lineage (GTDB taxonomy): Bacteria > Myxococcota_A > UBA796 > UBA796 > SXON01 > CAJBVW01. The sequence continues at coordinate 42,172 of JAKFCH010000062.1, forward strand.
CGGATCGCCTCCACCAGGAATACGACGCGCAGGCACGCCCGTCCGCGCACCCGCGCGTCCGCGCCGAGATCGATCGCCTCCGGGAGGTCCTCGACGGCTGCGCCGCCGTGCTCCTCGCGGGCGGACACGTCGGGGTCCTGCGCAACCGCCTCGCGTTCTTCGGGTTCCAGGCGTCGCTGCGCGACCGCGCCGTGTTCGCGTGGTCCGCGGGCGCCATGGCCCTCACCGAGCGCGTCGTGCTGTTCCACGACCACACCGCCTACGGCGTCGGCCTCGCCGAGATCCTCGACCGCGGCCTCGGGCTCCTGCCCGGCGTGGTCTTCCTCCCCCACGCGCGCGAGCGGCTCGACCTCTCCGACGTGGAGAACATCGCCATCCTCGCGCACCGCTTCGCCCCCGCGCGTACCGTGGGCCTCCAGAACGGCGCCCTGCTCTCGGGGCCCCGCCTCCAGAGCCACGGCGTACCGGACGCCGCCACGCTGCTCCGGCTCGATGGCGCACTGACGCCGCTCTCGGAGGTCCATGCGGTCGCTCCTTGAACTCATCGCCCAGATCGAGCGCGAGCCCTGGCGCGCGCGCGCCCTGCTCGAGCAGTTCTCCCACGATCAGACCTTCCCGCTGGTGGACGGCGACTCCGCGACCTTCTTCTACTGGGACGGCCGCCGGGCCGAGAAGGTGTTCCTGAAGCACTGGGTCTTCGGCCTGTCCTCGACGGTCGAGTTCCAGCGCATCCCGCACACCGACGCCTTCTACCTGTTCCTCGACCTGCCGAAGCGCGCGCGCGTCGAGTACAAGCTCGAGGTCGTCCGTGACGGCCACGGCGTGTGGACCCACGACCCGCGCAACCCGCGGCGGGCCTACGATCCCTTCGGCAGCAACTCGGTCTGCCACGCGAGCTCCTACGAGGAGCCCGAGTGGGTCCACCTCGATCCCTCGGCGCGCCAGGGCCGCCTCGAGAGCGGCACCGTCGACAGCGCCCTGTTCGGCGACACGCGCACCTACAAGATGTACGTGCCCGCCGAGGCCCGCGCGGGGAAGCGCTACCCGCTCCTCATCGTGCACGACGGCAACGACTTCCTGCACTTCGCGAGCATGAAGACGGTGCTCGACAACCTCATCCACCGGCACGAGGTGGCGCCGCTGCTCGTGTGCTTCACGAGCGGCGTGCAGCGGAACCAGGAGTACGGGGCCAACCCGCGGCACGCCGACTACCTGCGCAACGAGCTCCTCCCGACGCTGGAGGCCCGCTATCCCGTGCTCCCCGGGCCCCAGCACCACGGCTTGATGGGCGCGAGCTTCGGCGCGGTCGCGTCGCTCTACTCGAAGGTCCAGCACCCCGGCGTGTGGGGGCGGCTCATGCTCCTGTCCGGCAGCTTCGCGTTCACCGACATCGGCGAGCACCAGCGCGGCCCCCTCTGGGATCCGATCGTGCGCTTCGTGAACGGGTTCCGGGACTCCCCGCGTCACCTGCACGCGCGGGTGTACGCGAGCTGCGGCACCTTCGAGTCGCTGATCTACTACAACCGCAGCCTGGTGCCCCTGTTCGCGCGGCGGAGCGACGACTTCCGCTTCACCGAGGCGCCGGACGGGCACAATTGGATCAACTGGCGGGATCGGCTCCGGGAGGGGCTGACCTTCCTGTTCCCCGGCCCGCTCTGGATGTACTACGAGTAGGCGGTGATGTACGTCGAGTAGGATGGATTCTCGGCTCCCGCCGATGTATACGGGCGCCCCATCGCTCGAATTCGGAAGCGGAGCTTCGTCCATGACCATCCAGACCCGCCAGATCGGCCTCTCCCTCGGCGCCGATCTCTGCTGGCCCGCCTGCTACGAGGAGCTCGTGAAGCGGCTCCAGCTCTCGCTGCCGCCCGGCGGGCCGTCGTCCCCCGAGGACCGGGTGGAATTCGCCGTCGAGCGCGTGCGCCCCGAGCCGTTCGACCTGCGCTCGAAGCCCAAGTACGACCTCGTGATCGACCGGGTCACCCACTGGTTCAACACGACGCGCGAGTGGGTGAAGAAGATCGCGATCATGGACGACGTGTACGTGCTCAACAACCCCTGGATGATCCAGGCGGCGGAGAAGCACACCACCTACTGCGCCATGATGCGCCTCGGGTTCCCCATCCCGGAAACCTGGCTGCTCCCCCCCAAGGAGTACCCGGACGACGCCGACTTCCCCGTCACCACCCGTCGCTACAACAAGCTGTTCGACCTGAACAAGGTGGCCGAGCAGGTCGGCTACCCGATGTTCATGAAGCCGTACGACGGCGGGGCGTGGCGCGGGGTGTCGAGGATCGACGACGCCGCCGCGCTCCACAAGGGCTACGACGCCTCCGGGCGCCAGATCATGCACCTCCAGAACGCGGTCGATCCCTTCGATCTGTTCGTGCGTGGCATCGGGATCGGGCCCCAGGTCAACGTCATCAAGTACGATCCCGCCGCGCCGCTCCACGGCCGCTACGTGGTCGACTTCGACTTCGTGAACCCCACCGAGCTCGCGACGCTCCAGCGCTACACGCGCGTCATCAACGCGTTCTTCTGCTGGGACTACAACTCCTGCGAGTCGCTCCGCAAGGGCGGCGAGTTCTACCCGATCGACTTCGCGAACGCCTGCCCCGACAGCCAGGTGACCAGCCTCCACTACCACTTCCCGTGGATGGTGAAGGCGATGGTCAAGTGGTCGTTGTTCGCGGCGTACACCAAGCGCAAGCCGCGCCTCAACCCGAACTGGGCGCCCTACTTCGCCATCGCCGACCTCGACCTCCCTTTCGAGGAGAAGCTCCTGCGGTACGACGCCCTGGCGAAGGACTACTTCGACGCCGAGCGCTTCGAGGAGTTCTGCGGCACCCACCTCGCCCACCTGGACGAGGTCGCCTACGACTTCTTCGGCACCCCCCGCGCGAAGGACATCTTCCGCGAGAAGGTGTCGGCGCTCTACCCGAAGCACGAGGTCGACACGTTCACCGACCACTTCTACGGGCTCGTGCAGTTCTGGCGCAAGACCGAGGCGGATCGCACGGGGCTGGTCGGCGCGGGGCGGCGCTCGTGAACCGCCGCATCCACGGGTGGGCGAGCCCCGAGCTCGGCCGGCAGATGCAGGTGGCGACCTGGGGCGATCGCGGGAAGCCCGTCCTCCTCTTCCCCACCGCCGGGGGCGACTTCCTCGAGTGCGAGCGCTTCCAGATGCTCAAGGCGCTCGCGCCGCTGATCGACGCCGGCCGCATCCGCGTGTACGCGTGCGGCAGCGTCTCCGGGGACGGCTGGATGAACAGCGACGCCCACCCCGGCCACAAGGCCTGGCTGCAGACGCGGTTCGACGCCTACCTCTCCCGCGAGCTCGTGCCCTGGATCCGGCACGACGTGGGCGATCCCGCCGTGCGCATCATCGGCACCGGGTCCTCGCTCGGCGGCTTCAACGCGGTGAACGCGGGGCTCAAGCACCCCGACCAGTTCTGGCTCACCCTCGCCATGAGCGGCACGTACGACTTCGACCGCTGGATGCACGGCCACGTCGACGATCACTACTACTTCAACCAGCCGTTCCGCTACCTCCCCGGGATGGGCGAGAGCGTGCAGCTGGAGTGGCTGCGGAAGTCGTACTTCCACATCGCGACCGGCCAGGGCCGCTGGGAGGCCCCCTGGGAGAGCGTGAAGCTCGGGCAGCTCCTCGGCGCGAAGGGCATCCCCAACTACGTCGACCTGTGGGGCCACGACATGGACCACGACTGGCCCACGTGGCGGAAGATGCTGCCGATGTTCCTCGAGAAGTTCGCGTAGCTCGGGTTCGAGGGGTTCATGGGGCGGGGGGCAGGCCCCCCGCAACGCCTCCCGAAGCCCCTACTCGCGGCGCCGACGGATGATCGCCAGCAGCGGCACCAGCAGCCCCGCGAGGAGCCCGCCGGTCGCGGGGGCCGTCGTGTCGCAGCCGCAGCCGCCGCCGCCCTGGAAGTTCCAGGTCTCGGCGGTGTCCAGGTCGTTGTCGCCCGTGCCGATGCCGCCGGAGTCACCCGTGTCGCCCGTGTCGGGGCCGACCACGTCGGGATCGACGTAGTCGGCGATGCCGTCCCCGTCGGTGTCGACGGTGCCCTCGTCGAGATCGGGGGCGCCGTCGTCGTCGGAGTCGGTGTCACGCGAGTTGGGGGTGCCGTCCCCGTCGGCGTCCCGGTCGGGCGCGCCGTCGCCGTCGGCGTCCTCGTTCTCCTCGATGAGGGTCGGGATGCCGTCGTCGTCGTCGTCCGCGTCCTGGAAGTCGGAGGCGCCGTCCCCGTCGGTGTCCACGAGGCCCTCCTCGCCGTCGGAGAGCGAGTCGCCGTCCGCGTCGGTGTCGAGGTGGTCCGGCGTGCCGTCCCCGTCGGTGTCGGGGAGGGTGTCTCCGGGCTCGCCGCCGTCGTAGTCGCCCACCTCGTCGGAGGTCGGGATGCCGTCCCCGTCGTCGTCCTCGTCCCCCCAGTCGGGGGTGCCGTCACCGTCGGTGTCGTCCGGGTTCGCCACGTCGTCACCGACCTCGGTGCCGTCCCACACGCCGTCGCCGTCGGTGTCGGCGTCGTCGATGTCGGTCCCGATGACCGCCTCCTCCTCGTCGGAGAGGCCGTCCCCGTCCGTGTCGTCGTCCTCGGAGAGGCCGTTGCAGTCGTTGTCGAGCCCGTCCGGGATCTCGGGGGCACCCGGGTAGACGGTCGCGTCGGCGTCGTCGCAGTCGTCGCCCTCGTACTCGGCGCTGTCGTGGGTGTCGCCGTCGGCGTCGTAGTCTGAGAGGCCGTCGCAGTTCCCGTCGACGCCGTCGTACCAGGTCTCGGTCCCCTCGGGGTTCACGGCGGGGTCGAGATCGTCGCAGTCGTCGCCGCCGTAGGCGTCGCTGTCGTGGCCGTCGAGGTCCTGGTCGAAGTCCGAGGCGCCGTCACAGTCGGCGTCCACGCCGTCGTACCAGGTCTCGGTGGCGTCGGGGTTCACGCCGGCGTTGGCGTCGTCGCAGTCCTCGCCGCCGTAGGCCTCGTCCTCAAAGCCGTCGCCGTCGGCGTCGTGGCTGTCGTCCCCCGAGCAGTCCTGGTCGATGCCGTCCGACGCGTCGTCGGGGGCGCCGGGGAATGTCTCGGCGTCCCCGTCGTTGCAGTCGTCGCCGCCGTAGCTGACGGAGTCGTACCCGTCGCCGTCGTAGTCGTAGTCCGACGCGCCGTCGCAATCGCTGTCGATGCCGTCGTACCAGGCTTCTTCCGCCCCGGGGTGGACCGACGCGTCGGCGTCGTCACAGTCGTCGCCGCCGAAATCGCTGCTGTCGGAGCCGTCGGCGTCGGCGTCGTAGTCGGAGCCGCCGTCACAGTCCTGGTCGATCCCGTCGTACCAGACCTCGTCCGCGCCCGGGTTCACCGAGGCGTCGTCGTCGTCGCAGTCCTCGCGCGAGTCGAAGCCGTCCCCGTCGGCGTCGACGCCGCCGTCCTCGCCGTCGCAGTCCTGGTCGATGCCGTCGTAGGGCACCTCCTCGGCGCCCGGGTGGACCGCGGCGTCGGTGTCGTCGCAATCCTCGACGGAGTCGTAGCCGTCCCCGTCGGCGTCGACCTCGGCGTCGACCCCGTCGCAGTCCTGATCGATGCCGTCGTAGGGGATGTCGGTCCCGTCGGGGTGCACGGTCGCGTCGCCGTCGTCGCAGTCCTCGGTGGAGTCGTACCCGTCCCCGTCGGCGTCGATCACCGCGTCCGCGCCGTCACAGTCCTGGTCGATGCCGTCGTACGCGGTGTCGGCCGCGCCGGGATGCACGGCGGGATCGGTGTCGTCACAGTCGTCGCCGCCGTGGCCCTCGTCGTCGTAGCCGTCCCCGTCGGCGTCGTCGTCGGAGGCGCCGTCACAATCGGAGTCCACGCCGTCGTAGTCGGCGTCGGGCGCGCCGGGGAACACGCTGGCATCGGTGTCGTCGCAGTCGGTGCCGGAAGCACCGCCGGGGAACCCGTCGAGGTCCTGGTCGTCGTCGTTGCCGTCACAATCCTGATCGACGCCGTCGTACCAGTCCTCGTCCGCGCCCGGGTTGACGGTGGCGTCGGTGTCGTCGCAGTCAGTGGTGGAGTCGTACCCGTCCCCGTCGAGGTCGATGATGCCGTCGGACCCGTTGCAGTTCTGATCCACGCCGTCGTACGGGATGTCGAGGGCGCCGGGGTTGATGGTGGCGTCGGTGTCGTCGCAGTCGTCGCCGCCGTAGGCCTCGTCGTCGTAGCCGTCGCCGTCGGCGTCGTAGTCGGAGGCGTCGTCACAGTCGGAGTCGATGCCGTCGTACCAGGTTTCAGCGGCGCCCGGGTAGATCGTGGGGTCGGCGGGGTCGCAGTCGCCCTCGGCCGACGTGTAGCCGTCCCCGTCGTAGTCCTGGACCCCGCTCTCGCTCACCCCGGTCGCGCCGTCGGTCGCGCGCCCGGGCCCGGTCCCGCCGTTCACGTTCACGGCGCAGAGGCTGGTGGCGGTGTCGTAGAACTGCTTGACGCGCCCGCCCGCGCCGCCGCCGCCGTTGTCGTCGGTGTCGGCGCCGGAGCCGCCGTAGCCGTTGATGGTGCCCGTACAGTCGAGCACGGACGCGTAGAGCAGGACGCCGCCGCCCGCGCCGCCCCCGGGCGCGTCGTTGTTGGTGACGACGCCCGCGGCGCCGTACGCCTGGATCGTGCCCTCGATGACGATGGAATCGGCCTGGAGCCACACCATGCCGCCGCCGTCCCCGCCGTAGCCGCCGGAGTCGCCGTCCGCCGCGCCGCCGGCGCCGCCCGCCGAGCCCATGTCGAGGTCGAAGCCGGTGGCGGTCCCGTAGGCGACGCCGCCGAGCCCGTCGACGGTGACGTTGTCGTCCCGCACGCCGTTTCCGCCCGCGCCGCCGTAGCCGCCGCCACCGCCGGAGTCGCGGAACGTGCTGCCGCCCTGACCGCCGCCGGTGCCTTCGCCGTAGCCGTTGAGCACGCCGCGGTACCCGGCGGCGATGGCGTCGATGCGCGAGGTGGCGTCGACGTAGATGTAGGTGGCCGTCAGCGTGAGCGTGCCGGTGGTGCCGGTGCCCGCGTAGTCGGCGACCGCGAGCGTGCCGCCGTTGATGACGTAGACGTTGTCGTAGGTGTACGACCCGTCCCGGGTGACCGTGGTGCCGTCGACCACCAGGTCGGCCGCGGAGGCCGAGCGCGCGAGCAGGAACAACATGTAGAGGGACATCGGCTACTCCGGGGCCACGGGGCTATCGACAGAGGGCTGGACGGGGACGCCGCGCGGGCGGGTCGCCTTGATCACGAACTCGACGCGGCGGTTGTTGGCCTTGCCACCGGAGGTGGCGTTGGTGTCGATGGGCTTGCTCTCCCCGTAGCCGGCGCCGTAGAGGCGGGTCACGTCGACCTTACCCGTGGTGGAGAGCCACTTCACGACCGCTTCGGCGCGGCCCTGCGACAGGGTCTGGTTCTTCTCGTCCTTGCCGTCGCTGTCGGTGTGCCCCGCGACCTCGACCTTCACGATGTCGGGGTTGGCGTTCAGGATGTTGGCGATCTCCTGGAGGAGCGAGAAGCTCTCCTTCTTGATCGTCGTCTTGTTCGTGTCGAAGAAGATCTTGTCCATGATCTCGATCTTCTCGAGGGACACGAACACCCGCTTCGGGCAACCGTCGGAGCGCTCGGGATCCTCACGGGGGTCCATGGGCTCGTCCGGGCACTTGTCCCGCTTGTCGGCCACGAGATCGCTGTCGCGGTCCGGGCACCCCTTGGTGCGCTCGGGCCCCGGCTCGGTCGGGCACGCGTCGGCGTTGTCGGCGATGCGATCGCCGTCGGTGTCGGGGCAGCCGACCGTGGCCTCGGGGCCGGCCTGGTTGGGGCAGGCGTCCAGGGTGTCGGCGAGGCCGTCGCGATCGTTGTCGAGCTCGGGGCAGCCGTCGCTGTCCTCGAAGGCGTCGCGGTCCTCGGCCTCGGTCGGGCAGGCGTCCGACGCGTCGACCACGCCGTCCTTGTCGTTGTCGGCCTCGGGGCAGCCGTCGGAGTCCTCGAAGTGGTCGAGATCCTCGGGGTCGTCGATGCAGGCGTCGTCCCCGTCGGCGATGCCGTCCTTGTCGATGTCGTAGACGGGCGCCCGGCCGGGCATGCGGTAGCCCACCTGGGCGAGCACGCGCACGTCGGGCGCGCCGACGCCGGCCACGAGGCCGGTGCCGAGGCCGAGGGTGGCGACGAGCCCCTGGCCGGTGCCGTAGGTGCCGTAGGCGTGCAGCTCGACGGGGTTCTTGTTGTAGGGCCCGACGCCGCCGACCAGCGTGATCAGCGAGTCGAGCTCCGCGCCGATCGTGAATGCCTCGCTCACGTGGAACCCGGCGCCGAGGCCGGCGGAGAGGCTGGATCCGAGCTTCAGATCGCCCAGCTGGCTGGACTGGGAGGTGCCCGCGCCGAGGTTGGCGTCGAGGAACAGCTTCTCGGTGGGGGCGACGCCGGCGGCGAGCGAGAGGCCCGCGCCGAAGCCCGCGCCGGTGAAGCGCTCCGCGTTGCCGGTGGGGAGGCTCACGAGCGGGATGATGGCGAGCCCGAGGGGATCCTTCCCGCGGCGGAGCACCGGGAACACGGCGTCGAGCCGCATGTCGCCCATGGAGAAGCCCGACCAGTCGGTGTCGGGGGCCCCGATGTAGGGGTAGAGCGGGATGTCCAGGTCGATCCGGACCTTCCCGCCGATGTTGTACCCGGCGCCCACGCGGGTCGCGAACGAGTCGGAGACGTAGGCGGTGCGCGACCCGTCGTCGAAGACGCGGACGATGGGGTTGTGTGCGTACACGAGGCCCAGGCCGGCGTAGCCGGAGCCCGCCCACCCGATCTCGGGGGAGACCACCTGGAGACCGCCCTGGAGGTCCAGCGTGGAGCCGCTGGGCTCGAAGGTGTCGGAGTCCAGCGCGTGAGCAACGGAGAGGGTGAGCAACAGCAACGACATCAGGAGGGTCTCCGAGCCGCACGGTACGCGGAGACATCCGGTGACGCAAGCGCTACGCAACCACCGTTCGGACCCGTCGCCGGTTCCAAGTGATCCGCGCCGCGACGGGCACTCTCAGTGCACGCCCTTCTTGGCGCGGAGGGTCGCGCCGTGGTTCACGTGGTCGTTCCACGACGCCGTCGGCAACGGGTTCGCGACGGGCTCCATCGTGATGCAGGCGGGCACCGGGCAGACGATCTGGCACAGGTTGCAGCCCACGCACTCGGATTCGTCGACGATCGGGGCGCTGAGTACGCCTGCGGCGTCCGGCACCCCGACGGTGATGCACTGGTGCGCGCCGTCCTGGCAGGCCACGACACACCGGTTGCAACCGATGCAGATGTTGCTGTCGATCTTCGCGACGGTGTCGTAGTTCAGGTCGAGGTTTCCCCACTCGGAGAAGCTCGGGAGCGCCCGCCCGACCATCTGGTCCACCCGCTCGAACTGGTGGGTGCGCATGTACTCCTCGAGGCCCTCGATCATGTCCTCGACGATCCGGTAGCCGTGCAGCATGACCGCGGTGCACACCTGCACGCTCGACGCGCCGAGGAGCAGGAACTCCACCGCGTCGCGCCAGGTGGAGATGCCGCCGATGCCGCTGATCGGGAGGCGGAACTCGGGGTGGCGACCGAGCTCGCCGGTCATGAACAGGGCGATGGGTTTCACCGCGGGGCCACAGTAGCCGCCGTTGGTCGAGAGGCCCGCCACCCGCGGCTCGAGCACGTAGCGGTCGATGTCGACGCCGATGATGCTCTTGATGGTGTTGATGAGCGAGACGCCGTCGGCGCCGCCCGCCTGCGCGGCGAGGCCGTGCGGGAGGATGTTCGACACGTTCGGCGTGAGCTTGACGAGCACGGGGATGGTCGAGAATTCCTTCGCCCAGCTCGTGATGCGCTCGTTGACGACCGGCTCCTGCCCGACCGCGGAGCCCATGCCGCGCTCGCACATGCCGTGCGGGCAGCCGAAGTTGAGCTCCAACCCGTCCGCGCCGGCCTCGATCGAGCGCTTGATGATGTCCCGCCACTCGTCCTTCGTCTCGACCATGAGCGAGACGATCACCGCGTTCTTCGGGTACTTCTTCTTGACGTCGTAGATCTCGCGGAAGTTGGTCTCCAGCGGGCGATCGGTGATGAGCTCGATGTTGTTGAAGCCGAGCGGCTCGACGTTCCCGTAGAGCTTGTTGGCCCCGAACCGGCTCGACACGTTCTGGATGGGCGTCCCGAGGGTCTTCCAGACGGCGCCGCCCCAGCCGGCGTCGAACGCCCGCTTGATCTGATCGCCCGAATTGGTGGGAGGCGCGCTCGCGAGCCAGAACGGATTGGGCGAGATGATGCCGCCCGTATCGGTAGTCAGATCAAGCATGGCCGCCTCCCGTGATGAACGCGTGGATCCCGGCGGCGGCACGCTTGCCTTCGGCCACCGCGTTGACGACCTCCTTGCCGCCGTTGCTGGCGTCTCCCCCGACGTACCAGCCGGGGCGCGACGTGGCGCCCGTGGCATCCGCCACGACCCGACCACTCTCCGCGCGGATGCCCAGCGCGGCGAGCTGCTCCCCGAGCTTGGATTGGCCGATCGCGAGCAGGACGAGCTGCGCGGGCACGAAGCCCTCGCCGTCCGGCCCCGTGTAGCGCACGCCGGACACCTGGCCGTCGCCCACGAAGCCCGCGGGGGCCGCGTTCCAGACGGCGCGGACGCCCTCCTTCTTCGCGGCGTCCCACTCGTGGACGTAGCCGCTCATCTTCGCCTCGGCGCCGCGGTAGACCATCGTGACCGACGGCACGCCCAACCCGACGAGCTCCCGCACGCAGTCGACCGCGGTGTTGCCCCCGCCGATGACCACGGCCTCGCGCACCCCGGTCAGGTCCACGCGCCCGAGCTTCATACGCTCGATCCACGCCACGGCGCCGACGACCCCCGGCATCTCCGCGCCGGGGAGCCCGCGATCGGGCCCGAGGCCGACGCCGACGAACACGGCGTCGTGGTCCGCCGCGAGGGACTCCCACGAGCGATCGTGGCCGATCTCGGTGTTGGTCACGATCTCGACGCCGCCGATGCCGAGCACCCACTCGAGCTCGTCCAGGGCGTCCTCCACGCGGAGCTTGTAGGGCGCCACGCCGGTGACGTTGAGGCCGCCGGGCACGGCGGCCTTCTCGAAGAGGGTCACGGCGTGGCCGAGGCGCCGGAGCTCGTGCGCCGCGGCGAGGGAGGCCGGGCCGGCGCCGACGAGGGCGACCCGCTTGCCGGTGGCGGCGCCCGCCTCGAAGAAGCGCCAGTTCTGCGACACCGCCTGGTCGGTCGCGTACCGCTGGAGGCGGCCGATCTGGATGGGGGGGATGCCCGCCTCGTTGTAGACGCAGTCCCCCACGCAGAGGACCTCGACCGGACACACGCGCGCGCACGACGCGCCGAGGATGTTCGACGAGAAGATCGTCCGCGCGGAGCCCTTCACGTTCCCGGTCGCGATCTTCCGGATGAAGTTCGGGATGTCGATCTCGGTGGGGCAGGCCTTGATGCAGGGCGCGTCGTAGCAGTACAGGCAACGGGACGCCTCGGCGGCGGCCTGCTGCGCGTCATAAGGCGCCTTGTAATCCTCGAACACGTCTTCGGAGCGAGGATCGGGGAGCTTCCACATGCGGGGGGACTCCTGGAGGGTGGGACCGGCGTTGTACCACGGCTGCCTGTCCTTGGGGTTCCGATGGACGTGTCTCCGCCGCGGTCGGTAGTACACTCGCGCCCCGGAGAACCCATGCACGACCCTGCACTTGCGAAGGAGGCCCTGGCCGACCTCCCCGCCGACATAGCGGACAGTCCCCTCTTCAACGCGGACCTCGCGCCCGTGCCCGCGCACCGCCGCGACTGGACGACGTACAACTTCGCCGCGCTGTGGATCTCCATGGCGCACTGCATCCCGACGTACATGCTCGCCGGCGGGCTCATCGCGAGCGGCATGAACTGGTGGCAGGCGCTCCTGACGATCGGCCTCGGCAACATCATCGTGCTCGCGCCGATCCTGCTCAACGCGCACCCCGGCACCAAGTACGGCATCCCCTTCCCCGTCCTCGCCCGCGCGAGCTTCGGCACCACCGGCGCCAACATCCCCGCGGTGCTCCGCGCGGTGGTGGCCTGCGGCTGGTTCGGCATCCAGACCTACATCGGGGGCGAGGCCGTCAAGCTCTTCGTCGAGGCCGTGTGGCCGGGCTTCGGGGCCCTCGGCAACGGCTGGACGTTCGCGGGGCTCACCCTGCCGAGCGCAATCACCTTCCTGTTCTTCTGGGCCCTCCAGATCTTCATCATCTTCAAGGGCATGAACGCGGTGCGCGTGTTCGAGAACTGGGCGGCGCCCATCGTGCTCGTGATGGCCGCGGCGCTGATGGTCTGGGCCATCGGCCGCGCCGACGGCGTGGGCCCGATGCTCACCCAGCCCTCGAAGTTCGCGACGTTCGGCGAGTTCTGGGTCGTGTTCGTCCCCTCGCTCACCGCGATGATCGGCTTCTGGGCCACGCTCTCGCTCAACATCCCCGACTTCACCCGCTTCGGGAAGAGCCAGCGCGAGCAGATCGTCGGCCAGGTCGCGGGCCTCCCGACCACGATGATCGCGTTCTCCGCGATGGGCGTCGTCATCACCAGCGCGTCGTCCGCCATCCTCGTGGGCGTGCCGATCGAGGAGCTGTGGAAGCCCGAGGTGATCCTCATGCACCTCACCTCCGCCGCGCCGCCCCCCGGCCTCACCGAGCCACTCCTCGCCTCTGGCGCGGCGCGCGCGCTCGTCGCCGTGCTCGCGCTCGCGGGCATCGGGCTCGCCACCGTGTCGGTGAACATCGCCGCCAACGTGGTCTCCCCCGCGAACGACTTCGCCAACCTCGCCCCGCGCCTCATCTCGTTCAAGACGGGCGGCCTCATCACCGGCGTGGCGGGCATCCTCCTGATGCCGTGGAAGCTCCTCGCGAGCGCGGGCGCCTACATCTTCACGTGGCTCATCGGCTACTCGGCGCTGCTCGGCCCCATCGCCGGCATCATGATCGTCGACTACTGGATCCTGCGGAAGCGCGAGCTCGACGTGCCGGACCTCTACCGGCCCGACGGCCGCTACCGGGGAACCAACCCGGTGGCGGTCGTCGCGCTGGTGCTCGGGGTGCTCCCGAACCTGCCCGGCTTCCTCAAGGCGGCCGGGGTCACGTCCGGGCCCCCCGACGTGTTCGACACGATCTACGTCTACGCGTGGTTCGTCGGCCTGATCATCGCCGGCGGCGTCTACTGGGCGGGCATGCGCGGTCGCGCCGCCTCGCGCACGGGGTCGTTCACTCCACGATGACGTCGATCTCGTTGTAGACGGGCGGCGAGACCGGCGTCCGGTCGTTGTTCACGAGCTGGACGCGCACGACGTGGGTGCCGACGGAGAGCCCCGAGACGGGGACCATGCCGGTGCCCGTCTCCTCGTAGAGGACCCCGTCCACGTACACCTGGGCGTGGCCCTCGCGGGGAACGTTCTCGCCGCCGATGGCGCGCGGGGCGAGGGTGAAGTTCTCCGCCTCGAAGGCGAGGTCGAAGGTCGCGCCCATGAGCCACATGTGGCCCGGGTAGGTGATGAACGCGTCCGGGCGGTCCTCCGCGATGTCGACGCGGAGGCGATCGACGACCGGGATCTCGAAGCCGTCGTTCGTGACGAGGCGCGCCTCGAACAGGTGCGGGCCCGGCGGCACGTTCTGGAGCACGTGGGCGGTCACCGCGGTGCGGTCCAGCCACGCCCCGTCCATGTACAGGTGGAGGTGCCCCTCGCCCTCGACGGGGGAGCGCGTCCCGTCGCTCTCGACCAGGGTGAACGCGGTCGTCGAGAGCCCGAGCGGGAGCGTGGCGGACTCGAAGGGCGCGCCGAAGGCGGACCGGTCGAAGTAGACGCCGCGCGCGCCCGGGAGCACGTCGACGCGCGACTCGGCCACGACGCGGGGCTCGAGCGGCTGCCCGTCGTTGCGCACGAGCTCCACCGTGATGGTGTGCACGCCCTCCGGGATGCCGGTGGCCATCGCCAACGTGGGATCCACCCCCCAGTCACGCAGGACCCCGTCGACCGAGACGGTGAAGTGGCCCTCGCCGAACACGTCGGCGCCGCCGACGGCGTCGGTCATCGCGAAGCCGCCGATGGTGAGCGCGAGCGGCGTGCTGCTGGCGGTGAGCGCCGAGCCGTCCGGCGGGCTCACCAGTTGGAGCGTCGGGAAGGTGGCCTCGACGTCGACGGTGTCCCGGGCGTCGAGCTCGTGGTGGTCGTTGCCGGCGAGGCGGACCAGGACGGTGTGGACGCCCTCGGCGAGGCCCGTGACGCGGGCGTTCCCGTCGGCCGACTCCTCGAACAGCTCGCCGTCGACGTACACGTGCACGTGCCCCCGCCCCGCGGCCTCGGGCCCTCCGATGCCGGCCGGATCGAGCTCCAGCCCGGTGACCGACCACGCCACCTCGAGGGTGCCGTCGTAGGTCCCGGCGCCGTGCAGGGGCGCGGTCAGCGTGATGGAGAGCGGCTCCCCGTCCTCCGGCCCCCCGTTGCCCCCCTCATCGGGCTGGGAGCAGGCGAGCGCCAACAGGAGAAACATGGTCATGAACACCCCCTCGAACACATACCCAAGCTTGGGGACGCGCACGGGCACGGCAAGGGCACGCTGCCGAGCGGGTGCCAGCCTGCGAGCCCCCGCCTTGCCTTCGGTGCGGATTGGCCTAGCTATGACAGGGCCAATGGGAGGAACACATGTCGAAGAAGTGGGTCTATGCGATCCCGCTCGTGCTGCTCGCCTGTCAGAAGTCGCCCGGGCCCTTCGAGGGCATGGCACGCGACGACCAGTCCGGCACGGACGGCTACACCGAGCAGGGCGATCAGCGGGGCACGGACGGCTTCGAGCAGCGCCCCACCGCCGATCAGCGGATGATCCGGCCGGATGTACCGCAGGCCGTCGAGAACCTGCGACAGTACGTCGACGAGCTCCGTGGCACCGACGAGATCCAATATACGGACCTGTCAACCGCGCTCCGCACCCTGTCGGCCGCGTTCCAGACGTTGCCGGGGGCGGGACCCGGGATCTCCGACGCCGTGTCGCGGATCGACTCCTACGCCGACCGCATCGAGGCCGCGGGCGCGACCTCCGACATGCACACGCGCTGGGTGAAGCGAGCGATGGGCGAGAGCGTGGACGCCCTGGAGAAGTACCAGGAAGAACGGGGCTTCACGGGGATGACCGACCGGATCCAGGGGCTCCGTGACCAGATCGACGAGATCAACGTGGACAAGCCGTTCTCCCAGCAGAAGAACGCCTTCGTGGCGGCCCTGTCGCAGGTGAGCGACGAGCTCGTGGAGGTGAGCGCGCCCCGCCGGCAGCAGGGCACGCAGTAGGATTGGGCCCGCGGGGGGGTGGCGCCGATCGTCGGCCTGCCCTCCCGCCGGGTTTCCGCTTGCCTCGATCACCTCCCGGCCTAGCTTCCGCAAAGCAAACTCGGGGAAGACGATGACCAAGGCTTGGATCCTGACAATCCCATTGTTCATAGTGGTCGGGTGCCGAAAGGCCGAGCAGCAGCCGCCGCCGGCCGGCCCCGACCAGCAGCAGGGCGGTATGTGGGGCGAGCTCGACCAGACCGGTCAGCAACCCACCCAGCAGCCGGGCCAGCAGCCCTACGACCAGACCCCCTACGGCCAGCAGCCCTCCCAGCCGGGGCAGCTCGGCCAGCAGGGCCAGCAGCCGACGCAACCCGGCCAGATGGGGCAGCCGGGCCAGCAGCCCGGGCAGCTCGGCCAGGCGGCCCAGCCGGCCCCCCAATTCGCCGAGGCCGTCAACCAGGTGCGGACCTACGCCCAGGAGATCCGCGCCTCGCAGGACCTGCGGCACGAAAACATCGTGGAGGGGTTCAACGCCATCACCACGGCGATCAGCACCATGCCGAACGCCGCGGGCGTGGACCTCACGTCCATCCGGACCTACACGGATCAGCTCGCAACGTCCGACCCGATGTCGCCCGAGCACACGGGGCTGGTCAAAAACGCGCTGATGCAGACCGTCGGCACGCTCGAGAACCTCGCGCGGCAGCAGAACATCACGGGCATGGATCAGAACCTGACCCAGATCCGCACCCAGATCGACGCCATCGAGGAGGGCACGCCCCTGCTCGAGCAGAAGGATGCCGTCGCGAACAGCTTCGACCAGCTGGCCCAGTTCATGAACGACATGAGCCAGCGCCCCGCCACGGGCACCCAGTAGATCCTCGGCGGCGGTAGGGGCGAACGCGCCCCTACCGCGCCTTCGCCGCCACGAGCGCGCGCTCGAGCATCGCGAGCCCGTCGTCGATCTGGGCCTCCTCGATGAGCATCGGGGGGGCGATCCGGAACACGTTCCCCCAGCGCCCGCCCTTGCCGATGATGAGGCCCTCCGCGCGGGCCGCCTCGAAGATGCGCGCGGTGAGCGCCGGATCGGGGGTGCGATCCCCCGCGGTCTCGTCGATCACGATCTCGATCGCCTGCATCAGCCCGAGCCCGCGCACCTGGCCGATGTTCGCGGGGAACCGCGCCTGGAGCGCCTCGAGCCCCGCGCGCAGCCGCGCGCCGAGCCGCGCCGACCGGGCGGGGATGTCCTCGCGCTGCATCACCTCGAGCGTGGCCTTGGCCGCGGCCATGGCGAGCGGGTTGCCGCCGAACGTGGAGAGGGTCAGCCGCGGGAGCGTCTTCGCGATGGCCGGGGTGGTCATGCAGTTCGCCGCGGGCAGGCCGTTGGCGATGCCCTTCGCCATCGTGACGATGTCGGGCTGGACGCCGAAGTGCTGAAAACCCCACCAGTGCGTGCCCGTGCGGCCGAAGCCGGTCTGGACCTCGTCCGCGATGAACAGCCCGCCGTACTTGCGGACGATGCCGACGGCGACCTCGAAGTACTCCTTCGGGGGCACCACGAACCCGCCCACGCCCTGCACCGGCTCGGCGAGGAACCCCGCGATCTGGCCGGTGGTCGTGTACTGGATCAGGTTCTCGATGTCCCGGGCGCACTGGATGTTGCAGCTCGGGTACTTCAGGTTGAACGGGCAGCGGTAGCAGTCCGGCTGCACCGCGTGCTTCACGCCCGCGATCTGCTGGGGCAGCACGCGCCAGTTGGCGTGCCCCATCAGCGACTGGGCGAGCGCGGAGCGGCCGGAGTAACCGTTCCGCAGCGCGATGATCTCGCTCTTCCCGGTGTGGGTCATCGCGAGCATGACCGCCATCTCGTCCGCTTCGGTGCCGCTCGCGGTGAAGAAGCTCTGCGACACGTCCCCCGGCATGATGCCGGCCAGCGCCTCCGCCACCTGCACGATCGGCGCGGTCGGGTAGAGCGTCGAGATGTGGGAGAGCGTGTCGAGCTGCACGCGCACCGCCGCGTTCACGTCCTCGTTCGCGTGCGAGAGCGAAACAGTGAGGATCCCGCCGAAGAAGTCGAGGTACTCCCGCCCGTCGGCGTCCGTGATCGTGAGGCCCTTGGCCTTCTCCACCGCGAGCGGCTCCTCGTAGTAGTTGAGGGTCGCGGGCATCAGGTACTGACGGTGCTTCTGACGGATCTCGTCGCCGGTCATCGGGGCGCTCCAGGAGGGCACCGAGGGTATCATGGAGGCGTGGCCGATTCGGGCGTCGATCACGGGCTCCCCTTCCTCTCGCCCGCCGAGAACCGGTAGACTTGCGCTCCCCTTCTCGGAGAGCGCCCATGTCCATCCTCATCAAGAACGGCCGCGTCGTCACCGCGGTCGACGACTACTTCGCCGACGTGTTCATCGAGGGCGAGAAGGTCACCCAGATCGGAACCAACCTCCAGGTGACCGCCGATACCGTGATCGACGCCACGGGCCGCCTCGTGCTCCCCGGCGGCATCGACCCCCACACCCACATGGACATGCCGTTCGGCGGCACCACCTCCGCCGACGACTTCGAGAGCGGCACGCTCGCCGCGGCCTTCGGCGGCACGACCACCATCGTCGACTTCGCGATCCAGACCAAGGGCAGGTCCACGCTCGAGGGCCTGGACATCTGGCACGAGAAGGCCCGGGACAAGGCGAGCATCGACTACGCCTTCCACATGATCGTGACCGACATGCCCCGCGAGCGGCTCCCCGAGATGGAGGCCCTCGCCCGCGCCGGCGTCACCTCGTACAAGCTGTTCATGGCCTACCCCGGCGTGCTCTACGTCGATGACGGCGTGCTCTACCGCACGTTCCGGCAGGCGGGCCTCAACGGCACGCGCATCAACATGCACGCCGAGAACGGCATCGTGATCGACGAGATCATCCGCGAGGCCGTGGAGGATGGAAAGGTGGAGCCGCGGTGGCACGCCCTCACCCGCCCCACCCGCATGGAGGCCGAAGGGGTGCACCGCGCCATCGCGATCGCCGAAGTCGCCGAGGTGCCGCTCTACATCGTGCACCTATCCAGTCACGACGCACTCGAGCAGGTCCGCCTCGGCCGCGCGCGCGGCGTCGACGTGCAGGCCGAGACCTGCCCCCAGTACCTGTTCCTCGATCAATCCTGGTACGACCGCCCGGACTTCGAGGGCGCCAAGTGGGTCATGACCCCGGCGCTCCGCGAGAAGTGGAACCAGAAGTCGCTGTGGCAGGGCCTGAAGTTCGGGGACCTCTCCGCCGTCGCGACCGATCACTGCCCGTTCTGCTTCGGCGGACAGAAGGAGCTCGGCCGCGAGAGCTTCACCAAGATCCCCAACGGCGCCCCCGGCGTCGAGAACCGCATGTCGCTGATGTACGACGGCGGCGTCGTGAAGGGCCGCATCTCGCTCAACCGCTTCGTCGAGATCACGTCGACCTCCGCCGCCAAGACCTTCGGCCTGTTCCCCAAGAAGGGCACGGTCGCCGTCGGGAGTGACGCCGACATCGTGATCTTCGACCCCGAGAAGAAGCGCACGATCAGCGTCCACGACCCCGAGACCCACCACATGAAGGTCGACTACTCGGCCTACGAGGGCCACGAGGTGCAGGGCTGGAGCGAGACCGTCATCAGCCGCGGCAAGGTCGTCGTCCACAAGGGCGTCGCCTCCGCCACGGGCAAGGGCGAGTTCGTGGCGCGGGCGCGGGTGGGCGAGCTCCTCCGGTAGTCCTCGCGCGGATCCTGGGACGGTTCTCGGTCATCACCCTCCCGCTGGCGATCGCGCTGCTGATCGCCGCCCTCGTCAGCCCCCTCGTCCAGAGGCTGCTCCGGCTCGGCGTGCCGAAAGGCCTGGCGGCCGGGCTCACGGTGCTCACCGGTCTCGCCGTCGTGGGCCTCCTGCTGACCTTCGTCGGCCAGCAGGTGGCGACGGGGGTCACGGACCTCGCCGACCAGGTGGTCAAGGGCCTGGACGAGATCGAGAACTGGCTCAAGACGGGCCCGCTCAACGCCACCGACTCCCAGATCAACGACTACATCGCGAGCGCCCAGGCGGCGATCACCGAGGGCTCCAGCGAGGGTGGGGCGTTCAGCCAGGTGACCGAGGTCGGCACGGCGGTCGGCCACGTCGTCGCCGGGTTCTTCATCGTCCTGTTCGCGACGTACTTCTTCCTGGCCGACGGCCAGCGGATCTGGGCCTGGCTGGTCCGGCTGGCCCCCCGCGCCGCCCGCGAGCACATCGACTCCTCCGGCCAGGTGGCCTGGATCTCGCTGACCCAGTTCGTGAAGGCGACCGTGATCGTGGCGGCCGTGGACGCCATCGGCATCATGATCGTGGCGGCGATCCTCGGCGTCCCGTTCGTGCTGGCGATCGGGGTGCTGGTGTTCCTCGGCGCGTTCATCCCGATGGTGGGTGCCACCGTCGCCGGCACGGTCGCGATCCTGGTCGCGCTGGTCGACCAGGGGCCGATCACGGCGCTGCTGATGCTCGGCGGCGTGATCCTGGTCCAGCAGATCGAGGGACACATCCTGCAGCCCTTCCTGATGGGCCGCTTCGTCTCCCTGCACCCGCTCGGCGTCATCATCGCCATCGGGGCCGGCGTGATCATCGCGGGCATCGCCGGCGCCCTCATCGCCGTCCCCTTCGCGGCCGCCGCCAACGCGGTCGTCCAGCACCTCGCCACCAACACCGACATCGGTGAGGAGGATCCCGAGGAGGAGCTGGAGGAGGACATCGACGAGGTCGATGCCGACGTGCCGCCGATCCCGGAGGAGGGCTCCCGTGACTGAGACACCGACCGTGACCGTCGGGCAGATCGAGGAGGCACGCTCGCTGCTCGACGGGGTGGCCGTCTACACGCCCATGGAGGAGTCCCGCTGGCTCTCGTCGCTGGCCGGCGGACCGGTCTCGCTCAAGTGCGAGAACCTCCAGCGCACCGGCTCGTTCAAGATCCGCGGCGCCTACCTGCGGATCAGCCGGCTCCCGGAGGAGGAGCGCGCGCACGGCGTCGTCGCCGCCTCCGCCGGCAACCACGCCCAAGGCGTGGCCCTGGCAGCGCAGATGCTCGGCATCAAGGCCACGGTGTTCATGCCCGAG
>JAKFCH010000063.1:0-48372 GCA_036676765.1 Deltaproteobacteria bacterium
TGAGCCAGGATCAAACTCTCCAGTTTGTAATCCATCTTGGTCCGCACGCTGCTGGCTAAAGCAACGTTCGAGCCGAAACTCTATTGAACGTACAGAAACTGCTACCAATTTTTCAAAGACCGGTTTGGTTCGCTTTCGCGTATCAAACCAACAATCGATTCGGGCGTTTGGTTCCCGACTCGTCTGCGCGGCCCCGTTTAGCAGGGCCGGTACCGTCCGTCAACATCCCTGTGAGATGCCGAGGAGGAGTTGGAGGAACCGAGGTTTCATCCCCTTTCCGTCCGCGCCGCCAGTTAGCTGGCTGGCGACCACCCGTCAAGCATCTTGCCGATGCTCCGGATGGGTTGGAGAGGCGAGGTTTCATACCCGCGTCTTCCGTGCCGACCATCTACTGGTTCGGCGGCCATCTGTCAACCCCCTTCACGAGGAGGACGATGGGGCGACGGGGGCCGAAGCCACCGTCGTCGTTCAAGCATCTTAGTGCGGCCTCGTGCCGACGGCAAGAGGCCCGCGACCCGATCCCCCTCCCCTACCGCTCGAGCCAACGCAAGGAAAATACCTCTCCTTCCAATGGAACGGCGAATTTCAGATCCTCGAAGAGAATCTCGGTGCGGCTGTTCGCCAGCACCTTGTCCTCGATGACCATGCGCGTGGGGAACTGCCGCCCGCCGAAGTCCTTCACGTCGCTCATGGTCCACACCTTGAGCAGCATGCCCGACAAGGCGTAGAGCTCCTGCTTCAGCGGGATGCTCGTGGCCTGGTCCACCCACACGAGGCGGCGCGGGTAGCTCACGTCGGGGGTGATCGCCTTCAGGTCGAGCTTCCAGACCTTGCGGCCGTCGAGCGTCTCCTCGCCCACCACGGTGCCGGCGTACTGCTTGCGCCACCCCGAGGCCTGCATCATGTCCTCGTAGGACATGTCCGACCCCATCATGCTCTGGCGGAGCATGTGGCCGGAGATCTTCTGGGACTTCTCCACGGTCGGGAGCCACATCCACAGCTCCGACGCGTTCTTGAGCATCTTGGTGCCCTTGTCGCGCGCGGGCTCGAGGTATTCCATGGCCGACTCGTCGGCCCCGCGCCCGTAGCTGTGCATCCGATAGGCCTTGACCCGGTCGCCCTTGGTCACGGTCATCTTCAGGGTGGTCTCGCGGGTCTCGAAGGTCATGTTGGCGTCGACCTTGGCGAGGATCTCGTCCAGGGTCTGGGCGCTCGCCGTCAGCGGCAGCAGCATCAACAAGAACGCGAAGAAGAAGCGGAACATGGAGCTCTCCTAGCGGCGATGACGCATCGCCTCGATGGGTTCGATCCGGGATGCGCGCAGCGCGGGGACGACGCCGCCCACGACCGCCATCGCGAGGCCCAGGAGCACGGCGAAGCCGAGGATCTCCGGGGTCACCTTGCCGTAGATGGTGGAGTTCATGGGGACGGTGGCGGGGAGCTTGTCGACGACCGTGCCGAGGTCGACACCGTGCACCTGGAACCAGTAGCCGATGAGCCCACCGAGCACGGCGCCCAGCAGGCCGCCGACGGCCGAGATGCCGAGCGCCTCGAGCACGAACAGGTAGACGACCTGCGGGCGACGAAGCCCCATCGCCCGCATGACGCCGATCTCGCCGGTGCGTTCGAGGACGCTCATCAGCATCGTGTTGAGCACTCCGAGCCCGGTGATGAACACCATCACGAACCCGGCGATGCCCTTCACCGTCGCGAGCAGGCCCATGATGTTGTTGAACGGCGGACGCTGATCCCAGGACTTCACGTCCTTTCCCGCGAGCTCGGGCAGGGCGGCGATGCGAGCGGCAAGCTCGCCGCTCTCGTCCTTGTCCTCCGAGTACACGGAGAGCTCGACCGCCCCGTCCGGGATGTCCGCCATGTAGCGGACGGCGTCCAGCGTGAGGAAGATCTGGCGGTTCTGCCCCGCGCTGCCGAGATCGACGATGCCCACGAGCTTCACCTTCGCTGGCGACATCGAGCCGTCCTGGGTCTGCCCGAGGAGCACGACGTCGTCCCCGAGCTTCGCCCCCAGCTTCTCGACGAGCTTCTTGCCGATGACGGCCTCGCCGTCGTTCGCGAGCATGCGGCCCTCGGCGAGCCGCGGCGGGAGCCCGAGGGGCCCCTCGAAGAGCGCGAGCGGGCCGCCCTGGACGAGCCCGAACTCCTCGCCGATCTCGTCGCCGATGGTGGCGGTGACCCCCATCGCGATGCGCGGGTGGACGGCCACCACCCCGGGCAGCGCGCGGATGGCGGCCTCGAGCGGCGCGCTGACCGCGATGTTCTCGTGGAGCGGGTTGAGCTGCTCCCGCCTCGCGTAGTCGGCCTCGACCACGCGCACGTGCCCCGCGATGTTGGCCGCCATGTCCAGGGTGGTGCCGAAGAAGCCCTCCAGCCACGACATCGCGACGGTGAGGCACGCCACGCCGAGCATGACCATGGTGGCGGTGAGCAGCGAGCGTCGACGGTTGCGGAGCGCGTTGCGCAACGCCAGGGAGAACAGCATCAATCCGCCTTCACCGCGTCCGCGGGGTTGAGGTTCGCGGCGTAGCGGGCCGGCCACAGCGACGCGACGATGCTGATGCCGAGCCCGAAGCTCCACGACACCAGGACGGGCGGCCACCGGAATTGCATGTAGACGGTGGAGCCCATGGCCACGTTGCCGGCGGTCTTCACGGCCTCGCCGAGGGAGATGCCGTTCGCCTGCCAGTAGAGCACCCCCGCGATGCCGAGGAGGGCGCCGATGAGCCCCGCGACGAGGCCCATGCCCGCGCCCTCGAGGAGGAAGAGCCCGCCCACGTCGCGCTTCTTCATCCCGAGGGCCATCAGCGTGCCGATCTCCTTCACGCGCTCGTACGCCGCCATGATGACGGTGTTGGCGATGCCGACGCCCGCGATGAGCAGGATGATCCCGACGAGGAAGAGGAGCGAGTAGCGGCGGATCATGTTCGCGGAGATGAGGTCGGCGCACTCCTCGTAGACGGTGCGCGTGCTCCAGCCCATCCCGCCGAGCGCCGCGGCCGCCCGCGCCGGATCCCCGCTCGCCTCGACCGCCACGTGCGTGCGGCGCCCGTCGAGCTGGAGGAGCGGCTCCCCCACCCCGGACTCGAGCCAGAAGCCCAGGTTGTCGAGGCCGGCGTTGTCGGTGCTCACGACACCCGACACGCGGAAGGTCAGGGCGTTCAGGGCACCCGGGAAGGTCCGGGCCTCGACGATCACGTCGTCGCCCACCTTTGCGTCGATGAGCCGCGCGAGGCCCGCGCCGAGCACGACCTCGGATGCCCCCGCGCCGGGCCAGGCCCCTTCGAGCGCCCAGGCGTCCCGCGGGAAGACCGTCGGGTCGGTCGCGGCGTCGTACACGTTGCCGCTCGCCCGCACCGCCTCCGCGCCCTTCACGAGCCGGGCGGGGAACACCGTGCGCGCGGTCCACGCGCCGCCCTCCGACGCGAGCTGGTCGAGCTTCGCCGTCAGCGCGGCCGGCACCACCTCGGCCTTCGAGAGAGGGAACTCGATGCCGTCCGTCGGGTAGGCTTCGGGGCGGAGGAGGACCTCGCCCGCCGTGGTCGTGCGGGCGGCGCGTACCACGTTCTCGTCGAGCCCGTCGACCATCCCCCACCCGAGGATCGGCAGCGCGACGCCGAACACGACCGTCACCGAGGTGATGAGCGTGCGGCTCACGTTGCGGAACAGGTTCCGGAGCGCGAGCTGGGCGATCATGATCACGACGCGGTCCCCGCGCTGGAGGCGACGGCCCGGCCCCGGCGATCGTCCTCGACGACGAGGCCGTCGACCAGCTTTACCACCCGGTTGGCGCGCTCCATGACCATCGGGTCGTGGGTCGAGAACAGGAACGTGATGTGGTCGCGCTCGTTCATCTCCCGCATGAGGTCGAGGATGGCGCGTCCGTTGACGCTGTCGAGGTTCGCGGTGGGCTCGTCCGCGATGACCAGCGCCGGCGACTTCACGAGCGCGCGCGCGATGGCGACGCGCTGCTGCTGCCCACCGGAGAGCTGGGCCGGCCGGCGGTGCATGTAGTCGCCGAGAGACACGTCGCGGAGCGCCTGCTCCACGCGCTCTTTCGACCGCTCCGTGTGGCCCGCGAGTCGTAACGCGAGCTCGACGTTCTCGAACGCCGTCAGCACCGGGATCAGGTTGAAGCTCTGGAAGATGAAGCCGATCCGCGCCGCGCGCAGCGCGCCCAGCTCGTTGTCCCCCATGCGGGCGACCGGCTTGTCCTCGAGGAGCACCTCGCCGGCGGTCGGGCGGTCGAGGCAGCCGATGAGGTTGAGCACGGTCGACTTCCCGGATCCCGACGGGCCCGCGATGACGGTGAATTCGCCCTTCTCGACGGTGAGGTCCACCCCGCGGAGGGCGTGCACCTCGAGATCACCCATGGGGTAGGTCTTCTTGACGTTTCGAAGCTTGCAGAGCGACATGGGTTCCTCGGGAGAGCAGCGCCTCGGGGCCGTGCCTCAGAAGCTGTAACGAACCCACCCGAGCAGGGTCGCGTCGGGGAGGAGTCCGGAGAGGTCGGCGGAGTACGCGCCGGAGGAGTAGGTCAGGTCTTCGGCCGCGGGGCGGAACTCGCCGTCCTCGCCGAAGGGGATCTGGGCGCCCAGGTGCACGGTCGCGTGGGAGCCCACGTTCGCGTAGGCGTCCGGCACGGCGTAGCCGGTGCCGTCGAGCAGGTTGACGAGCACGAGGCCGGAGACGCCGAAGTCTTCGGTCACGGCGAGCCGGACCAGGGCGTCGGCATAGTGCTGTCCGAGCGTGAACCGGGGCTCGTCGGGCACCGATGTCGTCTCCAGGAACGGGCAGTCGAAGGGGTTGGAGACGCCACCCGACCGCGCGGCGTAGTCGTAATCCTCGGGCCGCGCGCCGGTCCCGTCGTAGCGGTACTCGGCGGCCACGAACAACGAGTCGAGCACGTCGAACGAGTAGTCGACGCCGGCCACGACCTCGGCCGCGCCGGCCTTTCCGTGCCACCCGCCCTCGACCCACCAGCCCACGCCGAGGTTCCCGCGGAGGTCGGCGCCGGCGAACCAGTCCTCGTCGGACGCGACGTGCCCGACGGCCGAGAGGTCGGTGCCGCCCACGCGGAACGTCGCCTTCACGGCGGCCGACACGTCCGGCGCGCCGATCTCCTCGGCGTAGAGCGGCGAGAGATCGTCGTCCACGGCCACGACGGCGGTGATCTGGTGGTCGCCCACCGGGATGGCCGCCTTCACGGCGTTGACGCCACGACGCTCGCGCCAGGGCTCGGTCGCCACCACCTCGGCGTACAGGTCGGTGGGGTGGAACACGAGCCCCGAGCCCCAGTTGAGCGCCTGGCGACCGATGGTGAGATCGACCGACTTCAGGTTCAGATCGATGTGCAGCCGCTCGACGGAGAGGTAGTCGCCCACCTGGTCGTAGCGGGGCTCGGGCTCGTAGCTGCAGCCCGCGAGCTCGAGCAGCGGGCCGAAGTCGGACGCGAGCATGAGCTCGGCGGCCTCGTCCGTGTTGTCCCGCCCCTGTTGGAAGGCGGCCTCCACCACGGCCTCGACGGTGACGCGGTCGCCGATGGGGATGGCGAAGCGGGGGCGGGCGCGCTCCACCAGCGTCCACGGCGTGCCCTCGACGCCGAGGAGGCCGCTGGCACGCACCTCGGCGTAGCCTTCGATCTCGACCTGGGGCGTCATCGGCTGGCCTCCATCTGCAGGTGGAGCGCCCGCCAGCGCGACATCATGTCGGCCGACGCGCCCTCGAGGAACTCGGCGAACGCCCCCGCCACCCGGAGCTTCTCCCGCGCGACCTCGTTGTCCGGGGAGACGGCAGCCTGCGCCGACTGGACCATCCGACGGAGCGCGGCCGCGCTCGCTCGACCGGCGTGGAGCCGATGCTCCCACGCGTTCGGGGCGAAGACGTAATGGCGGCGACGATCCCCGGGGAGGGTCCACGGCTCCACGATCCCCACCTGGATGAACAGCCGGGAATTGGTGCTGACCGAGGCCCGGCTCACGACGAGCAGGCCTGCGATCTCGTCGAGCGTGAGCGGGCGCGGCGCCAGGAGGAGCAACGCGAGGAGGCGCCCGCCGATGAGCGGCACCCCGTGCGACGCGAAATGCACCCCCATCTCCTCGATGAAGCGCTTCTCCTCCGGACCCAGGACCACGTTCTCGACCATCCGGCCCGGTATGCCCGTCAGTTCATTCAGTCAAGACTGAACGAAACGCACGCCAGGAGCCGCAGCCTGCGTCCGGACTCCGTGGTACAACGGCGCGATGCGCACGCTGGCTGCCCGAACCGATCCCGGCAAGAAGCGGAACCACAACGAGGACGCCCTCCTCACCCTCCCCGAGTCCGGCATCTACGTCGTCGCCGACGGCGTCGGCGGGCGCGCCTGCGGCGAGGTCGCGTCGGCCCTCTGCGTCGAGAGCTTCAGAGACGGTGCCACCCTGATCGGCCTCCGCCTCGCGGCCTACGCCGAGTCCCCCACCCTCGACACCCGCAACGGGGTGCTCGCCTCGATGGACGAGGTGCTCCAGACCGCGAGCCGCCGCATCTACGAGACCGCGGAGGCCGAAGGCCGCGCGGGCATGACCACCACCGTGGTCGCGCTCGTCGTGGGGAGCGGCACCGCTTTCCTCGCGCACGTGGGTGACTCGCGGGCCTACCTCGTCCGCGACGCCGAGCTCCGGCAGCTCACCGAGGACCACTCCATGGTCAACGAGCTCGTCCGCACGGGGAAGATGTCCTACGAGGAGGCCCGCTCGTCCCGCCACCGGCACGTCATCACCCGCGCCGTCGGCCTCTACCCAACCGTGCAGCCCTCGCTGGCGGCCGTCGATCTCCACCCCCACGATCGCCTCCTCCTCTGCTCGGACGGGCTCTCGGACGTCGTCGCTCCCGAGCTCATGCTCGAAGAGGGCGGGTCCGCCGATCTCGAAGGCGCGGTCGACTCCTTGCTGCAGGCCGCCCTCGATCGGGGCGGCCCGGACAACATCACCGTGATCCTCATCGATCCCGCCGGCAGCGACCGTGGCGACGACATGGCGGCCCGCGCGGGCATGCTCGAGACCCTGTTCCTCTTCGAGGACCTCCCCTACGCCGCGCGCCTGCAGGTCGGGCGCATCGTCGAGGAGCACTACTTCGCCCCCGGCGAGGTGCTCGTGGAGCAGGGTTCCCCCGGCACCAGCATGTACGTCATCCTCGAGGGCGAGGTATCGGTGCAGGTCAACGGCGTGGAGGTCGCGCGGCTTGAGGCCGGTGAACACTTCGGCGAGCTCGCCCTCGCCGACGACCAGCCCCGCTCCGCCTCGGTCGCCGGCGTGAGCTTCGGGAGCGCCATCAGCGTCTCGTCCGAGCAGCTCCGCGACTTCTGCCGCCGCGAGCCCGAGCTCGGGAACGAGCTCCTGTGGAAGATGATGCGCGCCCTCGGCGATCGCCTCCGCCGCACCAACGAGCGCATCGCCGATCCGATCACGCTCTGATCCGACCCGCTGTTCCACGTCGTGGCCGCCCCGAGGGGCACGCGCGCGATAACGGAGCGGCAGGAGCCCCCGTGAAGCTGCGCTGCGCCATCTCTCCCGACGCCGACGACCTCTTCATGTTCCGGGCGATCACCGAGGGGCTGATCGACACCGAGGGCCTCACGTTCGAGGTCGTGTCGAGCGACACCGACAAGCTCAACCGCATGGCGAAAGGCGACGGCCCCGACGTCACCGCCATCTCCATCGCCCACTACCCGTCGGTGGCGGCGACCTACCAGCTCCTCGCCCACGGGGGGAGCGTGGGCCGCGGCTACGGGCCCGTCGTCGTCGCGAAGCCGGAGCTGCTCGCGACCGCCGGCGAGCGGAAGATGCGCGACCTGCTCGAGAGCCGCCGCATCGCCGTGCCGGGGCTCACCACCACCGCCTGCCTCGTGCTGCGGCTCATCACCCGCTTCGACCCCGTGGTCATCCCGATCGCGCCGACCTCGCTGCAGTTCGACGCCCTCCGCGCCGGCGAGGTCGAGGCCGCGCTGATCATCCACGAGGGCCGCCTCACCTACGCCGCCGAGGGCTTCGTCCAGCTCCTCGACATCGGCGACTGGTGGTTCGTCACCACCCACCTCCCCCTCCCCCTCGGCGGCAACGTGATCCGCCGCGATCTCGACGCCGACGTGATCGCGCGCGCCGACCGGGTGATGCGCGCCAGCGTCGCGCACGGCCTCGCCCACCGCGAGGACGCCATCGCGTGGCTGCTCGCCCGCGGCGGCACGCTGAAGACCCGCGAGGCGGTCGACCTCTACCTCTCGCTGTACGCCAACGCCGATACGCTCGACTACGGCGCCGACGGCCGCGAGGGCATCCGGGAGCTCCTCCGCCGCGGAGCCGAGGCCGGCTGGTTGCCCGCGTGCGGCGAGGTCGACTTCGTCGGCGACTAAGGCTCCTTCGCCCGCCACCGCCGGCTGAGCGCGACCTCGTCCCGGTAGGCGTCGGCGGAGCGCCGCGCCTCCTCCTCGGACCAGCCGAGCAGCTCGCGCATACGACGGGCGACGAGGTCGACGGCGCCGAGCCCCTGGTCCGTGTCCCGGAAGAAGATCTGGGTGCGCCGCTCCATGAAGTCGGTCACGGTCATCGCCATCTCGTAGCGGACCGCCCAGTCGATCTGGCCGACGATCTCGGGGCGCCCGGGGAGGATCGGCTCGAGCAGCCGCTGGTCGGCGGCGGCCGCGCGGACGAGGTCGATCGCCAGGGTGCCGTACCGATCGGCGAGGTAGCGGCACGTCGAGAGCTCGAGCAAGCCGCCCGCGGCGTCGAGCACCTTCTGGGCGACCTCGGTGCCGTCGTCGTCCGCCGGCCACCCGACCGCGCCCGGGAGCGGGAGCTGGCTGGTGTTGACGGTGCGGAGCGTGGCCGGGGGGTGGCCCGACTTCTTCATCCACTCGACGGCCTCCTCCACGACCTCGGCGCCCATGCGCCGCGCGGTGGTCAGCTTGCCGCCGGCGATGCTGATCAGGCCGTCGGGGTCCGTCGTGATGACGTGCTCGCGCGACACCTGGGAGGGCGCGACACCTTCGGCGCGGATGAGGGGCCGCAGCCCCGCCCACGTCGCGGTGATCTCGTCGGGACGCAGGTGCACGTCGGGGAAGTAGGCGTCGACCGCCTGGAGGAGGTAGTCGATGTCGGCGGCATCCGCGGCGACCTCGCGCGGATCGCCCTCGTAGTCGGTGTCGGTCGTGCCGATGTAGATCTGCTCCCCCCACGGGATCACGAACATCAACCGCTGGTCCTTGGGGTGGAAGCAGACGATGGTGTGCGGGACCGGCAGGCGCGCCGCCGAGACGACGATGTGGACCCCCTTCGTCAGGCGGAGCTGGTGGCTCTGCTGGGTGACGGAGGAGCGGGTGCGGTCCGACCACGGGCCGGTGGCGTTGATGACGGCGGAGGCGCGGACCTCGACGGAGCGGGGCGCCGCGCCGCGATCGAGGACGTCGATCACCGTGACGCCCGTGACCTTGCCATCCGCGCCGTGGACGAGCCCGGTGACCTTTCCGTAGGTGAGCACGGTGGCGCCGGCCTGGCGTGCATCGAGGAGGGTCTCGAGCGTGAGCCGGGCGTCGTCCGTCATGCAGTCCCAATACAAGGGCCCGCCGTGGAGGCCGGACTTGCGGAGCTGCGGCACCTCCTCGCGCACCTCGGCGGCGGAGAGCGTCTTGTGGCGCTTCGGCGAGCGGAACAGCGCGAGCCCCTCGTAGACGATGAGCCCGAGGCGCAAGGTCGCGAGCCGGACCGGATCCGACGCGTAGATCGGGAAGAGGAAGCCGAGCGGCCGCACGAGGTGGGGCGCGATCTGCATCATGATTCGGCGCTCGCTCACCGACTCGAACACGAGGGAGAGATCCCCCTGCTCGAGGTAGCGGAGGCCGCCGTGGATGAGCTTGGACGACCGCGACGAGGTGCCCGACGCGGTGTCGTCCGCCTCGACGACCGCGACCTTGAGGCCGCGCAACGCGGCATCTCGCGCGGCTCCGGCGCCGATCGCGCCGCCCCCGATGATCACGAGATCGAAGGCCTCCTGGCCGAGGCGTTCCCACACGACACCGCGATCGTAGGGGTTGTCGTAGTACAAGGCGCCATCCTCGTGGCGGGCCGACGTATCCGACGCAGGGGGCCCGGGCCACCGCATGCACAGGGGGTAGCGAGCCCCTCCGCGCCCGGTCCAAGGAGCCCTTCATCATCCGGCTTCGACCAACCCCCGCAGCCGCTCGGCCGCCTTGCCGAGATCGCGCACGAAGTCCGCGTAGGCGAGGCGCCGCGCCGCGTCGTCGGGCGCGCGGAGCACGGCGGAGGGGTGCGCCGTGGCCATCACGCTCGGGGCGAGCGTCGAGGCGACGAAGGTGCCCCGCGCGTGGGTGAGGCGGAAGTGAGGGCCCAGGAGCGCGGTGGCGGCCGTGGCGCCGAGGCACACGAGCACGGCGGGGCTCACGCGCGCGATCTCCGCGTCGAGCCAGGGCCGGCACGCGTCGATGTGCTCCTGCCCCGGGCGCTTGTGGATGCGCCGCTTCCCGCGCGGCTCCGAGCGGAAGTGCTTCACCACGTTGGTGACGTAGACCTCGGAGCGGTCGATGCCCACCTCCGCGAGCGCCCGGTCCAGGAGGCGCCCCGCGGGGCCCACGAAGGGCCGGCCGGTGAGATCCTCCTCGTTCCCCGGCTGCTCCCCGACGAACATCAGCGGCGCGTCGGGCGGCCCCTCGCCGAACACCGCCCGGGTGGCGCACGCCCAGAGGGAACAGCCCCGGCAGCCGTCCGCGGCCACCCTCAACGCGTCGAGATCCGCGGCATCGGGTGGCAGGAAGTCGGCCGCGCTCGTCACGGAGGCAATGTAGGGACGTCGCAGACGCGGGAAAGCTCGGACGCGAGGGCGGCGAGGAGGGAGCGCGCCCCTACGTAGGGGGCGTGCGGGCGCGGGCCGCGCGTTGCACGGCGTCGGCGTCCACGCCGAGCGCGCGGAACATCTTGCGCTCCTGCCAGTCCTGGAACACCCGCAGGTGCCGGTCGGCGGCGAGCTGGCCCGTCGTGAGGTACACGAACGCACGGTAGGGCGTCGAGACCGCGGAGGGCGGGATCTCGCGGTGGGCCTCCCAGAACAAGCCGTCCACCGAGCGGTTGTTTCCGTACCAGTACCGGGCCAGCCGGAGGTAGGCCTTGTAGTCCTTGGCCACGTCGGCCTCGTAGGTGGCGAGCAGCGCGGCGCGATCGGCCGCCTCGTCCCCGTAGGCGCGGAGCAGGGCCAACGCGGCCTGGCACCCGCCGCGCACGGCGAAGTCCACACCGCCGGACAGGATCGGGTCGACGAACGCGGCGGCGTCCC
The DNA here is from genome assembly GCA_036676765.1 of Deltaproteobacteria bacterium. Classification (GTDB taxonomy): domain Bacteria; phylum Myxococcota_A; class UBA796; order UBA796; family SXON01; genus CAJBVW01. Next base: position 11,332 of record JAKFCH010000063.1, read on the forward strand.
CGACGAGCATCCACCCGTCGCCGGCGAGCCGGGCGTGCGTGAACGACCAGTCGCGGGCGAAATGGAGCCGCTCTCCCGCGCGCGCACCCTCAAAACCCAGGACCGGCCGCGCGCCCGCCAGGGGGAGCCCCGAGCTGGCGAGGAGGGCGTCGAAGCGGGCCTCGTCCACCCGGGACCGATCGCGGGTCACGACGCCGACGCTGGTCCGATCGGGGCCGATGGGGATGAACCAGATCCACCCGTCCGGCACGGTCACGATCCACTGGATGTGGCGGTGGAGCGGGCCGGGGAACCCGCCCGCGCCGTCGAACCACGCGTAGGTGGCGGTGGCGCGCAGATCGGGCACCGTGCGCGTGAGCCCGAAGTGCCGGCCCAGGAAGCACCGCTGGCCCGTGGCGTCGACGACGAAGTCCGCGCGCACGTCCTCGTGGCGCCCGTCCGCGAGGAGCCGCGCCCCCACCACGCGCCCGTCCTCCTCGAGGACCGCGACGGCCTCGACGGCCTCGCGCACGTCGGCGCCGCGGCGCGCGGCCTCCTGGAGCAGGAGGTGATCGAACGAGGCGCGCTCGACGTTGTAGGCGTGCTCGTAGCCCCCGGCGAGCATCCCCGCCTCGGTGAGCGTGGGGAGGTCGGTCTCGAGCCGCGGGTCGAACAGCACGGTCCACGGATCGCGGGTCTCGCCCCAGACGTAGGCGGCGCCGTACTTGCGGGGGTAGCGCATCGCCGCGATGGCGGGGCCGAGCCCGAGGTGGCGGTCGAGCAGCGCGATCGAGGCCGGCTGGAGCGACTCCCCGACGTGGTGCCGCGGCATGCGCGTGCGCTCGACGAGGGTGACCTTGGCCCCGTGGCTCGCGAGCACGGCGGCGGTGGTGGCGCCCGCGGGTCCGCCGCCGAGGACGAGGACGTGGGGGGTCATTCCCGGATCCTACGCCGCGCGCCCGCCGTCCGTGGGGTCGTCCTGGTCGGATTGCCGGTGGTCGTGCGTCGTGGGCTCGTCGTCGTGCGGGAGCGATCCGGTCGTGGTGTAGGAGCCCGGTCCGACGGAGACCGGCACGACGAGGCCCGGCGGGACTGGGTCCGGGAGGGGCGCCCCGCCCTCCCGCACGAGCGTGGGCGGGTCGACGAAGATGAACCCGTTCTGGAACAGCATGAACATGCTGACGTTCTTGCACACCGGGTAGAACAGCGCCGTGAATGCGATGGTCGCCGGCATGATGATGTTCTCGGAGCCCTCGAGCCGCCCCATCCGGTGGAACGTGTAGCCGAGCGCGATGGCGAAGAGGGCGCCGGAGCCGTAGCCCATGACGGTCGGGATGGTCCAGCTCCCGCTCCACCGCTCGAAGCGGACGTGGCAGACGGGGCAGGTCTCGTTGAGCGTGAGGAACGACTTGTAGAGCTTGCCGCGACCGCACGCCGGGCAACGCCCGAACAGGGCCGACAAGAAGGCCGAGATCACGAGGCTCCTCCACTCGGGCGGGTGACGACCGTGCCCATTCGCTCCCGGACCGAGAGATATTCGTCCGTCCATTGCCCGGCCGCGTCACGGATGAGCAGCGGGGCGCGCCGATCGAGGGGGCCGGCCACGTGGCGGCCGGCGAACAGCGTGATCATCGGGGCCTGGCCCGCGCGGAACACGACCTCCTGGCGCACGTGGAGGTGGAGCCCGGCGGCGGCGAACGCTTCGTCTCCCCGCGGGTCGACCGACGCGAAGCAGGCGACGAACCACCCGTCGGGGCGCATCGCACGCGCTGCGGTGCGCGCGTAGTCGACGATGCTGCCGCGCAGCTCCATCCGGCAGGCCGCGCGCTGCGGCACCGGCGACACGACGCCCTTGCCCAGCGGGATGTAGGGCGGGCTCCCGGTCACGAGGTCGAAGCGGCCGGCCTCGGGCACCGACTCGGGATCGCGGAGATCGGCGAGGCGCAGGGTGACGCGGTCCTCGAGCCCGTTGGTGGCGACCGTGCGCCGGGCGAGCGCGTGGCTCACGTCCTGCGCCTCGACCATCGTGAGGCGCGCCGCGGCGCCCATGCGCCAGAGGGTCATCAGGCCGACGGACCCGATGCCGGCGCCGAGATCGAGCAGATCGAGCGCGTCCGGCGCCACGTCGGCAGCGAGCCACGCGGTCAACATGTCGTCGGCCGAGAAGCGATGGCCCCGGCGGAGCTGCCAGATGTGCCAGCTACCGGCGAGGCGATCGCAGCTCGCCTCGGGATCGTGGGGAGCGGGAGCGAGGTCTTGCGCGGCGTCGGGAGCCGGGTTCGAAGCAGCGGCAGTGGCGAACATCCGCCCCTCCTATCCCACCGCGCACCCGACGGAGGCCCCGCGCCGCCGCGGGCTCCGACGGGCTCGGGGCGTCACTCCGCGAGGCGGGCCAGGAGCGCGGACCGCTCCCCGGCGTCGAGGCGGTACTGGACCTCCATCCCGTCCACCACCACCCGGGACACCCACGCCGGGATGACGAGCGGCTCGGCGAGGCCCGGTCCGTTGATCTCGAACACGCACTCGCGCCCGCTGGCGAGCGGCTTCTCGGTGCGGATCAACGCGCCGCCGCGCTGGATGTTCTCGGTGTACTCGGCGACGAGCAGCGCCCGCTCCCGGTACTGGAGCTTGACGCGGGCGGGCTTGCGCGGCTTTTTGGAGAGGTCCTCGCGCGCGAGCTCCCCCTCGGGCATCGGGAACGCGAACCCGTGCGTGTCGTCGTCCAGCACGGGGCGTCGGAAGATCTCGGTGGCGTCCCCCCCCTGGACGCGGTCGTTCAGGCGGACCGGCGCCGGGGGCGCCTTCGTAGAGGGGGGCTCGGGCATCGGCGGCGGGGCACGCTCGGAGACCACCGGCCCTTCGAGATCCTCGAACGAGAAGCCGAAGCTGTCCTCCTCCACCGGGGCCTCGTCGTCCGCGGAGGTGACCGCGGCGTCGGAGAGATCGAACCCGAAGTCGGCGACGGTGTCGGGGTCGGTGTCGGACTCGACCAGGCTCTCGAAGAGCAGGCCCCCGTGGACGGGCGCGGGCGGCACGGCGGTGGCGACCGGCGGGGGCGTCGGCGCGCTGGAGGCCCGGGGGAAGGTCAGGCCCGGATCGGTCGGCGGATCCTGCTCGTCCTCCTCCTCGGGGGCCTCGCCGAAGAGATCCCCGTCGCTTCCGAACAGGTCGGCGGCGTCCAGCCGCTCCTCGTCGGGCATGCCCCAGTCACCCGGGCCGTCCGCGTCGGGCAGCCCCATGGGCGTGCCGAGATCCGCGAACGGATCGCCGCTCGGCCCCTCCTCGCCCACCTGGTGCGCGCCCGCGAGCCCGAAGTTGGCCGGCGGCCCCGGCTCGTAGAGCTCGGCCTCCATCGCCGCGTACTCGTCCGGCATCTCGAACGCGGAGTCCTCGTCGAGGGGCTCCAGACCGAGATCGTCCCCGTCCATCGGCTGGAGCGCCTCGTCCTCGGTGTCCACGGGCATCGAGAGCGCCTGGATCACCGGCGGCGGCGCCAGGACCGAGGGATCGGCGCGCAGGGCCGAGGCGGACGCGGCGGCATCCACCACCTTCTCCGCCTTCTCTCCCTTCTCGGCCTTCGGCTTCTTGGTCTTCGCCTTCTTCGGAGTCGTCGCGGCGCCGAAGAGCTGATCGAAGAACCCCGCTTTCTTCTTCACGTTGGCGCTGCCCGCCACCGGCGCGCCCGCTCCCGCGCCCGGATCCCGCGGGACGGCCGCCCCGATGACCGCGCGGTTGCGATCGGCGTAGTTGCGGATCACGATGTTGCGCCGCTCGCCGGTGGCGGCCTCGATCGCGGTGACGTGGAGCATGCCGTTCGCGTCGATGCGGAAGGTCACGCCCACCTTCGTCTGCATGCGCGGCGCGGGGGTGAGCCCCTCGAACATGAACTCGCCGAGGAACTCGTTCTCCTCGGCGATGCGGCTCTCGCCCTGGCGCACGGTCAGCCGGACGGTGTCCTGGTTGTCGTGCGCGGTGGCGAAGGTGCGGGTCTCTGCGCACGGGATCCGGGCGTTCTTCTGTACGACCCGCGAAAACATCCCGCCCGCGGAGTCGATGCCGAGGTCGAAGGGCGCCACGTCGAGGAGGACCGCGGCGGGGCCCTCGACATCCCCGAGGGAGGCGGCGTGCACGGCCGCGCCGATGGCCACGGCCTCCTCGGGGTGCACGCTCCGGCTCGGCTCGCGCCCGAAGAGCCCGGCGACGGCCTCCCGGACGAGCGGCATGCGGGTCTGCCCGCCGACGAGGATCACCTCGTCGATGTCCGACATGGTGAGGCCCGCGTGGGCGACGGCATCCCGGGCGACCTCGACACAACGCTCCACGAGGTCCCGGGTGAGGTCCTCGAGCTGGGTGCGGGTGATGACGGTCTCGAGGTTCTTGCCCGCCGCGACGTGGGGAACGATGATGTTCGCGCGATCGGAGAAGGAGAGCTCGCACTTCGCGCGCTCCGCGGCGTCCTTCACGCGCTGGAGCGCCGCGCGGTCGTCGTGGATGTCGACGCCCGTGCGGGCCTTCAGGTAGTCCGCGAGGTGGTCGACGAGGCGGAAGTCGAAGTCCTCGCCCCCGAGGAAGGTGTCCCCGTTGCTCGACAGGATCTCGTAGAGGCCGCCGGAGAGCCGGAGCACGCTCACGTCGAAGGTGCCGCCGCCGAGATCGAAGATGGCGAGTGTCCGATCGACGTTGCGCCGATGGCCGTAGCCGAGCGCCGCCGCCGTGGGCTCGTTGATGATGCGGTCGCAGCGCAGCCCGGCGATCTCCGCGGCCTCGAGCGTGGCCTTGCGCTGGGCGTGGTTGAAGTTGGCGGGCACCGTGATGACCGCCTCCACGATCGGGGCGTCGAGCGCCTTCTCGGCGATGCCGCGCGCCACCTGGAGCACGACCGCCGCGACCTCCGAGGGGGTCATCCACGTGTCGCCCACCTGCACCTGGACGCCGCCGTCGGGGGCCTCCCGGATGGCGTAGCCGACCCGCTTCATCACCCGCTGGACTTCGGACGAATCGAAGCGCCGCCCCATGAGCCGCTTGACGGCGTACACGGTGCGGTCCGGGCGCGTGAGGATCAGGTTGTGGGCCGCCTGGCCGACGACGAATCGACCTTCCGTCTTCGCAGAGACGACGGAAGGGAGTACCTTGTAGCCACGGTCATCCTCGATCACCCGCGGGCGGCCGTTCTCCAAGACGGCGACCGCGGTGTTCGTGGTGCCCAGATCGATCCCGATGATGTACGGCATGGGCCAGGAACTATAGCAGAGACCGCCCCCGCGGCTCGGGCTCGATCGGCGCATCCGCGGGCGCGTCGAACAGGGGCAGCTGCGCGGTGGGGCGCGGCTCGACCGGCAGCACCGGATAGTTCCCGGTGAAACAGGCATCACACATGCGGGAGCCGTCCTCCTGGACCGCCTCGCGCAGCGACTCGATCGAGAGATAGGCCAGCGAGTCGCAATCCAGGAAGGCGCGCGTGCGCGCGACGTCCATCCGGTGCGCCACCAGCTCCTCCCGGCTCGGCGTGTCGATGCCGTAGTAGCAGGGGCCCGTCATGGGCGGGCTCGAGATGCGCATGTGCACCTCCACCGCGCCGGCCTCGCGCAGCATGCGCACGATCTTCTGCGACGTGGTGCCGCGGACGATCGAGTCGTCCACGACGACGACGCGGCGCCCCTGCACCACCGCCTTCACGGGCTGGAGCTTGAGGCGCACGCCGAAGTCACGGATCCGCTGGCTCGGCTCGATGAACGTGCGGCCCACGTAGTGGCTCCGCATGAGCCCGAGGTCGAAGCGGAGGCCGCTCTGGCGGGAGAAGCCGAGCGCGGCGTGGGTGCCGCTGTCCGGCACGGGGATGACCACGTCGGCGCGGGCGGGGAACTCCCGCGCGAGGATCTCGCCCATGCGCACGCGGGAGGAGTGCACGTCCCGCCCGAACAGCACGGTGTCGGGGCGGGCGAAGTAGACGTGCTCGAAGATGCAGGCGCGACGCGGCTGGCGAGGGAACGGGCGGATGGACTCCACCCGATCGTCCTCGAGGATGACCATCTCCCCCGGCTCGATCTCGCGCACGACCTGGCCCTGGGCGAATTCGATCGCCGCGGTCTCCGAGGCGACGATCCAGGCGTTGCCGCGGCGACCGAGCACCAGCGGCCGGAAGCCGTGGGGATCGCGCACGGCCACGAGGCGGCGGCCGGTGAGGAACAGGAGGCAGTAGGCGCCCTGGACGCGCCGCAGCGCGTCGACGAGGCAGTTGATGAAGGTCTTCTGGTCGCTCGCGGCGAGGAGGTGGAGCACCACCTCGGTGTCGGACGTGGAGTGGAAGATCGAGCCGCGCGCCTCGAGCTCGGCGCGGAGCGCGTCGGCGTTGGTCAGCGTGCCGTTGTGCGCCACCGCGACCTGCCCCTCCTTCGTGCGGACGAGGAAGGGCTGGATGTTGCGGGCGTCGCTCCCGCCGGTGGTGGCGTACCGGACGTGACCGATGGCGGCATCCCCCTCGAGGGCGCGCAGCGCGGACTCGTTGAAGACCTCCTGCACGAGCCCGGCGCCGCGATGCACGTTCAGCTGGCCCTCGCGCCGCGACACCATGCCCGCCGCCTCCTGGCCGCGATGCTGGAGCGTGTGGAGGCCGAGGTAGCACAGACGGGCAGCGTCGGGATCGTCCACAATCCCGAATACGCCACATTCATGCTTCAGTTCTTCAGCTCCCACGCTCACTCCCTCCGTGCGGGGCGGGCTGGTCCGCCTCGTACCATCCGCCTCAACCGGTAAACTGGAAGTGGCGGGAATCCCGCGCCACCCCGCCCGTCAAACCGTGGACGCCGGGGTCGAGCTTGACGTATACACGTGCTCTCATCGGCCCCTCCACGGCGGTCGCCTTCTAACGCGCGCGTGCCAGACCGGATCCCTCCATGCGATTGTTCCTCGTCACAGCTTTTCTCACGGCGTGCTCCGACTACGATCTCTCGTCGAAGCAGGAAGATCCCGAGCCCGCGCCGGACGTGGACACGGGCGGGCCCGTGGTCGACACCGGGGCGGATCCCGACACCGCCGAGACCGGTGACACCGACACCGGCACCGTCGTCATCCCCGACACGGGCGAGGTCGCGACGGAGGCCGTGTACGTCAACACCTCCACGACGCTGTTCAGCTACGACCCCGCCACCGGACGGTCGACCCGCATCGGGGACTTCGCGGAGCGCGGCCGGACGATCGACGGCGGCATGACCGACATCGCCATCGATCTCGGCGGGATCATGTACGGCGGCAGCTTCACCTCGCTCTACTACATCAACCCGACCACCGCGGAGTGCACGTTCGTCGCCTCCCTCGACGACGAGATGACCGGGCTCACCTTCGTCTCCGACGGCCGGCTCGTGGGCGCGGGGAGCGCCGTGTCCTTCGTCGACACCCGCACCGGCGCCCTCACGCCGCTCGTCCCCGCGGGCGAGTACGACACGTCCGGTGACATCATCGGGCTCCCCGACGGGATGCTCTACTGGTCGACCACCGGGGGAGACGTCCTCATCCAGGTCGATCCCGACACCGGCACCACCCGCCGCCGCGGCAGCATCGGCGTCTCCGGCGTCTTCGGCCTCGGCTACGCCTACGGCGAGTTCCTCGGCTTCACGTCGTCCGGACGGGTGATCGTGATGGACGAGGCGAGCGGCCACACCTCGGAGAACGAGGCGCTCGCGGGCACGTGGTGGGGAGCGACCACGAACCCCGTGCTCTGGTGATCGTCCGGGACAACGGCACGCTGCAGCTCGCCGACGAGGTGCTCGATCCGACCGCGGAGGCCCTCCTCGGACCGGCCTGGCGGAGCATCGGCGGCGGCGTGTGGGTGCGCGAGGCCACCGACCTCCGCGGGCGCTCCCTCGTCGCCACGGCGTGCACCACGGGCGGCCGAATCAGTTGGTTGGAGCTCTGCTACGCGGTGCGGCGGCCCGCCGAGGGCCTGGAGGGCGCGCTCGCGTGGGAGACCGCCCGCAAGGACTACCAGGACGCCATCGTGCGCGAGTGGTTCGCCAACAGCGTGCACGACCTGATGTACGCGCCGCCGCCGCAGCCCGGCCCGCTCCGGTTCACCTTCGGATGGGGGACCGTGTGCTCGGACCTCCGACCGGGCACGCGCGGGGCGCGGATCGAGGTACGCTACCTCGGGGACGCCGACTGACATGCGGGTGGAGGGTCGCGAGATCGCCCTGGTGGATCGCGGGAACGGCCCCCCCGTCGTGCTCGTGCACGCCTCGGGGCTCGGCGCGCAGCAATGGGGCCCGATCGCGCCCCGCCTCGCGGAGCGTCACCGGGTGCTGGCGCCCGACCTCCTCGGCTACGGCGGGAGCGCCCCCTGGCCGGATCCGGATCGGTTCGACCTCGCCGCCGACCTCGCGGTCGTTCGGGCGGTGATCGACCACGCAAAGGCCCCCGTGCATCTCGTCGGGCACTCCTACGGGGGCCTGCTCGCCCTGCGCGCGGCCCTCGACGCCCCCGGCTCCGTCCGCTCCCTCGTCGTCTACGAGCCCGTCGCCTTCCACGTCCTCGTCGGGCGCGACCCCGAAGGGGTGGCCGACATCCAATCGGCGGACGACGGCACGCTCCTCGACCCCGCGACCGGCGGCGATGCGCGCTGGGTGGCCCGCTTCATCGACTACTGGGGCGGCGCGGGCGCGTGGAGCCGGCTCCCGCCCGTCCGGCAAGCGGCGCTCGCCGCCGTGGGCCGCAAGAGCTTCCTCGAGGTGCGCGCCCTGATGGATGTCACGCTCGCGGCGGAGGACTGGCGCATCCCCTCCCCCACCCTGGTGGTTTGTGGCACCCGCTCGCCACGCGCGGCCCGCGGTGTCTGCCGCATCCTCGCGGACGCGCTCCCCGACGCGCGGCTGCACGTCCTCGACGGCGCCGGGCACATGGGCCCCATCGAGGACGCCCGCCGGTTCTCGACCGTGCTCGACGACTGGCTCCGCGAGCGGTCCGGCGAGTAGTACGCGGTCGGCCGCTCGCCCGGTTGGATCCAATATCGGGATCACACCCGCCCGCCTCCTCGACGCCCCTCTGGTTCGCCGTCCGCGCTGGACGGCGCGCCGCTCGATCCTATCCCTGAGCATGCCCCCGGAGAGGCCCAACGAGATGAAGCAGTCCGGATCGGGCTACCCTCGTCCCCAGCTGACGCGCCCCGAGTGGACCTCGCTGGTCGGACAGTGGGGGTTCGCGATCGACCCCGAGGCCCGCTGGTGCGCGCCGGACCAGGTGGTGTGGGACCGCACCATCCGCGTCCCGTTCGCCCCGGAGACCGTGGCCAGCGGCGTTCACGACACGGGCTTGTACGCGGCGGTCTGGTACCGGCGGTCATGGACGGGCACGCCGGCCGCGCCGGGGGAGCGCCTCATCCTCCACTTCGGGGCCGTGGATTGGGAGGCCCGGGTGTGGGTGGACGGGGTGGAGGTGGCCTACCACGAGGGCGGCTACACCCCCTTCGAGGCCGACGTCACCGATGTCCTCGGGACGGCGGGCGAGCACGAGATCGTCGTGCGCGCGGGCGACGATCCCCACGATCTCGGCAAGCCCCGTGGCAAGCAGGATTGGCAGCTCGAGCCCCACTCCATCTGGTACCCGCGGACGACCGGGATCTGGCAGACCGTGTGGCTGGAGCGTGTCCCCTCGACCCGGATCGCCGGGGTGCGCTGGACACCCAACCTCGAGCGCTGGGAGATCGGCCTCCTCGTGCACATCGCCGGGGACCTGTCCCCCGGGCTGCGGCTCCAGGTGCGGCTCTCGGTCGGGGATCGCCTCCTCGCCAACGACACCTACGAGATGACACACCCCGAGGTCAACCGGCGCATCGCGTTGTCCGACCCCGGCATCGACGACAGCCGCAACGAGCTGCTCTGGAGCCCGGCCCGCCCGACGCTCATCGACGCGGTGATGACGCTCCTCGACGGCGCGGGCGCGGTGATCGACGAGGTGCGGAGCTACACGGCGCTCCGCTCGGTCACCGTCCAGGGCGACCGCGTGATGCTCAACGGCCGCCCGTACCCGCTCCGCCTGGTCCTCGATCAGGGCTATTGGCCCGAGACCGGCATGAGCGCGCCGAGCGACGCCGCCTTGCGGCGCGACGTGGAGCTCGCGCGCGCGATGGGCTTCAACGGCGTGCGGAAGCACCAGAAGATCGAGGACCCCCGGTACCTCTACTGGGCCGACCGGCTCGGCCTCCTCGTCTGGGAGGAGATGCCGAGCGCGTACCGGTTCACGCGGCAGTCGGTCGAGCGACTGACACGGGAGTGGCTGGAGGTGCTCGCGCGCGATCACAGCCACCCCTGCATCATCGCGTGGGTGCCCTTCAACGAGTCGTGGGGCGTGCCGAACCTGCCCGCCAACGCGGCGGAGCGGCACTACGTCCAGGCGCTCTACCACCTCACCAAGACCCTCGATCCGACCCGGCCGGTGGTCGGGAACGACGGCTGGGAGAGCGTCGCGACGGACATCGTGGGCGTCCACGACTACGACGTGGACCCGGTGCGGATCGCCCGCCGGTACCAGGCCCCCGAGGTGCGCCCGAACCTCTACCGCCGGGAGCGGTTCGGCGGCCGCCAGCTCGTGCTCGAGGGCTATCCGCACTCGGACCACCCCATCGTCCTCACCGAGTTCGGCGGCGTCACGCTCGCGCGGGACACGTCCACCACGTGGGGGTACAGCCGCTGCGCGACCCCGGAGGACCTGCACATCCAGCTCGTGGCGCTGCTCGAGGTCGTCCGGCGCGTCGAGCTGTTCGCGGGGTATTGTTACACCCAATTCGCCGACACGTGGCAGGAGGCCAACGGGCTCCTCTACGCCGATCGGACGCCGAAGATCCCGCTCGCCGCCATCGCGGCGCTCAACGAGGCGGTGAGCGCGGTCGCCGACGCCACCGACGAGGAGGAGGTCGAGCCGCCCACCGACCTGTTGCCCGAGCCGGAAGGGTGATGCACAAGCGCACCCTCACCAAGCCGGATGGGCGCGCGCTGCACCTCTACGCGCGCCAGCCGCTGCCCGAAGGTCTGGAGGCCCCTAGTCCGTCGGCGTCCTTGGGGCTACCGGCGTCGCACCTCCGCTGGCACCCCCTCCGCGGCGAGTGGGTGGTGTACGCCACCCATCGGCAGGACCGGACCTTCCTCCCACCGGCGGAGTACAACCCGCTCGCGCCCACCCGCGATCCGGCCGTACCCACCGAGGTGCCCGCCGGCCCCTGGGAGGTGGCGGTCTTCGAGAACCGCTTCCCGGCCTTGAGCCCGCTCGTCCCCCCGCCGCCCTCCCTCCTGGTGGAGACCCGCCCCGGGCGCGGCGCCTGCGAGGTCGTGGTCTTCGGGCAGGATCCGAAGGCGTCGCTCGGATCGATGCCGCTCGCGCAGATCGAGCTCCTCTTCGAGGTGTGGGGGGAGCGCACGCGCGCCCTCGGCGAGCGCGACGACGTGAAGTACGTGTTCCCGTTCGAGAACCGCGGCGTGGAGGTCGGCGTGACCCTCCACCACCCGCACGGCCAGATCTACGCCTACCCGTTCATCCCGCCCGTCGCCGCCCGCGAGCTCGAGGAGCAGCGCGCGCATTGGGAGCGGTACGGGCGCGGGCTCCTCGAGGAGCTCATCGCGGGCGAGCGCGCCGAGGGGACGCGGATCCTCTGGGAGAGCCCCGACGCGATCGCGTGGATGCCCGTCTTCGCCCGCTACGCCTACGAGGTCTGGATCGCGCCCGTGCGCCCCGTGCCGACGCTCGCGGACCTGTCGCCGACCGAGCGCGCCGCCTTCGCCCGTGCGCTCAAGACGGTCCTCCTCAAGTTCGACGGCCTCTGGGCGCGCCCGTTCCCCTACCTGCTGGTGTTCCACCAGGCGCCCACGGACGGGCGCCCCCACCCCGAGGCGCACGTCCACATCGAGATCTACCCGCCCTACCGGATGCCCGGCCGCCTCAAGTACCTGGCCGGCACCGAGATCGGCGCGGGGGTGTTCACGGCCGACACGTTGCCGGAGGAGAAGGTGCGCGAGCTCATCGACGTGAAGGTGGAAATTGCGTGACTTCACCTCGCTGTTCGGGCGGCCGCCGCTCGTGCGGGCCTCGGCACCGGGCCGGGTGAACCTCATCGGAGAGCACACCGACTACAACGGCGGCTTCGTGCTCCCCATCGCGCTCCCCCTGCGGACGCGCGTCGAGCTCGCTCCGCACGACGGGGACGCCGTCGTGGCGTGGAGCGCGGCGGTCCCGACCGAGCCGGTCTCCTACCGCGTCGGGGCGGAGGTGCGGAGCGGCGGGTGGATCGACTACGTCCAGGGCGTGACGCGGGCCCTCTTCGACACGGGGCACCCCGTCGGCGCGTTCGACCTGCGCGTCGAATCGGACGTGCCCGTGGGGAGCGGGCTCTCGTCGAGCGCGGCGCTCGAGATCGCGCTCCTCCGCGCGCTCCGGGAGGCCTTCGGCCTCGCCCTCGACGACGTGACCCTCGCGCGGCTCGGCCAGCGGGCCGAGAACGACTTCGTGGGCGCTCCCGTCGGGATCATGGACCAGATGGCGGCGAGCCTCGCCTCCGAGCACGCCGCGCTCTTCCTCGACACGCGCGACCTCTCATGGCGCGCGGTCCCCCTGCCCGCCGGGACCGAGCTGGCGGTCGTCGACTCGGGCATCACCCACGCGCACGCATCGGGCGAGTACGGCGTGCGCCGCGCGGAGTGCGAACGAGCCGCCAAGGCCCTGGGCGTGCACCAGCTCCGCGACGTCGGTCCGGACGACCTCTCCCGCATCGCGCGTCTCCCTCCCCCGCTCGATCGGCGCGCGCGGCACGTCGTCACGGAGGACGCCCGCGTGCTCGCCGCGGTGGCGGCCATCGAGGCGGGCGACGCGCGCCGATTCGGCGCGCTCATGTCCGCGTCCCACGCGTCGATGCGGGACGACTTCGAGGTGTCCCTGCCGGAGATCGACCGGCTCGTCGACTTGTGCCACGCCGAGGCCGGCGTGCTCGGCGCCCGGCTGACCGGGGGCGGGTTCGGGGGGTGTGTCGTCCTGCTCGTCGAAGAAGGGCGGGCGCGTGACGCCGCGGCGGCGGCGGCGGCCCGTTGGATCGTGGAGACGGGCGGGAGCCCGTGCATCCGGATCCCCGCGTGAAGCCGCTGGAGCTCTGGGGTGGCGTTGAGTGCACCGTCAACCGCGTGGGTGAGGCCTGGTTCGACCAGCTCCGGCTCGGCGGACACCACGATCGCGAGGACGACCTCGATCGCATCGCCGCGCTCGGCATCCGCACCCTGCGCTACCCCGTGTTGTGGGAGCGGGTGGCGCCCGCCCACCCCGACCGGTTCGACTGGGCGTGGACCGACCGCCGACTCGCGCGCCTCCGCGCGCTCGGCATCTCCCCGATCATCGGGCTCGTCCACCACGGGAGCGGCCCCCGGTACACCCACCTCCTCGACCCGGCCTTCCCCGAGAAGCTCGCCCGGTTCGCCGCCGCGGTGGCCGAGCGGTACCCGTGGGTCACCGCGTGGACCCCGGTGAACGAGCCGGCGACCACCGCCCGCTTCGCCGCGTTGTACGGGCACTGGTTCCCCCACGCGCGCGACGAGGCCCTGTTCCTGCGCGCGCTGCTCCAACAGTGCCGCGGCGTCGTACGCGCCATGGACGCGATCCGGGCGGTGGTGCCGGACGCGCGCCTCGTCCAGACGGACGACACCGGGCGGACCTACGCGACCCCACCCCTCGCCTACCAGGGCACCTACGAGGACGAACGGCGCTACCTCGGGTTCGACCTCCTGTGCGGCCGCTTCGGCCCCGACTCGCCGCTCTGGGGGCGTGCCCTCGAGCTCGGCGCCTCGGCCGAGGAGCTGCTCGCGTTCCAGGATCAGCGCGGCCCCGACGTGATCGGCCTCAACTACTACCTCACGAGCGACCGGCTCCTCGATCACGCCCTCGCCGCCTACCCGCCGCACACCCACGGCGGCAACGGGCGGCACCGCTACGCCGACGTCGAGGCCGTGCGGGCCTGGGGCCCGGGCATCACCGGCCACGAGGCCGTCCTGCTCGCGGCGTGGGCGCGCTACGGCCGTCCGCTCGCCGTCACCGAGGTGTGCCTCGACTGCTCGCGGGAGGAGCAGGTGCGGTGGCTCGCCGAGGCCTGGAACGGTGCCCTGGCGGCGCGGGAGAAGGGCGCGGACGTGCGGGCGGTGACCGCGTGGTCGCTCTTCGGCGCGGTCGACTGGGACAAGCTCGTGGTGCGCACCACCGGGGCCTACGAGCCCGGCGCGTTCGACGTGCGCGGCCCGGCGCCGCGCCCCACCGCGGTGGCGCGCGCCCTCCAGGGGCTCACCACGCGCGGAGAGACGCCGGGGGACGGCGCGCCCGGGTGGTGGCGGCGCCGGGTCCGCCTCGCCTACCCGCCCGTCGGGGGCGCGTTCGAGGGTGCCGAGGGGACGGGGACACCCATCCTCGTGATCGGCAAGAACGGGACGCTCGGGCGGGCGTTCGAGCGGGTGTGCGGCACCCGCGGCCTCGCGTGCGTCCTCGTCTCGCGGGAGGAGGTGGAGCTCGCCGACGCCGACGCGATCGAGGGGGTGCTCGCGCGGGTGCAGCCCTCCGCCGTGATCAACGCCGCGGGGTACGTGCGCGTGGACGAGGCCGAGCGCGACTGCTGGTCCTGCTACCGGGACAACGCGCTCGGCGCGGGCCTCCTCGCCGGCATCTGCGCCAAGCTCGGCCTCCCCCTCGTCACCTTCTCGTCGGACCTCGTCTTCGACGGCGCCCTCCGCCGCCCCTACGTGGAGAGCGACACCGTCGGGCCGCTCAGCGTCTACGGGGTCACCAAGGCGCAAGCGGAGGTGCAGGTGCTCCGCTTGCATCCCGCGGCGCTCGTCATCCGCACGAGCGCCTTCTTCGGGCCGTGGGACGACCACAACTTCGTGATGGGCGTGCTCCGGGTCCTCGGCGCGGGGAACACCCTCGAAGCACCCTACGACCAGATCGTCTCCCCGACCTACGTCCCCGACCTCGTGGGCGCGACGTTGGATCTCCTCCAGGACGGGGAGCGCGGGGTGTGGCACCTCGCGAACCGCGGCGCCGTGAGCTGGTCGGAGCTCGCGCGCATCGTGGCCACCCGCGCGGGGCTCGATCCGGGCGCGGTGCACGACGTGGCCGGCGCCGCCTTCGCGCCCGCGCCGCGGCCCGCCTTCAGCGCGCTCGCCTCCGAGCGTGCGCCGCTCCTCCCTCCCCTCGAGGTGGCGATCGACGACTTCTTCGCCAACTGGACACCGCCCGCGCGCGGCTGGAGGGGGGGATGCGGGTCCTCGTGACCGGCGGCGCCGGGTACATCGGGAGCGTGGTCACCGAGGAGCTCGTCGCGCGCGGGGACGAGGTGGTCGTCTACGACGACCTCTCCAAGGGCCACCAGGACGCCGTCGTCCTCGAGGCCACGTTCGTCCAGGGGGATCTCCTCGACACCGCCCGGCTCGCGGAGACGATGCGCGGCTTCGGCGCCGAGGCGGTCGTGCACATGGCCGCCGCGTCGCTCGTCGGAGAGTCCGTCCGCGATCCGGGGCGCTACTACCGCCAGAACGTGGTCGCGGGGCTCGCGCTGCTCGACACGATGTGCGCATGCGGGGTGTCGAGCCTCGTGTTCTCCTCGACCGCGGCCGTCTACGGCAACCCGGTGAAGCAGCCGATCGAGGAGGGTGACCCCCTCGCGCCGACCAGCCCCTACGGCGCCACGAAGCTCGCCTTCGAGGAGGCCCTCCGTTGGTACGACGCCGCGCACGGCCTGCGCTCCGTCAGCCTCCGCTACTTCAACGCGGCGGGCGCCACCGCGCGCAACGGCGAGCGCCACGACCCGGAGACCCACCTCGTCCCGCTGGTGCTGGAGGTCGCGGCCGGGCGCTACGCCGAGGTCGTGATCCACGGGCACGACTACCCCACGCGCGACGGCACCTGCGTTCGCGACTACGTGCACGTCGTCGACCTCTCGAAGGCCCACGTGCTCGCGATGGACGCCCTCGCGGCCGGGGCCCGGAGCCGGATCTACAACCTGGGGTGCGGCGGGCAGGGGTACACCGTCCGCGAGGTGATCGAGGTGGTCGAGCGGGTCACCGGCGTGCCGGTCCCCTTCCGGCTCGGTCCGCGCCGCCCCGGCGATCCGGCCGTCCTCCTCGCCAGCTCGGACCGGATCGCGCGGGAGCTCGGCTGGTCCCCGGCGCACCCCGGGCTGGACGACATCGTGGCGAGCGCATGGCAGTGGCTCGAGCGCGCGCACCCCCGGCGGCACGCCCCCGTGTGAGCGCACGGCGAGCCCACGGAGTGCGCCCCGGTGAACACCTTTCAGACGTCGACGCAACGCCGGAGGGACGATGTCCGACCTGATCTGCTACTCCCACCTGCGCTGGCAATTCGTCTTCCAACGTCCCCAGCACCTCATGGTCCGCGCCGCGGGGAGCCGGCGGGTCTGGTACGTGGAGGAGCCGGTGATCGAGGCGGGCACGGCGTGGCTGCGACGCACCTCGGGGGGAGAGGGCGTGACGGTGTGCACGCCGGTCCTCCCGCCGGGGCTCGACCCCGAGGCGAGCCGTCGGGCGATCCGGGGGCTGCTCGGTCGGCTCGCGCGGAGCGAGGCGATCGAGCGGCCCGTGGCGTGGCTCTACACGCCCCTGATGCTCCCCCTCGTGGACGCCGTCGAGCCGTGCGCCGTCGTGTACGACTGCATGGACGAGCTCTCGGCCTTCCGCGACGCGCCCGTCGAGCTCCTGTTCCAGGAGCGCGCGCTGTTCGCGACCGCGCACCTCGTGTTCACCGGCGGATACAGCCTCTACCAGGCCAAGCGCGGCTACCACGCGCGGGTGCACCTGTTCCCGTCGAGCGTGGACGTCGGCCACTTCGCGCGGGCGCGGGCGCCCCGGCACCTGGTCGAGCCCGCGGACCTCGCGGGCCTCGCGCGGCCGCGCCTGGGTTGGATCGGTGTCATCGACGAGCGGATGGATCTCCCCCTGCTCGCGGAGGTGACACGCCTGCGCCCGGCGTGGAGTTGGATCCTGGTGGGGCCGACGGTGAAGATCGATCCGGCGCGGGTGCCCGACGCGCCGAACATCCACAAGCTCGGGCCGCGCGCCTACGACGCGCTCCCGGCCTACCTCGCGCACTGGGACGTGGCGGTGATGCCGTTCGCGCTCAACGAGGCCACGCGCTTCATCTCCCCGACCAAGACGCCCGAGTACCTCGCGGCGGGCCTCCCGGTCGTGTCCACGCCCGTCCGTGACGTGGTGCGCGCCTACGGAAAGCGGGGCCTCGTCGAGATCGCCGACACGCCGCGGGCCTTCGTGGAGGCGTGCGAGCGCGCGTTGGCCGAGCGCGCGTCGGGGGACAGGGGGCGCCAGGTGCGGGCGGATGCCTCCCTCGCCGAGAGCTCCTGGGACTCCACGTGGGCGGAGATGGATCGGCTCCTGAACGAGGTGAGCGAGCCGGTCTCGGACGAGCGGGCGGCACCTTGAGCGCGGGGCGTCGCTCCGATCGGGCGCGGCCGCGGCCGTTCGACTACCTCATCGTCGGCGCGGGCTTCTCCGGCTCGGTGCTGGCCGAGCGCCTCGCCAGCATCGGCCAGCGGGTCCTGCTCATCGACAAGCGCAACCACATCGGCGGCAACGCCTACGATCACGCCGACGCGGCCGGGGTGATGGTCCACCGCTACGGCCCCCACATCTTCCACACCAACTCGAAGGACGTGTTCGAGTACCTCTCCCGGTTCACCCGGTGGCGCCCGTACGAGCACCGGGTGCTCGCGAACGTCGACGGGCGGCTCCTGCCCATCCCCATCAACCTCGACACCATCAACGGCCTTTACGGGACGAGCTTCACGAGCTTCGAGCTGGAGGCCTTCTTCCAGAAGGTGGCCGAGCCCCGGGACATCTGCCGCACCAGCGAGGACGTGGTCGTGAGCAAGGTGGGGCGCGAGATCTACCTGAAGTTCTTCCGCAACTACACACGCAAGCAGTGGGGCCTCGACCCGAGCGAGCTCGACGCCTCGGTGATCGCGCGGGTGCCGGTCCGCACCAATCGGGACGACCGCTACTTCACCGACCGCTACCAGGCGATGCCGCTCCACGGGTACACCCGGCTCTTCGAGAACATGCTCGACCACCCCAACATCAAGTTCATGCTCAACACGTCCTTCGAGGACGTGGACGGCCTCGTGCCCTACCGCAAGCTCGTCTACACCGGGCCGGTGGACGCCTACTTCGGCTACCGCTTCGGGCCGCTCCCCTACCGGTCGCTCCGCTTCGAATTCGAGACCCACGACGTGGAGCGGGTCCAGCAGGCGGCGGTGATCAACTACCCGAACGACCAGCCGTGGACGCGGATCACCGAGCTCAAATGGCTCACCGGGCAGGACCACCGGAAGACCACGACGGTGACGGAGTACCCGGTCGCCGAGGGGGATCCGTACTACCCGGTCCCCCAACCGCAGACGGCCGAGCTCTACGGGAGATACCAGGCCCTCGCCGAGCAGACCCGGGGCGTCCACTTCGTCGGGCGGCTCGCGACCTACCGCTACTACAACATGGACCAGTGCGTCGCCCAGGCGCTCACCACCTTCGCGAAGTTGTGCCGCGCGCACGGGACCGAGGTGTCGGGGCTCGAAGAGGCAACACGGGTCGGAGCAGGCTGAGGCTCACCGGTAGCGGTCATCGTCCGCCGCTACCGAGGGGCCTCGCTCACCATGCGTCCGCGTCGTGCCCGTGCAGCCACCGCCGCTCGCGCACGGGCTCCTCCTCCTCCTCCTCGGGCACCTCGCCGTCGGTCCCGGCGCCGACGCGGACCGGCGGCCCCGCCGAGCCCTCGCGGGTGGTCGTGGTCGTGCCGATGATGACGGGGTCCACCATCCGGAGGGGGGGTCCCAGGCTCCCCGCGAAGGGCGCCGCCCCTTCGCCCTCGGGGAGCGGCAGGTCCTCGCGCGGGGCCGTGTCGTACGTCCCCTGCTCCTCGGGCGTGTCGACCTTCCCCTCGAGGAGGGGCATGCACGCGCCCACGAGGACACACGCCACCCCGATGCCTCGCCTCACCCGCATGCGCACCCCCTTCGAAAGGATAGGCACGCGCGGCCCGGCGCTAGGAGGCGCTGTACGCCGCCCCGAAGACCCGCTGGTAGAGCTCCCGATACGTGTCCCCGAGATCGCCGAGGTCACGACGGAAAACGTCCTTGTCGAGGTGGCGGCCGGTGCCGCGCTCCCACAACCGGGAGCCGTCGGGCGTGATCTCGTCCGCGAGCAGGATGGCGCCGCCGGCGCGACCGAACTCAAGCTTGAAGTCCACGAGATCGATGCCGCGCGCATCCCAGAAGCGGGTGAGCACCTCGTTGACCTGCAGGGCACGCTCGCGCATGCACGCGAGCTCCCACGCGGCGGCCCAGCCCATCACGATCGCGGCGTCCTCGTTGATCTGCGGATCGTTGAGCGCGTCGGACTTGTAGAAGTGCTCCACCACCGGGCGCGCGAGGCGCTCGCCCTCGGTGCGGCCGAGCTTCTTGGCGAAGCTGCCGGCGACCACGTTGCGGACGACGACCTCCACCGGGACGATCTCGACGCGGCGGAAGAGCTGATCCCGATCGCCGAGCGATCGCGCGAACGCGGTGGGCACCCCCGCCTCCGCCACGAGGCCGAGCAGGTGCGCGCTGATGCGCGAGTTGATCGGCCCCTTGTCGGAGATCGACGCCTTCTTCACGCCGTTGAACGCCGTGGCGTCGTCCTTGAAGCGGAGGACGACCCAGTCGGCCTCGCCCGTCGCATAGACCTGCTTGGCCTTGCCTTCGTAGAGGAGGGCCCCGATGACGGGAGCGCTGGGAACGGGAGCGGTGGAAGCGGACGTCACGGGCCTTCCGAGAGAGGGCCCCCCTCTATCCGGCTTTGCGCAAGGACCCAAGGGCGATCCCGATGCGATGCGTGGCCTCGGTCAGCACCTCCCACGGTTGGGAGAAGCTCACCCGCACGAGCCCGGTCTGGCCGGCGAGATCGCTCGGCGTGATCAGCACGTTGGCCTCGGCGAGCAGGAAGTCGGCGAGGTCGCCGCTGGAGTCCACCACCCAGCCCACGGGGGTGACCGCGCCGAGCCACGCGCGCAGATCGAGCAGGCAGTACATGGTCGCGGGGACGGACCACGGGCGCACGCCGGGGATGGTGGCGAGCTGTTCGAGGATGTAGTCGCGCGACTGCTCGAGCTCCTCGATCAGCCCGATGTCGTAGGGCGACTGGAGCGCGTGGAGCGCCACGCGCTGGACGACGCGCCCCGGCGGACCGGACCCGTGCTCCTGCGCCATGGAGGCGGCCTCGATCACGTCGCGCGGCCCGCACGCCCAGCCCACCCGCAGGCCGCCGGCCCCGCGGAAGGCGCGTGCCACGCCGTCAATCAGGACGCACCACTCGCGCATCGCCGGGGTCGGCTCCAGGTAGGGGAACCGGCCGCCGTCGTACACGATGCGGCCGTAGAGCCGGTCGACGATGCAGAACACGTGGTTGGAGGCGCACACCTCGATGATGGCCCGCAGCTCGGCGGCGTCGTACATCTGCGCGGTCGAGTTGACGGGGTTCGCCAGCACGAGCGCCCGCGCGCCGGGCATGAGCTCCAGCTGCTGCTTCACGTCGACGGCGGAGAGCTTCATCCCGCGCGCCTCCGCGCCCGGACCGGGCCGGCAGGGCACGGGGGTGGCCCCGGACACGGCGATGAGCTGGTGGAAGATGAGCCAGGCGGCGCCATCGACGAGCACGACGTCCCCGGGGCCCGAGATGACGGCGAGCACGGAGGCGAGCGCTGCGCGGCTGCCCGGGGCGATGAGGACGTCCTCCGCCGTGCGGATCTGCCGCATGTCGAGCCACTCCACCACGGCGTCCCGGAGCGCGGGCAGGCCCGGGCCGCCCATGTAGCTGTACTGCCCGTCCCGCCACGACTCCTCGGCGACCCGGCGGAGGTCCCGCGAGAGATCCCCCGGGAGGTGCCCGGTGGCGAGGTTCAGGACCGAGCGCCCCGCGCGAACGAACGCCTGCGACGAGCGGGTGAGCTCGGCCATCACCGAAGGACGGATGCGGTGGTACCGGGGCGAGAGGCGGGAGTGCAATGGCATCGTGCTGGCCTCGTCCAAGTGTGACAGAAGCGCACGCTTCGTGGGGAGGCCCACGAACGAGAGGACATCCCTTACCTTCCGCTACCGCCGGGCTACACTTTCGGGGATGCCTCCGCTCCTACTCGTCTTTCTCTCGTACGGTTGCACCTCGGCCTCGACCGTCGGCGCGGCGCCGATGCTGGAGGGACCGGGCTTCTTCGACCGTCCCTTTCCGTCGGATGCGCGGCGCGTGGACGGCCATCCCGACGTCTCGGAATTCCCCGGCGCGGGGGACTACCCGCTCGTCGACGCCTACCTCGCCGCCGCGAACCAGATCGACGGCTTCGGCACCAATTCCCCGATCTACGTGCGCTTCGAGGGTGCCATCGACACCTCGCTGCTCCCCACCCCGGAGGGCTCGCGCGCGCTCGACTCGCCGGTGATGCTCGTCGACGTCGACCGCGACAGCCCGTATCGGGGGGAGCGCGTGCCCCTCGTCTTCGAGTGGACCGAGGCGACGACCGCCTTCCAGCCCGGCAACCTCCTCGCCGCCGCGCCCGTCTTCGGCTTCCCGCTGCGCCCGTCCACGACGTACGCGCTCGTCCTGCGCCAGCCGCTCGCGGCGCCCACCGACCAGGCGTGGGGGGTCGACGGGGATCCGGCGCTCCTCCCCATCGAGGAGACCCTCGTCGGGCTCGGCGTGGAGCCCGAGGAGGTGTCGCTGGCCGTCTCGTTCACGACGCAGGATCCCGTCGCGGAGACCGCCCGCATCGCCCGCGCCATCCGCGAGGAGATCGGCCTCCCCGTGCTCGACCAGAAGCTGGAGCTCCTCCTGGAGCGCGGCCCCTACCGCCTCTACGAGGGGTCCGTGGTCGTGCCGGTCTGGCAGCACGGACAGCGCCCCTACCGCAACGAGGGCGGCGCGTTCGCCTTCGGCCCCGACGGCGCGCCCGAGATCGCCTACTGGGAGAGGGTGGCGTTCGCCCTCACCGTCCCGAAGGCCGGCGCGATGCCCGAGGCGGGGTGGCCCGTGGTGCTCTACAGCCACGGTACGGGCGGGGACTACCTCACGTTCGCCGACTCGGGGAGCCCCGACGAGGAGGGCACGGTCCTCGGCCGCGAGGGGGTTGCGATGATCGGCATCTCGCAACCGCTGCACTTCGACCGCGCGCCCGCGGGCACGAACGCCGAGCTCGACAGCTTCAACTTCTACAACCCGGACGCCGGGCGCACGAACTTCCGCCAGGGCGCGCTCGACCAGGTCTACCTCACCGAGGTGCTGACCCACGTGGCCGCCCGCTTCCAGACCGAGGAGGGGTCCGTCCTGCTCGATCCGGATCGGGTCGCCTACTTCGGCCACTCGCAAGGCGGGCTCGTCGGCGCCATCGCCGCGCCCTACCTGGGTGACCGCGTGCGCGCCGCCGGCTTCTCCGGCACGGGCGGCGGCCTCGCGATGACCGTGGTGCTCCGCAAGGATCCGCTGGACATCGCCGTGCTCATCGCCAACCTCCTCGCTTTCGAGGAGGGGGAGGAGCTCACGACGTTCCACCCGGTCGTGGGCCTCATCCAGATGTTGTCGGAGGCCACCGACCCGCTCAACTACGCCCCGTGGTGGTTCGCCGAGAGGCCGAGCTGGGACGCCGAGCCGCTCGCCATCATGCTCACCGAGGGCCTCGCCGACATCGCGACCCCCTCGCTCACCACCGAGGCGCTCGCGGCCGCCGGACGGGTCCCCATCGTCGGGCCGTCCGCCAACGCGCCGAAGGGGCTCGACCTGCGCGAGCTCGACCCGCGGGACCTCCCCACGTCCGACAACGCCACGGACTGGAACCGCGCGACCATCACCGCGGGCCTCGGCCAGTACCCGGACGACGGCCACTACGCGATCTACTACAACCAGGACGCCCAGCAGCTCTATCGAGACTTCCTCGTCACCGCGCTCGACGGCCGCCCCCGGTTCGAGAAGTAGGCGCGCGACGACCGGCACCCGGCTCCGGTTATGCGGGTCCGATGCGCATCGTCCTCGGCGTGACCGGCGGGATCGCCGCCTACAAGAGCTGCGAGCTCACGAGCCTCGCGATCAAGGCGGGCCACGAGGTCCGCGTCATCATGACGGCGAACGCCACGCGCTTCGTCGGGCCGATCACGTTCGAGGCCCTCTCCGGCAACCCGGTGCTCCTCGACACCTTCGCCGGCGCGCCCCTCCCCGGGTCCACCAGCGCGATCGACCACATCTCCTGGGCGAAGTGGGCCGACGCCGTGCTCGTCGCCCCCCTCTCCGCGAACACGCTCGGCAAGCTGGCGTGCGGCCTCGCGGACGACGCGCTCACGACCGTGTTGATGGCCGTGCCGGCCCCGGTGCCGATCGTCCTCGCGCCCGCGATGAACACGGCCATGTGGGCGCACCCGGTGGTGCGTCGCAACCTGGAGTGGCTCGGTGCGCTCGATCGCTACGTGGTGGTCGATCCCTTGAGCAAGCGCCTCGCGTGCGGCGACGTAGGTCCCGGCGCGCTCCCCGATCCCGCGGATCTGCTCGCGCTCGTCGTCGGGGCTACATCTACGTCGTCTCCCGTTGCCATACCGGGTGCCTGATCCTACCTTCGTCGGCGCCCCACCCATGCTCGTCGACCGAATTGGAAACACGCCGCTCGTCCGGCTCCGCCACATCCTCGACGGCGTCGTACCGCCCGAGGTGGAGGTCTGGGCCAAGCTCGAGTGGTTCAACCCCGGCGGATCCGTAAAAGATCGCGCTGCATGGTCGATCATTCGGGATGCCGAGACCAGCGGGCGCCTCCGTCCGGGCATGCACCTGCTCGACTCCTCGTCGGGGAACACGGGCATCGCCTACGGGATGATCGCGGCCGCGCGCGGCCACCGGCTCACCTTGTGCCTGCCCGCGAACGCGAACCGCGAGCGGAAGAAGATCCTGCGCGCCTACGGGGTCGAGGTCGTCGAGACCGACCCGCTCGAGGGGAGCGACGGCGCCATCCGCGCCGCCCAGGCGCTCGCGGCGGAACAGCCCGACCGGTACCTCTACCTCGACCAGTACAGCAACGAGGCGAACTGGCGTGCCCACTACGACACCACCGCGCCCGAGATCTGGCGGGACACCGGCGGCCGCGTCACCCACTGGGTGTCGGCGCTCGGCACGACCGGCACGTTCACGGGCACCAGCCGCCGCCTCAAGGAGTACGACCCGCGCATCACCTGCGTGTCCGTCCAGCCCGACTCGCCGTTCCACGGGCTCGAGGGGCTCAAGCACCTCCCGTCCGCCATCGTCCCGCGGATCTACGATCCCGCCCTCGTCGACGTCGATCTGGGCGCGCCCACCGAGGCCTCCATCACGCTGATGCGGCGGCTGGCGCGCGAGGAGGGCCTCCTCGTCGGCGTGTCCTCCGGCGCCGCGCTCTGGGGTGCCGTCGAGGTGGCCCGGGAGCTCGACCGGGGCGTCGTCGTCACCCTGTTTCCCGACTCCGGCGAGCGGTACCTCTCCGAGGAGCACCTGTGGCCCTGATCCTCCGCGAGCCCGAACGCGCGCGCATCCACGCCCATGCCCGCGAGGGCTACCCGCACGAGGTGGTCGGCATCCTCGCCGGCCACCGGGGTGACAACGTCGTCACCCACGTCGTGTCGCTCGTCAACGAGCGGGCCGACAGCCCGGCGAACCGCTACCACGTGAGCGCGCTGGTGCTGTTCCGGGCCGAGCAGGCGCTCGAAGCCGAGGGCCTCGAGGTCGTCGGCTACTACCACTCCCACCCCGACCACCCGGCCCGCTACTCGGACTTCGACCGCGACCACGCGCTCCCGAACATGAGCTACGTCATCACCTCCGTGGTGGCCGGAACCATCGCCGACACCCGCTCCTGGCGCCTGCGCGACGATCGCGACGCCATGGACGAAGAACCCATCGAGGACTGACCCATGGCCGTCTCCATCTCCATCCCCTCCGCGCTCCGCGCCTACACCGACGGCAAGCCCAGCGTGTCGGTCGAGGCCGCCACCGCGGGCCAGGCCCTCGACGCGCTCACGAACGGCTACCCCGGGCTCGCGAAGCACCTGCGCGACGCCGAGGGCAAGCTCCGCAGCTTCGTGAATGTGTATCTCAACGACGAGGACATCCGGCACCTCCAGAAGGACGCCACCGCGCTCCGGGAGGGGGATACCCTCATCATCGTCCCGTCGATCGCGGGCGGCACCGGCGGTACCTGGTGAGCGCGCCCCTCACCAACGAGGAGATCGGCCGCTACTCGCGTCACCTCATCCTCCCCGAGGTGGGGATGGCGGGCCAGCAGAAGCTCAAGGACGCGAGCGTGCTCTGCGTCGGCACCGGCGGGCTCGGCTCCCCTCTCCTCCTGTACCTGGCGGCCGCGGGCGTCGGGCGCATCGGCATCGTCGACTTCGACGTGGTCGACGCGTCGAACCTCCACCGGCAGATCATCCACGGCACCTCGTCCATCGGGAAGCCGAAGGTCGTCTCCGCGCGGGACCGCATCCTCGACATCAACCCGAACGTGCAGGTCGACCTCTACGAGGAGCCCCTCTCCAGCGAGAACGCGCTCCGCATCGCCGCGCCGTACGACGTCGTCGTCGACGGCACGGACAACTTCCCCACGCGGTACCTCGTCAACGACGCCTGCGTGATCCTCGGGAAGCCGAACGTCTACGGGTCGATCTTCCGGTTCGAAGGGCAGGCCTCGGTGTTCAACTACCAGGGCGGCCCGAACTACCGCGACCTCTACCCCGAGCCCCCGCCCCCCGGCCTCGTGCCGTCGTGCGCGGAGGGCGGCGTGCTGGGCGTGCTGCCGGGCCTCGTCGGCCTCATCCAGGCGACCGAGACCCTCAAGATCCTCCTCGGCAGCGGGACCACCCTGTCGGGGCGGCTCCTCCTGTTCGACGCCCTCACCATGAAATTCCGCGAGCTCAAGCTCCGGCGCGATCCCGACGCGCCCCGGATCGAGCGGCTCATCGACTACGATCAATTCTGCGGCGTCCCCAAGACGGCCACGCCGCGCGAGGAGGCCCCCGTGATCCAGTCCGAGAACTTCGGTCGCATCTCCGTCACCGACGCCGCGGCGCGCCTGAAGGAGGGCTGGAAGCCCTTCGTGCTCGACGTGCGCAACGAGGCGGAGGCCGCCATCGTGCGCTTCCCCTTCGCGGACGCCCTCATCCCCCACACCGAGGTGGGGAGCCGCCTCGCCGAGATCCCGAAGGACCGCGAGATCCTGGTGCACTGCAAGCTCGGCGGGCGCTCGTCGCAAGCCGCCGCGGTGCTCGCGGAGCAGGGGTACCGGGTGATCAACCTCGAAGGCGGGATCACCGCGTGGGCGAAGCAGATCGACCCGAGCATGCCGGTCTACTGACCTGTCGGCCCCCTTGACGACGGGATAGCGTGCGGACGGCCATGATCCGCACGCACATCCTCCATGACGACGGCCGGGTCGAGGGCAACGCCCACATCGACGTCGCGTGCGCGCCGCAACCCAACGCGACGGTGTGGGTCGACATGCTCGACCCCACGCCGGAGGAGCTGGTGCTGCTGTCCGAGCGGTGGAACTTCCACCCGCTCGCCGTCGAGGACGTGTCGCACCACCAGAAGCGGTCGAAGTACGAGCGCTACCCGAACCACGGCTTCGTGGTCACCCAGGCGCTCGACCGCACCACCCCCACCGATCCGCTCGACACCGTGCCGATCTCGGTGTTCCTGCGCCCGGGGCTCGTGGTGAGCGTCCGCCCGAAGGACGTCGCCGCGGTCGAGGTCGTGTTCCACGCCCTCGCGACCTACCCCGAGCGCATCGGCACGCACGCCGACCGCCTCCTCCACGCGATCATCGACGCCGTCATCGACGAGTACACCGCCACCCTCTACGAGTTCGAGGCGCGGGTCGACGCCCTGGAGGAGCACGCCATGCGGAGCCACCGCCGGGCCCTCGTGGCGGACCTCGTGCGCGTCCGGCGCGACATCCTGATGTTGCGGCGCATGACCCTCCCCCAGATCGAGCTCGTGCGCCGCTTCGTCGACGCCGAGAACGGCGATCTCGGCGGCGGCGCCCGGATCTACTTCCGGGACGTGCTCGACCACCTCACGCACATCCAGGAGCAGACGAGCCTGCTCCTCGACATCTGCAACGGCGCGCTCCAGGTGAACAGCAACGCGTCGAACGAGCGGCTCAACCAGGTGATGAAGTACATGGCCATCGTGAGCACGCTGATGCTCCCGATGACCGTTATCTCCGGCATCTTCGGGATGAACTTCGACGTGATCCCGATCTCTCACCAGGTGTACGGCTTCTGGGTGGCCGTGGGGATGATGCTCGGCTCCGCGGTCTTCCTGCTCACGATCTTCCGCGTCCGGCGCTGGTTCTAGGCGGCGTACGCGTGACGACTTCGCGCCGGGCCCATTGAATTCGGCACCGGATTGGAACAGAATCGAGGCCTGTTCACCCGGGGGGGTCGGCGTGGCGAGGCTCGAAAAGCGTGCGGGAGCTGGATTGGGGGCCGCCGAGCTCGCGGATCTCCTGGAGTCCCTCTACGGCGGGTACACCCACGCCCACGGCGTGATCGACGCCTCGGACGAGGGCGAGGCGCCGTTGCGCGCGGAGCTCCTCGTGGCCGGCGCGGCGGTGGTGCGGCGCCACGCGATCCCGGTGGTCGCGCCCAACAATCGCGCCGTGATCGGCTTCGACGTGGCCGGCTCGCGGCCGGAGGGGCACTTCGATCCCACCGTGGGCGCCGCCATCCTCGTGGCCGCGTGCGACGGCACCGTGGCCCAGCACGACTTCCTGCCGGCGCGGCCGGGCACCGAGGCCCTGGTGGACGCGCTCGGCCTGCCCGTGCACGCCACGCCCGCGGCCGCCCACGACGCGCTGGAGCAGTGCGGGTTCGCCTGGCTCCCCGGCGCCGGGTTCCACCCCGCCCTCCACGCCCAGGGGTCTGCCTTCTCCGGGATCACGTCCCTGCTCGCGCTCCTGGGCCCGCTCGTCAACCCCGCGTCCCCGCGCTCCCACTTCGTCGGGGTGTCCGACCCCGCGCTCACCGAGCCGATGGCGCGGGCGCTCGGCATGATGGGGGCCGACGCCGCGCTCGTCGTCACGAGCGACGGGCATCCGTACCTGCGTCCCGACGCCGACACCATCGGGCACCGGTGGAGCGAGGGGCGCCTGTCCACCTTCCACCACCCCGCCGGCGGGCGCCCGCTGGGGCCGTTGCCGAGCGGGACCGCCACGGTCGACGCCGCGCGTCTCGAGGCCGTCTTCGAGGGGCTCCGGGGCCCGTTGGCCGACACGGTGGCGTTGAACGCGGGGGCCGCGCTCTGGGTCGCCGGCGTGCTCCCTACCTTCGACGACGCCCGGCGGTGGGCGCGGAGCCGGCTCGGCCAGACGGTCGACCTCGCTGATTTCTACCCGGTGACCCCGGTCATTTCGCCGGCTCGAACAGGCTCCGGAGCCGATGCCACCAGTCGACGCTCTCCTCATCTCCCTCGGGGCGGGTCACGGCGAGCGAAGGATCGGAGAGGATGACCGCGTTGCGGCCGACCGCCACGCCCTCGTCGAACACCACGACGCGCCCGCCGTCGAGGAGCAGCGCGGTGACCCGCGGCGGATCGAGCGCGATCAGGTAGTCCTCGACGGTGCCGATCCCGGCGCCGCGCCGCGACATCACCTTGGTGCCCCGGTACTCGCTCGCCCAGGCGCGGCCCTCGACCGGCGCGCGCGAGGCGCCCGTCCACTCGATCGCGGCCTCGTCCCGCACGAACACCAGATCCCGCCCGAGCCGGACCACCGCGCTCGCCGGAACGCCCCCGCTCTTCGCGAACACGCCCTGCTTCAGGCGGCAGCCGTAGATGGTCCCCGACTCGAGATCGAACTGGAAGTCATCGAACTTCCCGACGATGGCGCCCTCGGCGATGGTCGCCACCGGCATCCCCTGGGCCTTCTTGAAGCTCTTCATCCTGTCCTCCCCCCGTTCCACGCCACTCGTCGGGCTGGAGCGCCACCAGATCCATCCGATTCTTCCGGGCATAATGCCGCGCCGACCACTCGCCGGGGGCGAACAGGAGGAGGCGGAGGTCGGCGAGGCGCGCACGCACGACCTCAACGTATCCGCCGACGACCCCGACGACCGTCCCCGTCCACATCGACGATCGGACCGGGCCCCCGTGTTAGCCCGGCGCATGTCGTCGCCGCTCGTGGACGTTGGTATCCTGCCCCTCGCCGATCTCCCCTACGAGGAGCAGCTCGCCCGCCGGGAGGCCATCGTCCGCGACGCGCTCCGCCGCGGGCACGTCCAGGCCGAGGTGTCGCCGATCGTGCCCTCGCCGCGCCGGGTGGGGTCCCGCGCGCGGGTGAAGCTGCGGGTCGGCCCCCAGGGGGCGCTCGGCTTCTCCCTCCCCGGCACCCACACGTTCGTGGAGGTGCCGCTCGACGAGCTCGCCCGCCCCGAAGTGGTCGCCGCCGCCGCCTCGTTGCGGGGGAGGCTGACCACGGGCGAGGTGGAGGTGCGGAGCGACGGCGAGAAGGTCGCCATCGTGCTCGACACGGCCGTGCCCCAGAAGGGCGCGCCCATCGAGGGCAACGTGTTCGCGCGCGGCAAGGTCGTCTCGGGGTATCCGCGCTTGCGGGTGATGGGCCTCTCCGTCTCGCCCGAGTCGTTCTACCAGGTGAACCTCGAGGTCAACGAGCTCGTCGTCGCCGAGGTCGACCGCATCCTGCAGGAGCTCGCCCCGGCGCGGCTGCTCGACCTCTACGCCGGCGTCGGCAACCTCTCCGCCGGCGCGGTCCGGCGCGGCGTGCCGGCCACGCTCGTCGAGTACGATCGCTCCTCCGCGGGGGACGCGACGTTCAACCTCCCCGAGGCGGAGGTGCTCGTGCAGGACGCCGGCAAGTGGGTGCCCGGGCATCGCTTCTTCGACGTCGCCCTGCTCGACCCGCCGCGCGCCGGTGCCCAGGGCCTGCTCCAGAAGCTCGTCGTGACGCGCCCCCGCGCCATCCTCTACCTCTCGTGCGATCCGGTGACCCTCGCCCGCGATCTGCGCGGCGTGGCCACGAGCGGCTACCGGGTCGCGTCGGTCCAGCCCTACGACATGTTCCCGGGCACCGACCACGTGGAGACCCTCGTCGTGCTCGTCCGGTCCTGACGGGATGCGTTCCGAGCGCACCATCATCTTCCTCGTCGGCGCCATCCAGTTCGTCAACATCCTCGACTTCATGATGGTGATGCCGCTGGGACCGGACTTCGCCGTCGCGCTCGGCATCCCCGTGTCGGCGATCGGCACGGTCGGGGGCGCCTACACAGCCTCCGCCGCGTTCTCCGGGCTGCTCGGCGCCGCTGTGCTCGACCGCTTCGACCGGAGGAAGGCGCTCGCCGTCGCGATGGCGGGCCTCGTCATCGGCACGGCCGCCGGCGGCTTCGCCACGGGCCTCGGCTCGCTCCTCGCCGCGCGCGTGTTCGCGGGGTTCTTCGGCGGGCCGGCCACCGCGCTGGCGATGTCCATCGTCACCGACGTGATCCCGGCGGAGCGGCGCGGCAAGGCGCTCGGCGCGGTGATGGGCGCCTTCTCGGCCGCCTCGGTGCTCGGCGTGCCGATCGGGCTCGAGGTCGCGCGGCTGTTCGGCTGGCGAGCGCCCTTCTTCGGGGTGGCCGGGCTCGGCCTCCTCCTCGCCGCCGGGGCCATCTGGCTCCTCCCCCCCATGCGGGGCCACCTCGTCGGTGCGCCGGCCCACCCGCGCGTCGTGGAGCTCCTCGCGCGGCCCGTCGTGCGCTGGTCGTACCTGTTGACCGCCACGGTCATGATGTCGGGGTTCATCCTCATCCCCAACGCCTCCGCCTACCTCCAGGGCAACCTGGGCTACCCCCGCGAGCGGCTCGGCCTGCTCTACCTCGTCGGCGGCCTGTTCAGCTTCGTCGGCCTGCGTGCGTTCGGCGGCTGGGTCGACCGGCTCGGTGCGGTGCGGATCGGCACCTTCGCGACCGCCTGGCTCGTCGTGCTCATCGCGATCTGGTTCGTCGCCTACGACCCGCGGATCCCCGTCATCGTGCTCTTCGTGGGCTTCATGCTCGGTACCTCCGCGCGCAACGTCGCCTACAACACGCTCGTGTCGAAGGTGCCGCTCCCGCACGAGCGCGCGCGCTTCATGTCGATCCAGTCCGCGGTGCAGCACCTCGCGTCCGCGACCGGCGCGTTCCTCTCGGCCGAGATCCTCGTGGCCCACCCGGACGGCTCGCTCGGAAACGTCGCCGCCGTCGCGCTCGTGGCGATCGGACTCTCGCTGCTGGTCCCCCTGCTCCTCGCCGCCGTCACCCGCCGCCTCCCGCTCGTGCACGTGGCCGCCGCCGGCGCGCGCCCGCTGGCCTGACGCATGCGCTTCGCCCGAAAGCTCGCGCTGGTGCTCTGGCTGGGCATCTGCTTCATCTACCTGCTCAACGCGCTGCAACGCATCCACGTGGAGTCCCGGTCGTTCGAGGAGGACATGCGACGGGACCACGCGGTGATGGGGCGCGGCCTCGCGCCGGCGACCGTCCTGTTGTGGGAGGCGGAGGGGCCGGAGCGCGCGCGCGCCGTGGTCGAGCAGACCAACCGGGGGGAGAGCCAGATGGTCATCCGGTGGGTCGACCTCTCCCCCGGGGCCGCGGTGGCCGACGAGCCGTCCGCGCCGATGGACGTGCTCGAGCCGGTCGCGCGGGGGGAGACCCTGAGCTGGGCCGACCGCGCGGGTGAAGGCGCGCTCCACACCTACGTGCCGTTGCGCGTGCGCGGCGCCTGGAAGGGCGCGCTGGAATTCACGGAGTCGCTGCAGTCCGAGCGCACCTACATCCGCACGAGCATCCGGCGAGTGCTCCTCACCACCACCGGGATGGCGCTCATCGCGGGCGCGCTCACCTTCTACCTGGGGATCAAGTTCGTCGGCCGTCCGATGCGGCTGCTCGTCGAGAAGGCGCGCCACGTCGGCGCGGGCGACTTCACCCAGCCGCTCGAGCTCGACCAGCACGACGAGTTCGGCGAGCTCGCGCGGGAGATGAACCTCATGTCCGTGCGGCTCGCCGAGGCGCGGGCCCGCCTCGACGCCGAGACCGCCGCGCGCATCGACGCCATCGAGCAGCTCCGGCACGGCGAGCGGCTCGCGACGGTGGGCCAGCTCTCGTCGGGGCTCGCCCACGAGCTCGGCACGCCGCTGAACGTGATCACCCAGCGCGCCAAGATGGTCGCGAGCGGCGAGGTGGAGGGGGCCGAGGCGCGGGCCAACGCGCGGATCGTGGCCGAGCAGAGCGAGCGCATCACCGGCATCGTGCGGCAGCTCCTCGACTTCGCGCGGCGCCGGTCGCCGGAGTCCACCACGCTCGATCTCGGCGCGGCGATCGAGCATGTCTGCCTGCTCCTCTCTCCCCTCGCCCGGAAGCGGCGCGTGGAGCTCGTGATCCTGCCCACGCACGCCGACATCGTGCCCGCCGCGGCCGACCCGGTCCAGCTCCAGCAGGTGTGCACCAACCTCGTGCTCAACGCCATCCAGGCCATGCCCGACGGGGGAACGGTCACGCTCTCGGTCTTCCACCGCCACCGCGCCTCGCCCACCCAGCCCTCGGCGTTCCCGAGCGCGTGGGTGGGGGTCTCCGTCGCCGACGAGGGCCACGGCATCGCCGCGGAGCACCTCCCGCGGGTGTTCGATCCCTTCTTCACGACGAAGGGCGTCGGAGACGGCACGGGGCTCGGCCTCTCCGTCGCGTGGGGTATCGTGGCGGAGCACGGCGGCTGGATCGAGGTGGAGAGCGCCCCCGGCGCGGGCGCACGGTTCAGCGTGTACCTCCCGGAGAGCGGGGCCGCGCGAGGAGAAGGAGCCTGATGGTGGAGGAGAGGCCCGCGCGAGCCCGCGTGGTGGTGGTCGAGGACGACCTCGAGATGCGCGACCTGCTCGTGTCGGCCCTCGGTCGGCGCGGGTACGCCGTGGCCGGCCACGCCACGGGGGCCGCGGCGCTCGACGCGCTCGAGCACACCGACGTGGACGTGCTCGTCACCGACCTGAACATGCCGGGGATGGACGGGCTCGAGCTCTGTCGGCGCGCCACCGCCTTGCGGCCGGCCGTGCCCGTCGTCCTCATCACCGCGTTCGGCTCGATGGAGACCGCGATCGGCGGGATCCGCGCGGGCGCCTGGGACTTCGTGACGAAGCCCTTCGAGATCGAGGCCATCGCCATCGCCATCGACCGGGCCGCTCGCCACAAGGCGCTCTCGGAGGAGGTCGGTCGCCTCCGTCGGGCCGCGGCGGACTCGACCCGCTTCGAGGGGCTCCTCGGCGCGAGCCCCTCGATGACCCGGCTGTTCGACGTCGTGGACCGGGTGGCCGACAGTGACGCCACCGCGCTGATCACCGGAGAGAGCGGCACGGGGAAGGAGCTGGTGGCCCGCGCGCTCCACCACCGGAGCCGGCGCCGCGGCGGGCCGTTCGTGGCGGTCAATTGCGCGGCCGTGCCCGAGACCCTGCTCGAGAGCGAGCTCTTCGGGCACGCGCGCGGCGCGTTCACCGACGCGCGCACCCCGCGTGCCGGCCTCTTCGTGCAGGCGCACGGCGGCACCCTGTTCCTCGACGAGATCGGCGAGCTCCCGCTCTCCTTGCAGCCGAAGCTCCTGCGCGCCGTCCAGGAGCGCACCGTACGCCCCGTGGGCGGCGACCGCGAGGTGCCGTTCGACGCCCGCATCGTCGTGGCGACCAACCGCGACCTCGCCACCGCGGTCGAGGAGGGGCGGTTCCGGCAGGATCTGTACTACCGCATCGACGTGGTGCACCTCGAGATGCCGCCGCTCCGCGCCCGCGCCGGCGATGTGCTCCTTCTCGCCCAGCACTTCGTCGACGGCTTCGCGGCGCGCGCGGGCAAGCGCGTGACCGGCATCGCGCGCCCGGCCGCGGAGAAGCTCCTCGCCTACGAGTGGCCCGGAAACGTCCGCGAGCTGCAGAACTGCATGGAGCGGGCGGTCGCGCTCACGCGGTTCGAGGTCGTCATGCTGGAGGACCTGCCCGAGCGGGTCCGGGCGTGGCGCCCGACCCAGTTCGTGCTCGCCGCCGAGGACCCCACCGAGCTCCCGCCGCTCGAGGAGATCGAGCGCCGCTACATCTTGCGCGTGCTCGGCGCCGTCGGCGGCAACAAGACCGAGGCGGCGCGCGTGCTCGGCCTCGATCGCAAGACGCTCTACCGCAAGCTCGAGCGCTACGGGGTCACCCCCGAGTGATCCCGCCCCGTGGCATTCTGCCCCACGGGGCATTCCTCCCCGCCCCGTAGCGCCCCGACCTCGCCCCCGAGCCGTCCGCCCCCCCGCGACAACGGCCCGTTCCACCTGCGGCGGCGGGGTTGGCACGCCGCGTGCAACGGGTCGTCGCATGTCCGGCGCCGAGCCCGCAATCGTCCTCCTCGAACCGCCGCCTCGCGCGCGGAACATCCTCGTGGCCGAGGATGACGACGCCATGCGGGATCTGCTCGCGGAGGCCCTCGCGCGCCGGGGCTACGCCGTCGAGACCGTCGCCGACGGGGACGCCCTGTTCCGCCGCATGGCCCGCTCGATCGACCCGGTGGAGACCCCCCTCCCGGATCTCCTCGTCACGGACGTGCGGATGCCCGGGCTCGGCGGCCTGGACGTCGTGACGGCGCTGCGGGCGCTCGACCAGCGCCTGCCCGTCGTCGTGATCACCGCCTTCGGGGAGCCGGCCACCCGCGCCCGGGCGCGCGCGCTCGGCGCCGCGCACGTGCTCGAGAAGCCCTTCGAGCTCGACGTCCTCTGTCGGCTCGTCCAGAGCCTGCTCGCCTCCCTCCCTCCCATCCGCTGACCACCGGAGCCCCCATGCGCACCCCTCTCCTGATCGCCCTCCTCGCGCTGACCGTCGCCTGCAAGAAGACGCCCCCCGACTCCCTCGGTGGCACCTACACGCCGGAGCCGCCCGCCGAGGCGAAGGCGGCGCCCCCCGTGGCGGTCCAGAAGGTCGCCCAGAACTTCGCGCGGGTGAGCTTCGCCTTCGACTCGGCCACGCTCGACGCCTCCTCGAAGGCGGCGATCGCCGAGAACGCGGAGATCATGGTCTCCAACCCCGAGGTGAAGGTCGAGGTGCAGGGCCACGCGGACGACCGGGGCACCACCGACTACAACCTCGCGCTCGGCGACAAGCGCGCCGCCACGGTCCGCGCGTTGCTGATCGCGGGCGGGGTGGCCCCGAGCCGCGTCGTCACGGTGTCCTACGGCGAGGAGCGCCCGCGATCGCAGGGCGGCACCGAGACCGCCTGGGCCGAGAACCGCCGGGCCGAATTCCGCATCACCTGGAGCGGTGACGCCTTCGTCGAGGGCACCACCCCGTAGCGGTCCCGACCAACTCCAAGCGATTCCCAAGCGATTCCAAAGCTGGGAGCCTCTCCGTGCGCGGTGCCGGGGGGGCTCCTCTTGGCGCCGAATTCGTGAGCTCCCTCCAGCTCAGTCCGAGTACCCGTACGTAAACGCGTAGCACATCTCGTCCCCCGTCCCCTCCCCGAACACCACGTCCCGGGGCGGGTCGGAGGGCTGGTTCGGGTTGGTCGCGCTGTTGTCCCAATGGCAGGTGACGGTCACGATGTCACCTCCGTCGATACGGATCGGCTCGACGAGCCGGACGGCCTGCTGGTTGTGGAAGTCCCAATCGTCCATCTCGACGACACAGGTGTTCGACCCGTCCGGGTGTTGGACGTTGAAGTCGAAGCCGGTCCCCAACAAGTGCATGTGGGGGAACACGCCGACGATGGTGACGGCCCCCCAATCGTCTCCCCACGGGACGAACATCTCCTCGTCGGCGTTGGCCTGGCCGGCAGGGATCTCGAAGTCCTCGACGCCGAGCGGGAGCGCGTAGACCTCGGTCTCGACCTCCTCGGCGAGGTGGAGGCCGTAGCCGCTCTGGTCCACCTCGGCGGCGGCGCCTTCGTAGCTCTCGTAGTAGTGCATCTGGAGCACGAGGCGCGACGCGGCGCGCAGCTTCATCCCCTGCCCCTCGTCGAAGAGGAACGGCCGGCCGCCCGGCGCCCACCCCGCGAAGAAGTCCCACCCGGCCTCGCCGAAGCCGTCGCAGGCGAAGCCGGCCTGGTCCTCGGACTCCACCGGCAGGTCGGTCGTCTGCCCGACCGACCACAACACGATGTGGTGGACGATGCGCGGGTTGTCGACCAACGCCTCGAAGCCGGTGACGTAGGTGGCGCCGGCGTTCTCGACGTCGAGGACGAAGCAGCGGTAGTCGTTGCCCGTCTCGTCGAAGGTGGGCTGGTAGGCCCCGCTGCCGCGCAGCTCGACGTCGAAGGGCGCGGTGGTGATCGGTCCGGGCGGCGGCGGCGCCGTGAGAGGATCGCCGAGGGGCGCGCCGGCGTCCGCCCAGTCGGAGAGCAGCTGCTTGTCCGTGTCGGAGAGGAAGAGGGACTCGGAGCCGTCGTAGTCCGCGCACGTCGGGTCCGGCGAGGGGGGCGGCATGGTCCCCGCCTGGGTGCGCGCCTGGATGGACGTAGCGAGCGCCTGTACGCTCGCCGGGTCGTCGAACGAGATGGAGAGGCCCCGATCGGTGTGGCAGCGGGCGCAGCTCCGATCGAGGATCGGGCGCACGTCGCGGTGGTAGGTCGGACCGGCGGTGCCGGTGTCGCCGCTCTCGAACGTGCAGGCTGCGAGCAACAAGACGAACATGCGGTCGGTCTCCTGGCCCACAGGAGGGCCTTTCCGCCGCCATGGTGCCAGCGAATTTCGTGCAACGCGAGCCCTTCCGGTTAGTTCGCGCCCGGAGCCGCACATGATCCGCTCGACACTCAAGACGCTGCTGGGCCGCCTGCTCGGTCGCAAGACGCCCCCGACCTCCCCTCGCCCCGCGCCGCCGCGCCAGCCCCCACAGCGTCCCACCGCCCCCGAGGCGGACGAGGACGAGGGTGGCGGGCACGACCACGGGCACTCGCACGGCCACTCCCACGATCACGGGGGAGACCGGGCCGAGCCCGCGCCGGCCCCGAAGGCCGCGGCGCCCGCCGCC